>JAHFFX010000159.1 GCA_023247755.1 Candidatus Omnitrophota bacterium | reverse complement strand
TTCCAAATAACGGTCTTGGCGGTCGCGAGGATCTCCTTGAACTGCTTGCGACTTTCTGGTCCCACATCCACCCCCATCCATCCATCGGGAATGTCCTTGACGATCTTCATGTCGGCGGAAGATTCGAACTTGGTGACGGCCACGAAATCCGAGGAAATGGCGAGGTTCACTCCCTTGGCCTTTGCTTCCTTCATGATCTGGCGCGCGACATCGAGCTTGTCCGCTTCCAATTTCGAGGTGCCGATGTTCTTCCCCTGCGCTTTAAGAAAGGTGTACGCCATGCCGCCGCCGATGATGATCGCATCGGCCTTGGGCAGAAGGTTCTCGATGACCAGGATCTTGTCGGAAACTTTCGCCCCGCCGAAAATCACCACGAACGGCTTCTGGGGATTTTCGAGGGTCTTGCCCAAATAGCGGATCTCCTTATCGAGCAGGAACCCGGCCACTGCGGGAAGGAATTTCGTGATGCCGGCGGTCGAGGCGTGCGCGCGGTGCGCGGTCCCGAAGGCGTCGTTGACGTAAATGTCGGCGTAAGCCGCCAATTTTTTGGCGAAACCGGGATCGTTGGCCTCTTCCTCTTTATGAAAACGAAGGTTCTCAAGAAGAACGATCCGTTCCTTGCTGTTCTTGATCTGTGTTTCGACCGCGGGGCCGATGCAATCATCCAGCCGCAGGACCTTTTCCTTAAGAAGTTCTTCAAGGCGCTTGGCGATGGGCTTGAGCCTTAACTCCTCAACAACCTTGTCCTTGGGACGGCCCAAATGGCTCATGAGGATCACCTTGGAAGCCCCGTTAGCCAGAGCGTACTGGATGGTGGGAAGGGCTTCCCGGATGCGGCGGTCATCGGTGATCTTTAAATTCGTATCCAAAGGGACGTTAAAGTCAACGCGGATAACGAGTTTCTTCCCTTTGATAGTGATGTCTTTGATGGTCTTCTTATTCATATGTCGATTCGTTCCTCAATTGTTCTGGTAAAAGTCCGTAAAAAAAATCGGTGCTTTTCATGCCAGCACCGCTTCTATCCTCCAAAAGACTTCCCCATTATACTGAAATCGTCGTCTTTGTCAACCCGTTCGAGGCAGGTTTCCCGGAGTTGTTTTCCCTATTCCGGATCCAGTTCTTTCATCAAACGGTCGGCCCCTTCGGCATCTTTCTTGCGGAGCTCCTTGGCCCGGTCGAGCGCGTTGACCAGGTCCCCCACATCCCGATAGGCGATGGCGAGATCATAAAGATATTGCTTCTCAAAAGGAAGAATGGGGTAAAGGGCCCAGGCCTTCTCAAAAGCATTGAGCGCCGAAGCGTAATCCCCTTGCGCCCGATAGGCCTGACCCAGATCGTGATAGGCCTGATGGAATTCCGGCGCCAGGAGCACGGCCTTTTCCGAGAAAGCAACCGCCTTGTTCAGGTCCCCCTTAAGCCGGTAGACGACGCCCAGGCGATGATACGCTTCCGCAAGCGTCGGGTCGAAGCGCAGGGCCTTCTGGTAAGAGGAGACCGACTCATCCAGTTTCCCTTTGCGCTCACGCTCTTCTCCGAAATGAGCGAACACCCGTCCGTATTCCTTGACCGGAGCGGCGCTTTCAACATAACGGGCGCTCCCCAGCGCCAGACAGAACAGGACGACCCTATACCGCTTTATGATCTTAGCCGCTTTTGTCTTCACCGGAAATGGCCGCGCGAAAAGGTCTCCCCGGCCCCTCCATTCCATCAAGCCGCTTTTGTATGCTCAGGCAGGCCCCAATCATCCCCATGGTCACCCACATGAGATTGCCCAACTGGACGGAATAAAAATTGGTATCAACGAAACTGTGCACCAGGAAACCCATCAGCCCCGCCATGGCGCCGGGCAGGACGAACGCGAGCACGCTGTCCTTGACCCAAGCCAATCCCCGCCGGGCCTCCCGGAAAAGCACATAGAGCATCCAGCCAAAGATCGCCAGCCCCAGCAGGCCCATCTCCGCCGTCAACTGCAGATAACAATTATGCGGATAGCCGCTGCGACCCTTGGCCATCTGCGAATACGTATTGATGCCGTTACCAAAGATGGGTGAATGGCGGATGATCGGGATGGCGTCTTCCCAGAAAGCGCTGCGCCCGGAACCGCTGAAATGCTCCAGCGGCTCCAGGATCGCCCGCAGATAATCCCCGTTTCGGCCGTCGCTGTGGTCCGCCGTGGCCCCTCCCCCCGCCGAGGTTCCGTTCTCTCCCCGGGATGATTCCTGAAGCATCTTGAGCCGCCGCGGCACATAACCCGTATCATCGGTGATGAAAGACACTTTTCGCTTTTCCTCCATCTGCGGAGAGAAGAACTGCATAAAGACAACAATCAGCAATAGCGGGATGACGACCCTCCATTTCCGCAATGACCCCAGATAAATGAACGCGAGCAGGAAAGCCCCCCACGCCCCCCGGGAGAACGTCCATCCCAGATCGTAATAGAGCAGCAGGAACAATCCCATGACAAAGACCCTCAACCCCTGTACCAGGAGCGCATCCTGTTTACGGATCATTGCGAGGCTTCCCCAGGGATTGCGGCTTCCGCCGGGAAAAAGCCACAGAAACGAAAAAGCGAGCGAGCTTACCACAACGAGATAAGCGCCAAAATCGTTGGGGTGCCGAAACGAGGCGCTGATCCGCCCGTCAAAGTCGGCGCGTCCAAAGATGAATTCCTTGCCGGTGAGGTGCTGGACAAGGCCGTCGACCCCGGCCAATAGCGCAGAAACGAAAAACACCCACATCACGATCTTCATCCGTTTACGATCCGAGATGGCTTCAATGAACAAGAAGTACAAATAGACCCACTCCAGAAGCTTGAAGAAGAAGCCGCGCAGACTGAGGACCAGGTAATGGCTGAAGAAGATCGAAAGAAAACCGCTGAATACGAACGCCGCCAGCGGAAGGCTCAGCGGGCTGTCGACCGGCTTGAACGATTTGAGGAAAAGCATCACGCATTGCGGGAACAACCGATGAACGGAAACCTTGGCCTCCCGACGCAAGGCCAGCGAGAACATGAGCCCGCGTTTGATGAAATGACTGACCAGCGCCACTCCGAAGAGACTTTCCACGATGGCGATCGAGATGGGAATGAAGTAGACCAGAGCGATGATGGCAAAGGCCATCACCCGGTCACACCAGATGACGGCCCGCTCGGTCCTGCTGGCACCTATCCCGCCGGAAGCGCTCAACGGTTCCCGCCTTCCGCAGCATTCCGGGGCATTACTTCCCGGCGATACCAGGCAATGGTCTTTTTCAAGCCTTCTTCAAAACCCACCTTGGCGGAAAAACCGATCGCTTTTCGGGCAAAAGAAATATCCAGCCGCCGGCGCGGCTGGCCGTCGGGCTGGGAGGTGTCCCAGAGGATCTTTCCGCGGAACCCGGTCAGAGTGGCGATCAGCCCGGCCAGTTCCCGGATCGAGATCTCCTTTCCGGAACCAAGGTTCATCGGCCGGGTGTCGTTGTATTTTTCCGTCGCGAGCACGATGCCGCGCGCGGCATCATCGACATACAGAAATTCCCGGGTGGGCTTGCCGGTCCCCCAGACCGTGATGGAAGTTTCTCCGCGGCGGATGGCATCGCAGCACTTCTTGATGAGGGCCGGGATCACGTGCGAGGAGGTCTCGGAGAAATTATCGCCGGGACCGTAGAGGTTCACGGGCAAAAGATAAATGGCGTTAAAGCCGTACTGCTTTCGATAGGTCTGCGCCTGCACCAGAAGCATCTTCTTGGCAAGTCCGTAGGGAGCGTTGGTCTCTTCGGGATAACCGATCCAAAGGTCCTGCTCCTTGAAAGGAACGGGTGTGAACTTCGGATAAGCGCAGATGGTGCCGATGGCCACGAACTTTTCCACGCCGCTCAAGCGGGAGACCTCCATCAGCTGCACGCCCATCATAAGGTTATCATAGAAGAACCTTCCGGGGTTCTGGCGATTGGCCCCGATACCGCCGACGGAGGCCGCGAGATGGACGACGATCTGCGGCCGCGCGTCCCGCAGCAGACGCCGCACATCCTGCATCCGGCGCAGATCGTAGTCCCGGGAGCGCACGATGAAGATCGAGCGGCAGCGCTTCTTGCGAAGCTCGCGCACGACAATGCTGCCGAGGAATCCGGCCCCGCCCGTCACCAACACTTTCTTGCCGGAGAGATAATTCATTTTGCCCGAGGTTTCCCAGTACCATAAATCTGTTTGCGAACCAGGTCCATATCGGCATCGACCATCATCCGCACCAGCGCCTTGAAACCCACCCGGGGTTTCCATTTTAGGCGCTGGCGCGCCTTCGAGCTGTCGCCGATCAGGCAATCCACCTCCGTGGGGCGGAAGTACCGGGGGTCGATCTCGACGTATTTCTTCCAATTGAGACCGGCATACCCAAAAGCCTCGGTGAGAAACTGTTTTACGGAATAGGTCTCGCCGGTGGCGATCACGTAATCGTCGGGTTTGGGCTGCTGCAGCATGAGCCACACCGCCTCCATGTAATCGCCGGCAAAACCCCAGTCCCGTTTCGAATCCAGATTTCCCAGATAAAGTTTCTTCTGGTTCCCGTGTTTGATGCGGGCCAGGGCCATGGTGATCTTGCGGGTGACGAACGTTTCCCCACGGCGGGGCGACTCATGGTTGAAGAGAATGCCGTTGGCGGCGAACATCCCGTAGGCCTCGCGGTAATTGACCGTCATCCAGTAAGCATAAACCTTCGCGGCCCCGTAGGGGCTGCGCGGATAAAAGGGCGTTCTCTCGGATTGCGGGAATTCCCTGGCCTTGCCGAACATTTCGGAGCTGGAAGCCTGATAGAAACGCGTCTTGATGCCGGAATCGCGGATCGCTTCCAGCAGCCTGGCCGTTCCCACTCCCACCGACTCGGCGGTGTATTCCGGGATCTCAAAGCTGACTTTCACGTGGCTCTGCGCTCCGAGGTTGTAAACCTCGTCGGGCCGGATCGTTTTGATGATCCGGTTGAGGGAACTGGCGTCGTTGAGGTCGCCATAGACCAGGCGCAGATTGGCGCCGCGGTCGTGCGGATCATGATAAAGATGGTCGATGCGGTCCGTGTTGAAGGAACTCGAACGGCGGATGATCCCATGCACCTCATATCCCTTTTTGAGCAACAGCTCGGCAAGATAGGAACCATCCTGCCCGGTGATACCGGTGATCAGCGCCTTTTTTCTGTTGGCCATACCTACCTCCGTAAATTTATGGAGTTCTCTTTATAGCATGAATAGACCCGGCATTCAACAGGTTATGCAGGCACATCGACAAGGCCGCCGCGAACCAGAACCAAGCCACCAGCTTCAGACTGTAAAAATCGGTATCAAAACCGCTGTGCA
>JAHFFX010000158.1 GCA_023247755.1 Candidatus Omnitrophota bacterium | reverse complement strand
ATGTCCTTGCGGGGGATCATGGTCAGGAACCCGGTCAGGGGCGTCGGCGTGTGAGGAATGAACACGCTACAGAGGTCCTGCGAGGTCTTTTCACAGATCTTTTTTGGGGAATCATTGGTCAGAAAACCGATGGCATACACGCCGTGCCGGGGCCATTCCACCACAACGACGCGTTCAAAACTGATCTTCTTCTCATCGGAGAAGAAGAACAACGAGATCTCCTTGATCGCCGGATAGACCTGTTTGAAGAACGGGATGCGCGTGAGCAGCCCTTCAAAATAATGGTAGATCCTTCTTCCGAAAAAGTTGTTGGCCAGGAACCCGATGATGAAAACGACAAAGAACGTGACCAGGATGCTCACTCCGCGGAAATAGAACCCGAATTCCCGGGAAAAATACGGTTCGATATAACGCCCCAGGATCCCGTCGGCAAAACTGATCGTGAGGATGAAAAGATTGACCGTGAGCGCCAGCGGCAGGAAGATCACGATCCCCGCGATGAAATGCCGCCGCAGCCGGTTCCCCAAACTGATCCCTTCTTTTGTCATGATCAATCCCTGATTAGAGCGAGGACCACGAGGCCCGTGACCGCCAGGAACATCCCCAGAACGCCTTTGAAAAAGATGACCACCAGTGGCCACCAGGAAAAAACGAGCGTGATCCCCGTCAATAGAAGCGCAATTCCCAGAACGGTCAAACCGATCTTCTTAGCCGGTGCATCCTTGAACGGCATCAAACCACCCCTCCTGGTTCACGCGACCTGCTCTTCTCCAACGGTGGCGCCGGGAGCCGACTCCCCGTTCCCCGCTGACCCCGCCGGCTGGCTCTTCCAGCGACGGTGCATCCATCCCCATTCGGCCGGATACTGCCGGACATAACGCTCGATCACCTGGGTGATGCGCGCGGTGTTGATGAACACGGTCTCCTTGTCGTCCCGGCCGATCTGCAGGGGAAGCGGCGGCTCGATCACGACCCGATGCGAGTCGTCCGGATTGCGCATGATGAACATCGGCAACAGCGGCGCCTTGGTCCGCAGGGCGAACACCACCGGTCCCGTCGCCGTCGCGGCCTTTTGGCCGAAGAAATCGACGAAGACCCCGCCGCCGCTGCCGAAGTTCTGGTCCAGAGGAATGAACACCAGCTCATTGTCGCGCAGCGCCCGGATGGCCGTATCCACGCATTCCTTCCGGGGATGGCTATAGATGGTCTTGAGGCCCGACCTCGTGCGCATCTCCAGAAAATACTGTTCCACTTCCGCGTCCCGGGTGGGACGGATGATGGCGCTGGTGGGATATTTTCCCTGAACGAAGCGCAACAGCATCAAAGGAAAATTCCCGAAGTGCGCGCTCACCCCGATCACGCCCTTGCCTTCGGCCAGGGCCTTGTCCAGATGCTCCCGTCCCTCGATCGTCACCTGTCCGTTGATATACTCCGGATGGGCCATGAAATAGATCAGCTCGATCATCCCCTTGCCCAAATTCTTGAAACAATCCCGGATGATCTTCTCGCGGTCCGACTGGTTCTTTTCCTTGCCGAAGGCGATGGCCAGGCTTTCCTGGGCGATGCGCCGCTGCCCGACGGTGAAGAAATAACCGATCGCGACAAAGAAATGCGTCACCGCCCGCATCGCCGAGAAGGAAAGGCGGCTGATGAGCCACGAGGATACATAGAGCCCGCGACGCGCCAGGGCCCTCTTGAACTTTTTGATTTTATCTTGGGAAAACACGGGCTATTGGGTTCAGAAAGCTACGGAAGGAAAATCGGTTCTCGCCGGATTCACTTGCGCCTAGGTCTTTATTCCCAGGATATTCCTGACCTCAATCAGCAATTTCTGGGAATTGACGGGCTTGGTCAGATGCCCCAAGGCGCCCGCCTGGATCTCCGCCAGGACATCGTCGGGAGAATCCTTGGCCGTAAGAAAGATGACCGGGATGTCTTTGGTGTCCGGGTCCTCCTTGAGCTTGGCGCAGATCTGGCGCCCCTTCATCCCCGGAAGCAGAACATCCAGGATGATGAGGTCCGGTTTCCTGGATCTGGCCAGCTTGATCCCGCTTTCACCTTCGGGCGCCGTCCACACCTTGAACCCGTTGGCCTCGAGGTCCGAAGAGATCATCTTCAGCAACCCGCGGTCGTCGTCGATGACTAATATGCTTTTGCTATTGATGGCAAACCTCCTGGTTGAAGCTAAACACCCATGATCCGCTTGATCTCCGACAGTAATTTCTGGGAATTGACCGGTTTCGTGATGTGGGAAATGCCGCCCGCGGCCAGCTCCGCCGTGACGTCCTCGGGAGAATCCTTGGAGGTCAGGAACACGACCGGGATCTGCCGGGTCGCGGAGTCCTCTTTGAGCAGCAAACAGACCTCCCGCCCCTTGATGCCGGGCAAGATCACATCGAGGATGATCAACCCTGGCCGGTGCCGCTTGGCGAGCTGGATCCCGGCCTCTCCGGTCAGCGCCGTGAAGACCTCAAAACCCTGGCCGGCCAACATCGCCTTGAGCATCTTCACCAGCCCCTTGTCGTCATCCACGACCAGGATCCGCTTCTGAAGGGAAAACGCCGATGTCCCCAGGAACTTCGCCTTGACCTGCGGCTGAAAAAAGAACAGCATGATCACGAGGCTGAGCATCACGAACGCGCTCGCCGGGAAACTGCTGTGCCCCGGCAGGACCAAATCCTCGTAAAGAATGAAGAAACAGGTCAGCAGGATCGAAATGAGCAGCAGCCATCTCGCCCACTCCCGGTAACGGACGATCCCCAGCGCGGCCACCCATTGAGGGAAAAAGAACACCCCTAACAGGATGGCCTGCTTTTGAAATTTTTCGATCGTGTCGAATTTCCCGGCGAAGATCGACCAATGAAGGACATATTGCGCGTTAAAAAGCGAGACGATGAACGCGAAAAGATAGATGAATAGCCCGATCCCGTAAATAAAAGCCAGACCGTAGCCGATTACCGCCACTTCATCGTTCTTATCGTTCATGCAAGGATCTCATCGGTTCGCAGTATATATGTATCTCACGCGGAACGGCGGAAATTCACGCCGATCGAGCGCCTTGCGCTCTTTTCATTCTCAGAATCCCCATCAGTATACATCCAAAACATAAATATGTAAAAACATCTCCGTATTTTGTGTAAAAGGTCGTCCGCGAACTCAAAGGAACCTGGGCCGCGGCGGTCCCGGCCACAAAGGTCTTCTTCCCCCGTTCATCCTGAAAGCATCCGCGGATAACTCCGGTGGGATCGATGAAACAGCTGAGACCCGTATTGGCGGAGCGGATGAGGCTGCGATGGTTCTCCACGGTCCGGAATATCGCCGCCTGCAGATGCATGAGGGGCGCCGCCGTATCCCGGAACCAGGCGTCATTGGTGACGTTCACCAGGACCTGCGCGCCACGCCGGACGAACTCCCGGGAAAGCTCGGGGATGGTGTCCTCAAAACAGATCAGGACCGCCAGTTTTCCCTCGAAGACCGTGCCGTTCCTCGCGGGGACCGGAAAAAGCGTGTATTCCTTTCCCGCCGTAAAATCATCGATCGGAACAAGGTTCGAAAGGAACGGCAGGACATTCCGCAAAGGGATGTATTCGCCGAACGGGACCAGATGCAATTTGTCGTATTGCGTCAGGCGTTCTCCCGCCGCGTCCACCATGAGCGCCGAATTGAAATATTTTCCTTCGTTGCGGGTCACCAGGCCGAAGATCAACGAAGTCCTTATCTGGGACTGCAGCTGCAGGAGATCGTGCATGAATTCCGGCGTCTGCCAGATGAACCCGGGGAAAGCCGTTTCCGTCCAGATGATCAGCTCCGGCCCATCCAGCGCCGCCCGGCGGGTCAGATCGATATATTTTTCCATGATGCCCGGCCACTCATCCGGGGACCATTTATCCGCGAGCGAGATATTGCCCTGGACGACGCTCACCTTCGTCTGGGGCAAATGCTCGACCGGGCTGAGGCGCCAGGCGCCGTATCCCGCGACACCGATAAGCAGCAGCGCCGTTACCGCCGTCGGGCCGTTGAGCGGTCTTCGTTTCTTGCGGAACCATTCGCGCCCCAAGACATTCACCAGAACGATCAAAAACGACAACCCCGCCACGCCCGTCACGTCCGCGATCTGGATCAGGAGCAGGTCCCGGTACTGGCTGTGCCCCAGCGCCAGCCAGCCGAACCCGCTCAAGAAATGCGCGCGAACATATTCCACCGCCACCCAAAGGCCGGGAAGGACCAGCATCTTCCAGTTCAAAGATAATCTTCCGAAGAACACCGCCGCCGCGGCAAAGATCCCGAAGTACAATGCGAGATAAGCGTTTATCAATATCATCCCCGGCAGCGTGACATGGATGAACCACCACAGCGTCCCGAAAAAGAACAAAGCGCCCGTGAGATACCCCCAGCCGAACGCGGCGCGCGGACCTTTGTTCTCCAGCAAAATAAAGAAAGGGATCAGGGCGAACCAGATGAGAACGGGACAATCGAACGGAGGAAAGGAGAGGATGAGGAGCGTAGCGGAGAGAATGGAAAGGGAGAAATTTCGGATCATCTTGAAATGTAACGAATACGTGGGACGTTGGACGTGGACATTGGAATGTGGCTACATTCAATTATTACGTCCAACGTCCCAGCGAACGAAGTGAGCGGACAGCCAACGTCCCACGTTCTTCAGCCTTCCGAACCTCTACGCCCCGTGACACTTCTTATATTTCTTCCCGCTCCCGCAGGGGCAGGGATCGTTGCGGCCGACCTTGGGACCTTCTTTATGGTAGGGTTGCGGCGCGGCGGGTTGTTCCGGTGCCTTTGGTGCCCCGGGCGCGGAAGGGAACCCCGCAGGCGCCCCCGGCCCCGGTTGTTGCTGCGCCTGAAGGCTCGAGTATTCGTTATGGACCAGTTTCTGCGGCACCGAGCTGAACACGCTCTTGACCTGTTCGGTCTCGCGCAGCGGCTGGATCCGCAGGATCGTTTCCGCCACCCCGCGATGGATTGAATCGTACATCATCTGGAACATCGCGAAGCCTTCGCGCTTGAACTCGATGAGCGGGTCGCGCTGGGCGTAGGCGCGGTAGCTGATGCCTTCCTTCAAATAATCCATCGCGTACAGATGGTCCTTCCATTTGGCGTCGATGGTGTTCAGGAAAAAGAACTTTTCCAGCTGCCGCAGCTGCTCGCCGCCGACCTCGGCCTCTTTCTTCGCGTAGATCTCCTCAAGCGCCGCAACGAAGAACTCCTCGCTCTGCTCGCGCGTCATAGCGGCCAGTTTTTCTATGTGCGGTTGAATGTCGAGACCGAATTTCGTCCACAGGTAGACCTTGAAGCCCTCGACATCCTGCTTGTCTTCCGCGTTGCCCGCCGGAAAAAGGTGTTC
>JAHFFX010000052.1 GCA_023247755.1 Candidatus Omnitrophota bacterium | reverse complement strand
GGGCCGGAAATCCTTTCAAGGATTTCCGGCCCGCCTTACTTTTAACATCCGATTCTATTCCGCTGGCAGGTAGATTTCTTTCCCGCTTTTCTGGAATTCTTCTGCTTTTTCTTGCAGACCTCTCTTCACCGCTTCTTCTTCCGAAAGCCCCTGCTTTTCGGCAAATTCCCGGACTTCCTGCGTGATTTTCATCGAACAGAAGTTCGGTCCGCACATCGAACAGAAGTGCGCGAGCTTCGCCCCTTCCGCGGGCAGGGTCTGGTCATGGTATTTTTCCGCCGTCTCCGGATCGAGCGCCAGGTGGAATTGGTCCCGCCAGCGGAATTCGAAGCGGGCCTGCGAAAGCGCGTCATCCCATTGCTGCGCCCCGGGGTGGCCCTTCGCGATGTCCGCAGCGTGCGCCGCGATCTTGTAGGCGATAATGCCGTCCTTGACGTCCTGTTTATCGGGTAAACCCAAGTGTTCTTTAGGCGTTACGTAACAAAGCATTGCGGTCCCGAACCAGCCGATCATGGCAGCGCCGATCGCCGAAGTGATGTGATCGTAGCCGGGAGCGATATCGGTGGTCAATGGGCCCAGCGTGTAAAATGGCGCCTCATGGCAAATTTTCAACTGCTTGTCCATGTTCTCCTTGATCAGATGCATGGGTACGTGCCCGGGCCCCTCGATCATCGTCTGGACATCATGTTTCCAGGCGATCTGCGTCAGCTCCCCTAACGTCTCGAGTTCCGCGAACTGTGCGGCATCGTTGGCATCAGCGATGCTCCCCGGCCTTAGTCCGTCCCCCAGAGAAAAGCTTACGTCGTATTGCTTCAGGATCTCGCAGATATCCTCAAAATGCGTGTAGAGAAAACTTTCCTTGTGATGCGCCAAGCACCATTTGGCCATGATGGAGCCGCCCCTCGAAACGATCCCGGTCTTGCGCTTCGCGGTCAGGGGAACATAACGCAAGCGCACCCCGGCATGGACCGTAAAATAATCCACTCCCTGCTCGGCCTGCTCGATGAGCGTGTCGCGGTAAAGTTCCCAGGTCAGTTCTTCCGCCTTGCCATCCACTTTCTCAAGCGCCTGGTAGATCGGCACGGTGCCGATGGGAACGGGCGAATTGCGCAGGATCCATTCCCGGGTTTCATGGATGTTGGGTCCGGTCGAGAGGTCCATCACGGTGTCTCCGCCCCAGCGAATGGCCCAGGTCATCTTCTCGACCTCCTGCGCGATGCCCGAAGAGACGGCGGAATTGCCGATGTTAGCGTTGATCTTAACGAGAAAATTGCGGCCGATTACCATCGGTTCGCTTTCCGGATGATTGATGTTGGCGGGGATGATGGCCCGCCCCCGGGCGACCTCGGAACACACCAGCTCGGCGTCCATCCCCTCCCGGACCGCAATGAATTCCATTTCCGGGGTGATCATCCCCAGGCGGGCGTAATGCATTTGGGTGACGTTGCGTCCGGATTTGGCGCGCCAGGGTTTTCTTTCTTCCGGGAAGCGGATCGCCGTCAGCCGGGGATTGGCCTGCCGTTGCTGCTGGTACGATGATGTGAAATGGGGAAGTTCCTGCACGTCACCCCGCTGCCGGATCCAGGGCTTGCGCAACAGCGCAAGCCCCGCATGGATATCGATCCGCGTGGCAGGATCGGTATAAGGACCGGACGTGTCGTAAACGTCCAGGGGGGCGTTGGGCAGGGTCTTCTTGTTCTCGGTGATCGTGGGCGCCAGATGGATCCTGCGAAATGGAACCTTCAGCCCGGGATGGACCGTCCCCGCGCGGTAGATCTTCTCGGAACCGGGAAGCGGCTTATAGGCCAAATCGATGGCCGTAGAGGTTTCTGGGACAGCGGCAGTCTTTTTGTCTTGGGTTTGCGTGGTCATCGGAGGAAATCTCGGTGAGAAATAATTAAAATCAGACGCATTATATTACAAAGCTCCGGCGCAAGCAATTCAATAAATCTTAAATTCTTATCGGGGAATGAAGGACCGTTGGTGAAGGGGTATTTCAGCTCAACTGAAGGAGGTGCCGCAGCCGCAGCTGGACTTGGCGTTGGGATTCCGGTACTTGAAGCCGCTTTCCTTGAGAGTATCCACATAATCGATCTGC
Organism: Candidatus Omnitrophota bacterium; assembly: GCA_023247755.1. Lineage (GTDB taxonomy): Bacteria > Omnitrophota > Gorgyraeia > Zapsychrales > JAHFFX01 > JAHFFX01. The sequence continues at coordinate 12,017 of JAHFFX010000052.1, read as the reverse complement.
ACGCCTTTTAGGAACGGGACGCAGTCCTCATTGATGGCAACCTGCAGATCGCCCTGGGAGTTGACCAGGTCGTTATCGTAAATTCTTTTTTGAAAACTCATTTCATAGGAAAGGCCGGCGCAGCCGCCGGTGGCGACCCCGATGCGCAGATAATATCCGCTCTTGCCTTCCTTCTCCATCATCGACTTGATCTTAGCGACGGCGGGCTCGGTGAGCGAAATGACCGGTCCTGACGGCTTTCCGGAAACCACATCGTTGGCATTTTGGGTCGGTTCCATGATGAATACACCTGCTTTCTCTACTTCAGATATAGCATAACCGCCAATGGATTGCAATCGGCGAGAACTCAGCTTTTTTCGGAGGGGTTCTTGCTTTCCGGATAGAACAAGGCGATGCTGCTGGTGAATCCGTGCAGGAAGTTGCTTTTGCAGACCGGGCCGACCTCCCCCGCGCAGAAGAATCCCGCCGCCGGGACAGGCCCAAGATATTTCTGGATGATCTGGATGTCGTGATTGGGCTGGCGGAAAAGGCCTTCTCCCCTTCCGTTACAGGAGAATACGAGCGCGCCTTTGGGTTTTTCCTTGTTCTTCTTTTCCTGTTGCGCGATGAGGAGCTCGTTGAGATCCTCGGTCGCGGCGTCCGCGTCCCGCACGTGGAACTGGATCGTCTGCCCGGGCTTGATGTAATCGGCGATCGCTCCCGCGCCGGTCGTGCGGTCGATACCGATGAGCCCGCGGATGAGAAAATCCCCTCTTTTGTACTCGTGGCGGTATTCGTTCATGGCGATCCCGACGAACAAGGCGTCCTGCGCGAGCAGTTTATCCTTGGGCAAGGCCTTGTAAAGAACGCTTTGCAATACTTCGACGAAAGGCTTTCCCGCCAGCTCGTAAATGAGGTTCCCTTCCGCTTTGGTCACGATGTAGGTTTCCCCGATCGGCCGGCACCCCTGGGAAACGATGGTTTCCACCCGGAGCGGCCCGGTCAGGAAAACCCCCACCATGCCTTCCTCATAATGTTTCTGATTCAAGAAAAGCGTGTTCTCAAGCGGTTGATAGGCCCCCGAGGCAAGTCCTCCGACCACGGCGGAATCAGGATAGATCTTATTGATGTTATGCAGGAAGCGGTTCATGTCGAACTGGAAGGGGTCGGGCAGAATGAGAAATATGGGTTTTTCGGTCGGATAGACTTCCAGGAAATTGAACCAGCCTTCCGGTGAATTGAGCTGCTCGAGTTGTACCTGATTGATGGTGAAAGGCACGATCTTGACACCCGGCAGACGGGCCAGGATCAAGGAGGTCGCCGGACGACGCTCCACTTCCATTTGGGTCCCAATAATCCCGGCGCAGGTACAACCCAAGAGATTCTTGATCTTGAGACGGCGGTTCAAGTGCTCCAGGATCTCTTCCGTGGAGGTTTTGCTGAAGGAGGAAATAAAAAGGAACCCGAGATCAAAAGGCTGAGCGAGCCCCTCCGTCAATTCCTGGACGATCTTGTCGCAATCGGTCTGGGTCGTGATCCGGCTGATGAATTCCATGGTTCCTTTCGATAAATAATCACATCCAATGAAATTATAAAATCAATGCGGGTGGAAAGCAATCCTTAACTGACTTATTGCGGGGGCGGGAGCGATCAGTATCCGGCGCGGATCATGAGGATCGGGATGTTGGTCCGGTGACGGAGGCTTTCGGCAACGCTTCCAAAGAGGATATCTTTAAGAAAGCGGTGCCCGTGGGTCGACATGGCGATCAGGTCGCAGTTCTCCTTTTCCGCAATGGAAAGGATCTCCTGGGCCGGCTCACCGGTGGCGAGAAAAGCGGCCGCCAAGAAACCTTCTTTTACCAGAGACTCCCGGCACTGTTCCAGATACTTGCGGTCTTCCTTGATCTCTTCGGAATCTTCGAGATTAAGATCCTTCTGATAGCGGGCCGCGTAGCCATCCGCGACATGGGCCAGGACAAGACTGGCTCCGGTCAAGCGTGCCAGAGGCCGGATATGCTTCAGGATCGTTTGGTCCGTAGGTGAATTATCGAGTGGAACAAGAATTTTCTTGTACATGACCTATTCCCTCATTATCCCCGTAACCATCCTACCACAGTTTGGAACAGCAGATAAAGGTTTAGAATCACAATCACAAAAGTGACGACCCAGGAGAGTACTTTGAGCCATGCCGGGTTGACAAAACTTCCCATTTTTCTGCGGTCACTGGTAAACCACACCAAGGGGATGACGGCAAAGCTCAACTGCAAGGACAGGACGACCTGGCTGAGGATGAGCAGGTTCCCTACTCCCTTTTCCCCATACATGGCCGCCACGATGACCGCGGGAACGATGGCGATCAAACGGGTGATGATCCGCCGCACCCAAGGACGAAGCCGGATATTGAGGAATCCTTCCATCACGATCTGCCCGGCGAGCGTTCCGGTCAGCGTCGAGTTCTGCCCCGAGGCGAGGAGCGCCACCGCGAACAAAGTGCTCGCCAGGGGAACCCCCAGTACCGGTGAAAGCAATTTATAGGCATCGTTGATGTCCGCCACGTTCTCGTTGGCCGTTCCGTGGAAAGCGGCAGCGCTCACGATCAGGATGGCCGCGTTAATGAAAAAGGCGCATAACAGCGCCACCGTGGAATCAATGGTGGCGAACTTGACGGCCATGGCCTTACCCGCATCGGTACGTTCGTAAGCGCGCGTCTGGACGATGCTCGAATGAAGATAAAGATTGTGCGGCATGACCGTGGCCCCAAGGATCCCGATGGCGATGTACAGCATTTCCGGATTGACAACGATCTCCGGCTTGGGCATAAGGTTTGCAAAGATGGCCGGGAACGAAGGATGGGAAACCAGCAGTTCGAACGTAAAACAGCCGCCGATCATGAGGATCAAGGAAGCGACGATCGCTTCCAGTATACGGAATCCCTTATGTTGCAGAAAAAGTATGATCATGACATCACAGGCCGTCAGAACCACACCCATGACCAAAGGAATGCCGAACAACAGGTTCAAGGCGATCGCGGAGCCGATGACCTCGGCAAGGTCACAGGCCGCGATGGCGATCTCGCAGAGCACCCACAGAAAATAGACGGCGGGCCGGCTAAAATGGTCACGGCAGGCCTGGGCCAGGTCCCGGCCCGAAACGATCCCCAATTTCAGGGACAAATGCTGCAGCAGAATGGCCATGAAATTGGAAATGAGGATGACCGAGATCAGTGTATAGCCGAATCTCGCACCTCCCGCCAGGTCCGTCGCCCAATTGCCCGGGTCCATGTAACCGACGGCGACCATCAGGCCGGGGCCCACAAAAGCCATCATCTTTTTCCAGAAGTTCGCGGTGACCGGAACCGCGATGGAGGCGTGGACTTCGGAAAGGCTTGGGATCGTCACCGAACGGCGCCAGCCCGTGTGCTGAACTGCTTGTTGGGTCTCTTGCGATTTCATGGTAATTTCTGTCAGTAGAATACTTCCTTGTTCTTCAAGAATTCCTATCCCGGCACTTTCGGCAGATCCCGTAAAAATGCATTTCATGCCCTAAAATTTTGAACCCTTCCTTTTCCAGGATCGGCCGGTAAACGGTATCCTCTTTGAGGTCCGGGAATTCAATGAAAGAATGACAGCGAATGCATTGGGCGTGATGATGCGGGTCCTCATCGTACACGTGCTCGAAATGATGGTGTTTGTCGCCGAAGGCCGTTTCCCGGATCACTCCGGCTTCCAGGAGTTCCTTAAGGCTTCGATAAACCGTGGCCCGCGAGACCCGTTGGGGCTGTTTCTTTAAAAGCTTCACCAGTTCTTCCGCCGTGAAGTGCCCATGGGAACCGATGGCGGCCTGGAATACCAATTCCCTTCCGAAACTCAGTTTTAGCCCATTGCTCTGCAGATAGCTCTCGAGTTTGGAGTGTTCCTCGGAAATATTATGGGAGTGCCTGATCATAATGAGACAGTGTATCATCTATAAAACAAAAGTCAAGGCCGGATTTCGAATAATTTTCCGGCCCGGAACGGTGCTACCTTAGCGCCATTTGATAGAACAGCCCATCGAAGGACGCTGGTCCTTGGCGATGGGTTTACCGGCGGCCAGATTGTTAACGGCCTCCTTGAGTTCTTCCCGGGTCACCTTGCTCTCATCCTGCCAGTTGTCATCGATGCGGCCGTGGTAGACCAGTTCGTGCTTGGCATTGATAAGGTAGATATCCGGTGTGCATTGGGCCTTGAAGGCGTCCGCCACCTTCTGGGTCTCATCGACGAGGTAAGGAAAATCGATCCCCAGTTCCTTGATCTTGAGCAACATCTTATCCGGCGCGTCATCCGGGTAATCGGGATTGATGTTGGGGTTGATGGCCACCGGATTGATGCCGGCCTGCCGGGCCGCGCGGGCCACCTTAATGAGGCGCGGCCAGACGGCGATGGCATAAGGGCAATGGTTGCAGGTAAAGGCGACCAGCAGCCCCCGCTTGCCGTAAAGCTCATCGCTTTTGTGGGATTTTCCCTGCGGGTCCTCAAGCTGGAAATCCGGCATCTTGCTGCCCAGGGGAATAAGAATGGATTCAATCAAAGCCATGACATCTCTCCGGTTAAAAGTTTTTGGGAATGGATTTATTATAGTGAACGCGAATCCCGTGTCAAGATTTCCCCTTGCACCGGGAAATCAATCGAATATAATGAAATCCGCTTATGAGTAAATCTACCATCATTCTTCAACAGTTCGAGCTGGGGCCACTGCAGAACTTCCTTTATTTCCTCGGGGACGGATCGACCAATGAGATCGCCGTCATCGACCCGGCCTGGGACATCAACTTCCTGATCAAGGAAGCCCGACGTCAGAAATTCAAGATCACCGCCGTCTTTCTCACCCACGGCCATCCCGACCATGTCAATGGCCTGGCGGCAATGCTTTCCCAATGCGACGTTCCAGCGTACATCTGCAAAAAGGAATCCGAGTTTTTTAAACCCAGGCACAAGAATCTCATCGAAACGGCCCCCGGGGAATCATTGCGCATCGGCTCGCTTGAGATCAAAACGCTGCATACGCCGGGCCACTCCCCCGGCTGCCAATGCTTTTGGGTCGAGAACTATCTGATCTCCGGGGATGCGATCTTCATCAACGGGTGCGGCCGCTGCGACCTGCCAGGCAGCGACCCGAAACAGATGTACGATTCCCTCTACAACAAGATCATGAAACTTCCCGATGAGACCGTGATCTATCCGGGCCACAATTACGGCCCGGTCCCCTTCGATACGGTCGCCAACCAGAAAAAGACCAACCCCTACCTCCGCTGCAAGAATATCAACGAATTCCTCCAGGAACGAATGGGCGTTTATCTTTAGAAAATCAATTCGGGGACGGATAACGCGCTTCCTGCAGCCCGGTGAACAGCGCCTTGCGGACGATCCAGCTGTAAAACCGGAAAGGCAGGATCCTGCGCAACGCAAAGAGCATCTTCCCTTCCAGGTCCGGGATGTTGCGAAATGGCGCGCCGGGCCGTTCGATGATCCGCTCCACCAGCCGGGCGATCGTTTCCGGGTCCTTGCGGCAATTTTCGACGTAATCCATCACGCGGCGGCGCAGGAATTGGGAGATGGGATAATAAGGACTTAACGGATTGTCGAAGTTCTCCGCATAACGGGCGTTCTCATGAAAGATCCTGGTGCGATAGGTGCCCGGCTCCACTAGGTGGACATCAAGGCCGAAGAGTTTGAGTTCATAGTGAAGACTTTCCGAAAAGGCTTCCAGCGCCCATTTGCTCGCGCTGTAGGCGCCGAAACAGGCATTGGCCTGGAAGCCCGACACGCTGGAAAGGTTGATGATCTTTCCTTTTCCTTGTTTGCGCATGATGGGGATCACCACCCGGGTCACGTTCTGCACGCCGAAAAAATTCACTTCCATTTGTTTGCGAATATCCTGATCGCTTAAGTCCTCGAAAAAGCCCCCCACGCCGTAACCGGCGTTATTGACCAGAACATCGATCCTCCCCTGTTCATGTTCGATACCATTCACCGCCGACCTGATGGAGGCATGGTCGGTAACATCGAGCGGCAGCACGTGGACCTTCCCCCCGCGGCGTTCAACCTCGGCGAGCAGGTCCTGTTTCTTGTTGGGGTTCCGCAGGGAAGCGTAAACGATGTGCTGCGGCGAAAGTCTGGCCGCGATGAGCAGCCCGAACCCGCTGGAGGACCCAGTGACCAGAACGACCTTAGGATTTTGTGGATCTGGCATGCCGGGGGGACCGCGAGGTGATTATGTCTGTAGGGCTTTCTGTTTGAACAGTGCGTCTACGAGGGTGCAGGCCATCATGGCCTCAACCACGGGAACGGCGCGCGGACAGATGCAGGGGTCGTGCCGGCCCTTAACGCGGACCTGGACCTTCTGGTTGTTCTGGTCCAGGGTTTCCTGGAATTTGGCGATGGAGGAAGCCGGCTTGATGGCGACACGAACAACGATATCCTCCCCCGTGGAAATTCCTCCGAGGATACCGCCGCAATGGTTGGTTTTGGTATGCACCTTGCCGCGCTCCACTTCGAAGGGATCATTGGCTTCGCTGCCGCGCAATCGGGTGATATCAAAACCGGAACCGATCTCGATCCCCTTGACGGTGCCAATGGACATCAGGCCATAAGCAAGTTTTGCGGAAAGCTTGTCGTAGATCGGATCCCCCAAGCCGGGCGGGCAGCCTTTCGCCACCACTTCAATAACGCCGCCGAGGGAATCGCCGTCCTTGCGGGCCTCTTCGATCTTCTGCGTCATAAGTTCGGCCGCTTCAAGGTCAGGGGCCCGCACCAGATTCTTTTCGATCACGGAAAGGTCGATCCTTTTCGCCGTGATGCCGGCCACCGCGAGCGTATAGGCCGTCACCGAGATGTTCTGTCTGGATAGGATCTTTTTTGCGATGGCTCCCGCCGCGACCCGGCAGGCGGTTTCCCGGCCGGAAGACCTTCCCCCTCCTTTATAATCCCGGATGCCGTACTTGGCGAAATAGGTGAAATCAGCATGCCCGGGGCGAAAAACTTCCTTAATGTCGGAATAATCCTTCGAGCGCTGGTCTTCGTTGCGGATGAGGATGGCAACCGGAGCGCCGGTGGTCTTACCTTCATGGACGCCGGAAAGGATCTCAGCCGTGTCGGCCTCCTGCCGCTGCGTGGTGATATGGCTCTGCCCGGGCCGGCGGCGGTCCAGATCGACCTGGATGTCCGCTTCGCTCAGGGATATCCCCGGCGGCACTCCATCCACGACCACACCGATGGCAGGCCCATGGCTTTCGCCGAAAGTGGTAAACCGAAAAATATCTCCGAAGGAATTACTTGCCATAATCAGTCACTGCTCCCAGGGACGCCGAGGTCACGGATTTCATGTATTTGCTCAGCACGCCCATTGTATATCGCGGTTTGGGCTGTTTCCATTTCTTTAAACGTTTTTTGATCTCGGTGGCGCTCACGTTAAGATTGAGCTGCCGCTTGTCGGCATCGATGGTGATGGAATCGCCGTCCTTGACGATGGCGAGCGGCCCGCCGACGTAGGCCTCCGGGGTGATATGCCCCACCACGAAGCCGTGGCTGCCGCCGGAGAAACGTCCATCAGTGATCAGCGCAACATCTTTTCCAAGACCTTTGCCCATGACCGCGGAGGTGGGCGAAAGCATTTCCCGCATGCCGGGTCCGCCTTTTGGACCTTCATAACGGATGACGATGACGTCGCCCTTTTTGATCGTGCCATCGAGGATCCGCTTGAGCGCCGCTTCTTCCGAATCGAACACCCGCGCGGTTCCGGTGAATTGATTCCCTTCCTTGCCGGAAATTTTGGCAACGGCCCCCTGCGCGGCGAGATTACCATAGAGGATCACCAGATGGCTGTCCTTCTTGATCGGGTCGTTGAATGGACGCACGACCCGCTGGCCCGCGGGATAAGGCTTCACGTCGGCCAGGTTCTCACGCATGGTTTTTCCGGTCACCGTGAGGCAATCACCGTGCAAGAGTCCCGCATCCAGCAGCATTCTCATTAAAGGCAATGTGCCGCCGATGTTGACCAATTCGGCCATCACGAAGCGGCCGCTGGGTTTCAAGTCGGCAAGCACCGGGACTTTCTTTCCGATACGCGTAAAATCGTCCAGATCAAGCTTCACCCCCACGGCATGCGCCATGGCCAAAAGGTGAAGAACGGCGTTAGTCGATCCTCCCAGAGCGATCACCACGGTAATGGCGTTCGCGAACGCCTTTTTTGTCATGATATCTTTCGGACGGATGCCGCGCTTCAGAAGATTCAAAACCGCTTTTCCCGCTTCCTGGCAATCCTTTTCTTTCTCCGGAGAGATGGCGGCCTGGGCGGAACTGTTCGGAAGGCTCATGCCGAGAGCTTCGATCGCCGACGCCATGGTGTTGGCGGTGTACATGCCGCCGCAGGAACCGGGACCAGGGATCGCGCAGGATTCGATCGCCGTCAGTTCCCGGTCATCGATCCGGTTATTGGCGTGCGCTCCCACCGCCTCGAACACCGAAACGATGTCGACGTTCTTGTCTTTATGGCAACCGGGCAGGATCGTTCCACCGTACACGAACACCGACGGCCGGTTGAGGCGCGCCATGGCGATCACGCATCCCGGCATGTTCTTATCACATCCGCCGATCGCCACGAATCCGTCGAATCCTTCGCACCCCACCACCGTCTCCACGGAATCCGCGATCACTTCCCGTGAAACGAGCGAATACTTCATCCCTTCCGTTCCCATCGAGATCCCATCCGAGACGGTGATGGTCCCAAAGATGAGCGCCTTGCCGCCGTGGGCATCCACTCCCTCCGCCGCTTTCTTGGCGAGCCGGTCGATATGCATATTGCACGGGGTCACCATGCTCCAGGTCGAAGCGATCCCGATCTGGGGTTTGCCGAAATCTTCGTCCTTGAATCCCACGGCGCGCAGCATGGCCCGTGACGGCGCCCGCTCGTGGCCGTCGATGACGATGCTCGAGTGGGCGCGTTCCTGATTCCTGGAAGTATTTGATCTTTTTGTCATAAGCGAACCTCGGGGAATTTAAGCGAGCCAGGGTTTTCCGGCTTTGGCTTTTTCTTCGTATTCCTTGATGCGATTGGAGAACTGCAGGCTCCAGCCGATCTGGTCCAATCCTTTCAAAAGGCAATCCTTGGAAAAGGAATCGATCGGAAAGGAGTATTTCTTGCCTCCGGGTCCGGTCAAGGCCTGACTGGGGAGATCCGCGATCATGGTCGCGCCCGGCTTGGCCAGTACCTCCTTAAAAAGTTCATCCACTTCCGCAGACTTGAGCGTCACCAGTAAGATACCGTTCTTCACGCAGTTATTGGCAAAGATGTCGGCGAAGCTCGGAGCGATGATGACCCGAAAACCGAAGTCTTCCAGCGCCCACGGGGCGTGCTCGCGGCTCGATCCACAGCCGAAGTTGTCCCGCGTGAGCAGGATCGTCGCCTTGCGGTACGCCGGTTGATTGAGAACGAATTCAGGATTCTCCTTCTTCCCTTCATAGTCAAGGTAGCGCCACTCATGGAATAAATGGACCCCGAACCCGGTGCGTTCGATCTTCCGCAAGAATTGTTTCGGGATGATGGCGTCCGTATCGACATTGACCCGGTCGAGCGGTACGGCGATCCCGGAATGAGTTTTGAAGGATTCCATGGGGATGTTTCTATTTTTTCAAGAAGGTCCGGACGTCGGTAATGCGGCCTTCGACCGCCGCGGCGATCGCCATTTGCGGGCTCATAAGGTGCGTTCGCCCACCGGGACCTTGCCGGCCTTCGAAATTCCGGTTGCTGGTCGAAGCGCAGCGTTCCCCTTTTTTGAGCTGGTCGTCGTTCATGCCCAGACACATCGAACAGCCGGCGAAACGCCATTCAAATCCGGCCTCGGTGAAGATCTTATCGAGTCCTTCCTTCATGGCCTGCTCCCTGACCCGACCCGAACCGGGGACCACGATGCCGTGCACTTTGGGATGAACCTTTTTACCTTTGACCAGCTGGGCCGCGACCCGAAGGTCTTCCATCCGGGCGTTGGTGCAGGAGCCGATGAACACTTTGTCGATCGTGATCGATGCCATCGGAGTATTGGGTTTCAGGTCCATATATCGAAGCGCGTCCCTGGCCGCCGTGCGGTCCACGGGATTCCTAAAACTTTCCGGGTCCGGGACCTTTCCGCCGACCGATGTGACCTGTCCCGGGCTCGTCCCCCAGGTGACCTGGGGCTCGATATCCTCAGCGCGGATTTCCACGGTCACGTCGAATCTGGCATCCGGGTCGGAGACCAGGGTGCTCCAATACGCCACAGCCTTGTCCCAATCAGTACCCTTGGGCGCAAAGTCCCTGCCTTTGAGGTATTCGAAGGTCCTCTCGTCGGGGGCGATCATGCCGGCCCGGCCTCCCGCTTCAATACTCATGTTGCAGATCGTCATGCGGCCTTCCATCGAAAGCGCGCGGATGGCGCTGCCGCCGTATTCGATCACATAGCCGGTCGCGCCGGCCGTCCCGATCTTGCCGATGATATAGAGAATGATGTCCTTGGCGGTGACGCCAAATCCCAATTGCCCGTCGACCTTGATGAGCATGGTCTTGGCCTTCTGCTGTTGAAGAGTCTGCGTCGCCAGAACATGTTCCACCTCCGAAGTCCCGATGCCGAAAGCCAGGGCCCCGAACGCGCCATGGGTCGAGGTGTGGGAATCGCCGCAAACGATGACCATGCCAGGCTGGGTGAGGCCAAGCTCCGGACCGATCACGTGCACAATGCCTTGATCATGGTGCTGGAAATCGTAGAGGGTGATGCCGAACTCTTCGCAATTCTTGCTGAGCGTTTCCATCTGGACGCGGGACATCTGTTCGGTCTTGGAAAAATCTTTGGTGCGGGTGGAAACGTTGTGGTCCATCGTGGCGAACGTTTTATGGGGGGCGCGCACCGGGCGTTTGGTATGGCGCAGTCCGGCGAACGCCTGGGGCGAGGTCACTTCGTGCACCAGGTGCCGATCCACATAGATCAAGGAGGTCTCCCCCGGACTTTCGTGGACGAGGTGTTCCGCCCATATCTTCTCGTACATGGTTTTTCCCATCTGACCCTATCCTTTTGCCAATTTTCGTAAAACGGTCTGCAGGATCCCCCCGTTACGGTAATAATCGATGTCCACCGGCGTATCCAGGCGCATGATCGCGTTGAACTCTTTTGCGGCGCCGGAGGAAGATCTGGCGCGAATCTTTATTTCCTGTCGCGGCCTAAGGTTTCCCGAAAGGCCAATAAAATCGAACGTCTCATCGCCTTTTAATCCCAACGATTCGGCGTTTTGCCCGTCTTTATACACGAGGGGCAAAACGCCCATGCCCACCAAGTTGCTGCGGTGGATGCGTTCAAAACTTTCCGCGAGAACCACCTTCACGCCCAGCAGCGCCGCTCCCTTGGCCGCCCAGTCGCGGCTGGAACCGGTCCCGTATTCCTTGCCGGCAAGGACAACCAGCGGAGTTCCGGTCCTTTTATACAATTGGGCGGCATCGTAAACGCTCAGCTTCCGGTTTTCCGGAAAATAGATCGTCCAGGAACCTTCGGTCCCCGGCGCCAGAAGATTGCGAAGCCGGATATTGGCGAACGTGCCCCGGGTCATCACGCGGTCGTTACCGCGCCGGGCGCCGTAACTGTTGAAATCGTTCTTTTCCACACCAAGTTCCTTGAGATAGCTCCCGGCCGGGCTTGATTCCGCAATGTCTCCCGCCGGAGAAATGTGGTCCGTGGTGATGGAATCCCCCACCATGACCAGAACTCGGGCGCCAAGGATGTCCCCGATGTTGCCTGGTTTTAAGGAAATGTTCTCGAAATAGGGCGGCTCCTGAACATAAGTACTCTCTTTCTTCCAGGAATAAAGGTCGGACACCGTGGTCTTGATCCGGTTCCAGTTGGCGTTCCCCTTGAGAACATCCTTATAACGAGAACGGAACTGGGAGGCCTTCACCACTTTCAGGATGAGACTGCTGATCTCCTTCTGTCTCGGCCAAATGTCCTTAAGGTAAACATCCGTCCCCTTTTTATCCTTGCCGAT
>JAHFFX010000157.1 GCA_023247755.1 Candidatus Omnitrophota bacterium | reverse complement strand
TCTTGATGACGCGGTGGATGGGAAAGATCTGCAGGTCCCGGGAATCCATGTTGGTGAAATAGGTCATGACGTAGTTGAACGGCTCTTCGCCGGTGACCTTGTTGCGCTTGGAAAGCTTTTCCTTGCGGATCTCGGTGGCCACCTTGTAGCGGTGGTGGCCGTCGGCAATGAAGAGGTTCTGGCTCTCCAGGGAGTCGGTGATCTCCTTGATGAGCTTGGGGTCCTCCAGCCGCCAGACGACGTGCCGGACCTTGTCGGGGTCGGTCACATCGAGGATGGGCTTGGCGGTCGTCATATGCTTGAGGAAGATGTTCTCCACTTTTTTCTGCTTGTCGGAGAAGCACACGAAGATGGAGCTGAGATTGGCCTTCAGGGTCGACCAGAGGGTGAAGCGGTCCTCAACGGCGTGGGCGTGGGTGTTCTCGTGGGGATGGATGGTCGATTCCCCTTCGTTCTCGAGCTTAAGCAGCGATATGAACCCCAGCCGGCTGTGCTTGACGCCCATCACGCTGTATTCCTGCTTGTAGAAATAGATCGCGGGCTTTTCATCCTCGATGAGGACGTTCTTCTCGAGCCAGCTCTCGAAGACCTTCTTGGCCCGGGTGTAGCGGTTGTCGTCCTTATCGTCCGACGGCCGTTCGCGGGGAAGCTCCACCCAGACGAAGTTGTTCGGGCTCAGGTTGTGCAGGTCGCTCTGCTCCGCCGGTGAAATAACGTCATACGGCGGGCACATGACGAGACTGGGGTTCCCGACCTTATGGGTGTTGTAATGAATGGCTTTGAAAGGCTTGATGCGGGTCATTGTTTTTTTCTTTTTTTGCGGATCTTGGGAACCATTTTCAGGAAAAACCACCCGCCGAGCGCCCCGCCCCCCAGATCCGCCATGGCATCGAACAGGTCGGATTCCCGGCCCGGGACAAAGCTCTGGTGATATTCATCCCCGATGCCGTGGGCCAAGGCCACCGCGACCGTGAGCGTCCCGATCGCGGCCAAGGACCAGGCCGGAAGATAGCTTCGCAGGGCCCGGGCGATCAGTAACCCGAACGGCCCGTATTCCAGCAGGTGCAGGATCTTGTCGAGCCCATAATCCGAGGCCGGAACCTTCAAATTCGGCCTCGAAGACATGAAGTAGATGATACCAGAATACAGGAAAACAGGGAACCAATATTTTAGGAATCTCATGGAAATTTTCGAAAGGCACCGAAGTGCTTGGGATAGCTTGATTAAGGCATTATTTGAACAGTATATTTCCAGAAAAAATCACTGCCGGTGATCCGGTTAACCGGTAACCATGGACTTGAAGATCCGGGTATCCGGTGACCGGGATGACCGGGACATTAGGGGCTTTACTTTTTGTCCCGGATATCCCGTCCTCCCGATCTCCCAGTTCCCGATTCCCTGATAACCTGATTTCCTGACACCCTGCTCAATGGCAGCCGCAGCCGGTGCCGCAGCCGCCGGAACCCGCGGGCGGCGCGGACGACGGCTTGGATTGTTTCTTATCCTTGGCCGCGCCGCCCGAAGCCTCTCCCTTACCGCCCGAAGCGCCCGAACCCTTGTTCTTGTAATCGGTCTGGTAGAAGCCGCTTCCCTTGAAAATGATCCCGCTGCCGGAACCGATCAGCCGCTGCAGCTTCGCCTTCCCGCACTTTGGACATTTTTTCAGACGGTCTCCGCTGATGGACTGGATCGCTTCGAATTCATGTCCGCATCCGGCGCACTGGTAGTCGTAGGTGGGCATTTTATCTCCTTTTATAGCTCTTGGCTCATAGCTGATAGCTCTTAGCGATGGCCTGCAACTCCATTTCGGCGTCCGCTCAATTGATCCCCGGTCGGCCGCCGACTCAACGGCTCGGCCGGAATCCGATGGGTTCTTTCTGTTTCACCGGCGGCTCGAGAAGCTGGCGGATCGCGTCGAAAACAATCTTAAACTGTTTGTCATATTTGCGCTCCAGGGCTTCCATTTTCGCCTGTAGATCTCGATGCGAGAGCAACAACTCCCTCAACCTGATAAATGTCCTCATAATTTGAATATTAACATCAATAGCCCGCTCACTGTTTAGAACGCTGGAAAGCATAGCAATCCCTGGTTCCGTAAACGCAAAGGTCCCATATTTAGAATGTTGTCCCCATCTTAAGGTCGCAAATTGCGACCTTAAGATTTGCGTCTCTTCATGAGTCAAAAGACACATAAAATCTTCCGGGAAACGCTTCAGATTCCTTCTGACTTGCTCGTTTAAACGCTTGGTTTCTACTCCATACAATTCCGCCAAGTCCCGGTCCAACATGACCTTGCGGCCGCGAATAAAATAAATCTTTCTTTCGATCAAAGCCTGATCAACGACCACCTGCCTTTTCATAGCTATCTCCTTGGTTACGGGCAGGTGATTGAGTTTCGGTCTGGGAGATAACCGCATTCAATCTTGAAGTCACAATTTGTGACTTCAAGATCTTAAGGTCGCAATTTGCGAAGACAAGCGCTTCCACATTTCTAAAAGAACTGACAGAGAAGCGCGCAGTCGCACCCGCGAGCTTCAAAAGCGGGTGCCTATGATTTCAAAGAGCTTGTGCTCTTGATATGCCAATTTGGCATATCAAGTTGAGAGCAATCAGGTATCGCAATTTGCGATACCGAGTTATTCCAAATTAGGTGGTCGCAATTTGCGACCACCACCTCAGGCAACTACCGCCGAAAAATGCGCCTTGAGCGGGATCCTTTGCGGCTTGGTACCGGTGAAATGCTCCATGAAGTCCACGATCGTGAACCCGACCACTGCCTTCGTTTTGGGGTCCCGGCGAACGATGACGCCGTCCTCCACCATTTCACCGATGGCCTTGCGCGGGCGGCCTTCAGTGATGTACAGCACATCGGCGTCCTTATCGTAAGCGATAGCCAACATAACTTATTACATCTTTCGTCATTAGTCGTTCTGCGTCACCGGAACTCTACAATTGTGGGCACGTGCCCACAATTCGCGCCGCTCAGGAGACCTGTCCCCTTTTGAGCTCATAGCTCATGGCTGATAGCTCTTAGCGATATCCTGTAACACAATTATTCAAAAGGGGTCAGACCCCTTCGCACCTTCGCTTCAAAATCTATCGGAAAATAGTTTTTACTGCTACAAACAGTTGCAATACAGCGACCGTGACCTGCAAAATCATTATAAATATCATCCGCTTACTGAGCTTATCACTGCTCTCAGCAAATTTCTGAACTGAATCATGCATTTTATCGACTGCATTCCTGACTATACCTGCAGCTACTATATCATGGCTCATCTAAGAACTCCTTCGCTTCGAATTAAGTTCAGTAAAAAGGGGTCAGACCCCTTCGCTTTTTCGTGCCCCCGGATTCTCGGGATTGGGTGGTGGTGGCTCTTTTGCAGCTTCATTTTCTTTTGCCTCATCCAAAGATTTAAATTCTTTTATTAATTCCTGAAATTGCATGACATCTTGAACCATTGAAAGGCCAGGAAGTGTTTCGCCAGTTGCTCGGTTCACAATATAAGCAGAAACAACACCGATAATGACAGGTTTTTCTGCACTTTCGGAAAGAAAAAATGTGGGGCCACCACTTACTCCATTTATTGCTACTCCATCAACCAAATAGTAATGATTTTTATGATCATAAAAACTTACTCTTCCAGAGAAAAAACAAAGATTTCCACCACTAGGTCTTATTGCTGGGAACCCTAACCATCCAACCTCTGCCCCCACCTTCAATGACTTCTTTTCTGGCGTAATCTCAAGTGTTTTCTCAGGGAATGGCAAATCACCCTTATTTGCTACGATTACTCCAGTATCGTTCTCTTCCTTAAGAAAAATTGCTCTATCTTTTGCTCTTAATAAGAGTGTTTTGCCGCTCGCGTAATGATCTATTCGGATTGGTTGTTCCCAATAGTGCGCGTGATCTATAACATGGGCAGCGGTAGCTATACCCCAAATTGGTACCTTCTCCGATTTTGAAAATAAAAAACCTGTTCCAGAACCATCGGGGGTTGAAATTCTGACAACATGTTTACTAACTTCCGCTATTCCCTCTTGCCATCTTATTGCCATTAATTAATTTTCTCCTTTAGTAAAAGGATTCCTAGGACGCACGACGTAATCTTATTTCTGCCGAACCACGAGTCACGTGCCACGAACCACTTCATGTGACCTGTGACTGGTGACCTTGTGACTTTTCGACGACCTACCACCTAAGACCTACGACCTACTTGAACACTTTCTTGATCTTCTCCGTAAACGTACTCTCCCCATTCCCCACCGCCTCGCCGGAAATACGCGCGTAGTCCTCGAGGAGCTTCTTCTGCTCGGGCGTCATCCGGGTCGGGACCTGGATCATGACCCGCACATACTGATCGCCGTGCGAAGTGCCGTTGATCTCCGGCATGCCTTTGGCCTTGAGCCGAAACACTTTTCCGCTTTGCGTGCCGGCGGGGATCTTCATCGAGACGTCGCCGCTTAAGGTGGTGACGTTCACTTCCGCGCCCAGCGCCGCCTTCACAAAGCTCACCGGAAGATTCATGTGCAGGTCCGCGCCCTGCCGCTGGAAGACCGCGTGCGGCAAGATCCCGATGGCCACGTAAAGGTCGCCGTGACCGGCGGAACCCGCTTCGCCTTCGCCGCGGATCCTCAATTGCGAATCGTTGTCGACGCCCGGCGGAATGGAGACCTCGATGTTGCGCACGACGCGCATGACCCCCTGCCCGCCGCATTTGGGGCAATACTCGGTGACCACTTTCCCTTCGCCGCCGCAGGCCGGACAGGTCTGCACCATCCGGAAGAACCCGTTGTTCATGATGAGCTTCCCCTGGCCCTTGCATTGCGGACAGGTCTTGGGTTTGCTGCCGGGTTGGGCCCCACTGCCGCTGCATTCGTCGCAGGTGTCGTGGCGGGGGACCTTGATCTCGCGCTTCACACCCGCGAACGCTTCTTCAAGCGTGATGTCCACTTCATATTGAATGTCGCGGCCGCGGCGCTGGCGCCGCCCGCGGGTGGTCTGCTCGCCGAAGCCGCCGCCGAAGATGTCGAACCCCTGGTCGCCGAAGATCTTCCCGAAGATGTCGCCCAGCCCCGCTTCGCCGAAGACGGAACTGAAGTCCGCGCCCTTGTAAATATCTTCCGAAGTGTAGCGCTGGTCGATCCCCTGATGGCCGTACTGGTCGTACAACGCGCGCTTCTGCGGGTCCGACAGAACACCATAGGCCTCGGAGATCTCCTTGAACTTCTCTTCGGCTTCCTTCTTCTTGTCTTCCGCCACACGGTCGGGGTGGAATTGCAGCGCGAGCGAGCGGTAGGCCTTCTTGATGTCCTGCAGGGTGGCGTCCTTCTTGACGCCGAGGATGTCGTAATAATCTTTTTTCATGAGGAAACCTGGAGGGGGACCCAGCTACCCAGGGACCCAGTGACCCAGGAAAAGCTTTGTACCGGGACGCTGGGTGACTGGGTCGCTGGGTAACCCTGA
>JAHFFX010000156.1 GCA_023247755.1 Candidatus Omnitrophota bacterium | reverse complement strand
CCGCGGGGGCGAACGCGGGCGCGCCGGGTACGTCGGGCGTGGGAGCGCCGGGGGCAGGAGCGGGAGCGCCGGGCGGGAATTTTTCGGGTGGAGTTGATAATAATCTGAGCGGGCCGTCGGATTCAGGCACCGGCACCGGCGGGACCGGAGGCATCGACAGCGGTGGAGGGATCGTGGATTCGGGAACTGGCACCGGCGGGATCGACAGCGGCACGGGAGGCGGCGATTCCGGAACCGGGGCAGGCCCCGGCGATACATCCGGTGGTTCGGGCAGTGCCATCATCGACGCGGACGTAACGGTGGATCTGGACTCGGGGACGGTGGATGCCGGCCTGAATCTGGATACGAGCAACGATCAGCTTTTGGATGCGGATGTGTCTGGTACGGGAGGTGGTACCGGCGGAGAGCTCACGGCCGATATCGGCAGCGCTTCGGATATCACCACGGAAACTCTGGGCACCGATGCCGCGGCCGAACCGGTGGACAGCGTTCTTTCCACTCCGGTGGACCTCAGCGCCGAAGTCGACACCAGCGGTCAGACGGTGGGTGGCGAGACCGACATCGGGATCGAAGCGGATGTCTCGGGCGCCGTCGCCGGCGAAGACGTGGTGAGCGATCCCGCGGACGGGACTGCTTTGGGGTTGTGAGTTTGGGGGCCGGGCCTGCGCGCTGTCGCACGACAGCGCGCAGGGCAGGCCCCCAATATTTTTAGGAGAGATCGTCATGAATGATAATGCGGCCGTCTGGAGCTTTGTAAGGAAATTGTCCTGGGAGGACCTGTTCCTGGTGCTTGGCGTGCTGGCCGTTTCCTGGGTGGCCGCGGCGGTGATCCGTTGGGCGCTCCGCCATCTGGCGGAAAAGGCCCCGGCGCGGCTGCGGCTTTTCATCTTGCGGCTGCTGCCGCTGTCCCGTCTGTTGATCGGGATCATCGCGGTCGTCGTCATTGTTCCCATCCTCATCGAACCGAAATTCCAGAACGTCGTCGCGCTCGTGGCCAGCGTGGGCGTGGCCATCGCTTTCGCGTTCAAGGATTACGCGAGCTGCCTCGCGGCGGGCCTGATCACGGTCCTCGAGGGTACGTATCAACCCGGGGACTGGATCGAGGTCGACGGCACTTATGGGGAGGTCAAATCCATCGGCCTGCGGGCGGTGCAGATCGTCACTCCGGACGATACGGAAGTTTCCATCCCACACCTGCGGCTCTGGTCGGCCAGTATTTTCAACGCCAGCAGCGGCAGCCAAAGTCTCCTCGTGGTCGCCGATTTCTATCTGCATCCGGAGCACGACGCCGCTTTGGTGCGGGCTCGCCTGACGGACGTGGCCCAGAACAGTCCCTACCGCAAACCCGAGACCCCGATCGTGGTGATCGTCCTCGAGAAGCCCTGGGGAACGCATTACCGTCTTAAGGCCTATGTCAAAGAGAGCCGGGAGCAGTTCTTGTTCATTACCGATCTCACGGTGCGCGGCAAAGATCTGCTCCGGTCCCTGGGCGTCCGTTTTGCGCAAGCGACCTACGCCGAGACCCGATAGGCAGAGCATCCTGCCGCGCCTTGCCATTGAAGCCCGCCTGTGGTAACATCCTTTTTGTTCAACAACCTCCGCTTCCCTCCCAGAAGCTCAATCGCTGCCCATCCCAAGGGAGGGAAATATGCCCGCCGCGAAACATTCGAATAAAAAAGCAGCTCCGAAAGAGGTCTTAAACGCTGTGCCATCCGAGGTCATTCAGGGCAAGATCCTGCTGATCCGGGGACACAAGGTTATTCTGGACAAGGACCTGGCGCGATTGTACGGCGTCACCACCGGAAATCTCAACAAAGCGGTCCGCAGGAATCTTGAGCGCTTTCCGGACGATTTTATGTTCCGGCTCAGCCGGCAAGAAGCCAATTCTTTAAGATTCCAATTTGGAAGCTTAAACAGAGGACAGCATTTCAAGTATTTTCCCTTTGCATTCACCGAGCAGGGCGTGGCCATGCTTTCGAGCGTCCTGAAATCCCCCAGGGCGATCCAGGTCAATATCGCGATCATGCGGGTTTTCGTCCAATTGAAAAAGATGCTGATCTCCAACTCGGAGCTGGCCCGAAAGATCGAGGATCTGGAGCGCCGGTGGAAGGACCACGACCGAAAATTTGTTCTGGTCTTCGAGGCGATCAAGCAGTTATTAAGGGACTCGCAGGAACCCGTGAAGGCCAAAGAGCCGATCGGGTTTCATGTGCGAAAATGATCGGTAGAATGATCCGGCCATTTGAACTGACCTCGCTTCCCTCCCAGAAGTGAGAATCCCCCTACCCCCCGTAGTGCCAATAATGTCCATATAAAAGTATGGATAAAAGTATTGTTTTATCTGGAAGGAAGGGGTATAGTCGCAGTATAATTTTGGGATATTAGAAGATGCAGAAAATCCCAAATCCCAAACGCCAAATCCCAAATAAATTCCAAGTTCCAAATCCAAAACCGTTTGGAAATTGGGTTTTGGGATTTAGGATTTGTTTGGGATTTGGATTTTGGTGCTTGGGATTTTTGGAAATCTTGAAAATTGTCAGCGCTGATTACGGGAGAAGGGGGAAAGTATTATGATCAAAAAGACTAGAAAAACTTCCAATTCGGAAGACATGCCGATAGGGAAACTGACCAGAGTCCCTAATTTCCTTCCACCGCCTTCGGAACTGGTCTTTCCGGATGACACCGTGAAAGTGACCTTGGCTCTGACGAAATCCAGCCTGGATTTTTTCAAGCGCGAAGCTAAAAAGCACAAGACCAAATACCAGAAGATGATCCGCGAAGTGGTCGACCGCTACGCGAAGCAGTTTTAAGCATGGACTTCAAAAACAAGATACTCCAGCTGCCTTTGACCAGCGGCGTGTACCTCATGAAGAACGCCGAGGGGAAGGTTATTTACGTCGGCAAGGCGGTGTCGCTGCGCAAGCGCGTGCAGTCGTATTTCCGCCGCTCCCGCAGCGTTGACCCCAAGACCGGGCTCCTGGTCACCGAGGTCCGGGACCTTGATTTCGTTTCGACCAATTCGGAGGCCGAGGCGCTCATCCTCGAGGCCAGCCTCATCAAGGAACACAAGCCGCGGTTCAACATCGACCTGCGCGACGACAAAAGCTACCCCTACATCGAGATCACCCGCGAGAAGTTCCCCCGCATCAGTATCGTGCGGCCCACCTTAAAGCAAAAGACGCTGCCCAGGGGTTCGATCTTCTACGGTCCCTACGTTGAGGCGAGGCTGGTGCGCGAAGCGTTGACCATCATCCGCAAGATCTTCCATTTCCGCACCTGTCATCCGTTCCCGGAGCGGGCCTGCCTCGATTTCCACATGGGGTTGTGCGACGCGCCCTGCATCCACAACATCGATGAGAAGGCGTACGCGAAGATCATCCGCAGCGTGCGGCTCATCCTCGAGGGCAAGAAGGACGTTCTGTACAAGAACCTGCATGCGGAGATGGAGCGGCTCTCGCGCGAGAAACGTTATGAGGAGGCCGCCAAGGTGCGCGACCAGATCCGGGCGATCGGCGCGTTGTATTCGGGGACCAAGGACGTGAACTATTTCAAGGAGGCCGAGCAGCTCATGCGGGCGCTCAATCTCCCGCGGCTGCCGGAGCGCGTTGAGTGTTTTGATATTTCCAATATTCACGGGAACCAGGCGGTGGGTTCGATGGTGAGCTTCTTCAACGGCCGGCCGGACAAGAACAATTACCGGCGTTTCAAGATCCGTGAAGTGGAAGGGATCGACGACTTCCGGATGATCGCCGAGGTCGTGTTCCGCCGCTACCGCCGGCTTAAGGAAGAACGTTCCCTTTTCCCGGACCTCATCGTGGTGGACGGCGGCAAAGGGCAGTTGTCGGCGGCGGCAGGGGAGCTGCGGAAGCTTGAGGTCGACATCCCGATCGTCTCGCTCGCCAAGCGCGAGGAGGAGATCTTCGTGCCGCATCGCCTGACCCCGGTGGTCCTGGCGCACGATTCGCTGGGATTGAAATTGCTGCAACGTATTCGGGACGAGGCGCACCGGTTTGCCATTCATTACCATCGTCACAAAAGGGGGAAAGATTTTCTGGGAACTTAGTGCGCCAGTCCCCGGGTTTTACCTTGAGGGGACGAGGCGCACCGGTTTGCCATTCATTACCATCGTCACAAAAGGGGGAAAGATTTTCTGGGAACTTAGTGCGCCAGTCCCCGGGTTTTACCTTGAGGGGATGAGGCGCACCGCTTTGCGATCACTTATCACCGGCTGAAACGGGCGAAGAACGTTTTCGGGGAAGACCGCTGATCGCCTGTGTCCGATTTGGACAGCAATGATTAAAAGGTTAAGCCCAAAGGGGCACCCGGTGACCCTGGGACCCCGGGACCCTGGGAAGGACAGGGTGACCGGGGCACTGGGGCCCAGGGTCCCCCAATGATATTTATTATCAAGAAAGGATCAGCCATGAGCGAAGGCAAGCCGAGCACGGAAGAAATGATGAAGGGAATGGATGATGCGGCCAAGGAAGCGCAGGCCGAGTTGCTAAAGGGTTTCAAGAACTGGTCCTGCGCGGACACGTCGCACTGGTGGCGCCGGTGGTACCTCAAGGCGGGGCACAAGCGTCTGGGAAGGATCATGGTGGGGCTCGCGAAGACCCTGGAGGAAGCGGCGAAGTGAGTTGCGCGCGGGGGGCGGGCCCCGCTATCGGCGGGCCCCGCCCCCCTGCGTTGTCGTGCCTTCCTCGTTGCCCTGAGCCGTCCGTTTTTTTCGCGCACTTATTTCTCTTTTGGTTTGCAATTCAACCGCCTCGTCCTATAATGGCATCGTTGACAACGGTTGAAGGATTTTTCTTACTTTAAGGAAAGACGTCGCCGGGCAATGAAGTGCGCTCGACAGTTCAGTCAGATCACCAGGAGCAGTTTCCGGGTAAAGCCGGGGCTGCTCTTTTTCTTTGGACAGGGTCCGGGTGATAATCAGGTCAACCGTAACGGGGAGGGACGTATGAAAAAGTTCATTATCACGCTCGCGCTGGTCGCTTTTGTGTCGTCGGGCTGCACGGGTTCGTTCATGCTCACCAAGAAGGTCTACAATTGGCACCGTTCGCAAAGCGACAAGTGGGCCGATGAGTTCGGCTTCCTCGTCTGCACCCTGATCCCGATCTACGGCATCAGTACCTTCGCGGACGCCCTGGTCTTCAATTCCATTGAATTCTGGACCGGGAAGAACCCGGTGGAAGCCAAGACCGAGACCAACACCCGCATGGTGGAGACCCCCGATGCCAAGGGCCAGGTGTCCTACAATTCCGCATCGAAGGAGCTGACGATCGCCTCGCAGAAGAAGGGCCTGCATCCGACCCAGATCACGCTCATCAAGGACGGCAATACGGTCGTGACCAAGGATAAGAACGGGGACGTCCTGTCCACAACGACGAAGAACGAAAACGGCGATTTCCTCGTTTTCAACAAAAAGCAGGAACTGGTGCGAACCTATACGGCGGACCAGATCGCGGCAGTGAAACAGGGATTTGAGAAATAACCGCGAAGCGTCGGCAAGCGC
>JAHFFX010000155.1 GCA_023247755.1 Candidatus Omnitrophota bacterium | reverse complement strand
GAATGTTGATGATCTGTTCTTCTGAAAATCGTTTCCCGCGCATTGTGTACCTCCTTGCTCGTTGGTTTTAACATCGCCCAACTCTAATTGCAAGTGGCACAGTTCTCGGGGGTAAGGTCCAAGCCTCTGGATCTTCGTTAAACTGTAAAGCATTGCCATATTTCCCCGGGACCCATTCAAGCGAGGAATCAACAGCACCTTCATTGCTAAAGCCCGAGATATCATTTGCAACGCCCCCGGCCCCTTCATTCAAATCCCAATAGCCCACCAAATCGGCATTTGCTGGCTTAAAGCATAGCAATCCTCCCACTAATGCTGCGATCAGTAGTAGTACACATCTCTTCATAGCACACCTTTTCTTTTAGAACACACCGTTGATAGGCCGCAGCTTATCGTATGTAGAACTGGTTTCATAACCTATATTCGTAGAAGCGGGTGACGCGGAGAATCGGTTGCGCGGGAGGATCCACACCGGGCGGAGGGGCCCGCACAACTGATTCGCAGCGGCAGGCCCCGCTTCTTGAGAGGTTATGAAACCAGTTCTAGCCATATTGTCGATAATGGGGGAAGTATACAATTTATGGAGATATATGGCAAGGAGAGGCGCCTTCGGGCAAAATTTGGTTCAGCGTTGAGATGCTAAAGCCTTGAATTAAAAATCTGTTCAGAAATGAAAACCAAGTTCACCGCCAGATAACCGCTCCCCTTATGCCTCCTCAAATAGCCCCAGCTGCGCCTCCCGGCTTTTGGGTTTACGCTTTTTTACTTCCGGAATGTCGTAGGCCTTCAACTGTTCTTCGATGTCCGCCAGATACTGCGATGAACCGCTCTCCAGGAATTGTCCGAAGAGCTGGCGCTTGCGGGCCCTCAGCAGATACAACCGCTCCCTGGCCCGGGTCATGCCCACGTAGAAAAGTCGTCGCTCTTCTTTGGGATCAGAAACCATCCTTGCGATATCCAGCGGCAACAGATGTTCTTCACAACCCACCATAAAAACAACTTTGAATTCGAGACCCTTGGCCGCATGCAGCGTCAAAAGCGATACCTTCTCCGCCTGCCCCCCTTCTTCGGAAGATGTTTCCATCCCGGAAGAGTTCCATTCCTCCACCTTCGAGAGTTCGGCGCTTGTATAGTAGGGAATGCCGCTGCGCTGCAGAGCTTCTTCCAGGACAAAACGCTGGGCGTTCAAACGATACAAGACCGCAAAATCCTTGAAACTCATTCGCCCGTCCTCATCCGAGGCCACCCGCTTCGTATCCAAAGAAAAATAACTCGTGCCCCCTACGAGCTTCTCGATCTGATGCACCACGTACTCGGCCTCCGCTTTATCCGTTGGCGCTTCATGAACGGCAAGCTGGCCTTCGAGGTAAAGCCGGGCGGTCAGCGGAGGTATGACAAACCGCTCATTTCTCCCGATCACCTGGGCGCTGGCGGCCAACAAATGCGCCGCCGAGCGATAATTGTCCGAAAGGGTCAGTACGGCGGCGCCGGGAAAATCCTCAGGAAAACTTTCAAAAAATTTCACGTCGCTGCCGCGGAACCCGTAGATCGCCTGGTTCGGGTCGCCGATGGCGGTGAGGAAAACCCGGGGGGCGGGGCCGGTGGAGCCACCGGCCCCGCCCCCCGCCAAAAGCTTCAATAATTCATGCTGAACGGCATTGATGTCCTGGTATTCATCCACGCAGATATAGGGATATTCGTTCCGCAAGCGACTGCGCACCGGTTCGCTGACCGTAAGGAGCCGGACGGTCTCGGCCAACAGATCATCGAAATCCAATAATTGCCGTTCTCGCAAGAACTCATTGTAGTGCCGCACGAACGATAGAATGTTCTCTGAAGCAAGGCCCGACTTGAATTTAGAAATTTCTTCAAGAAAGGTGCTGCGCGCAGCAGCGGATTCATTGGCCCAAAGCTCTTTCACAAGCTCGGAGATCTCCTCCGGCAGGGCCACGCGGCAGCCCGCGGGCAGTTGCGCCTCGCGCGAAAAACGCTGCAACATCTGCCAGCAAAACCCATGAAACGTCCCTACCGTCGCTGAACTTTCGGTTCGCGCAACTTGCGCCCGCAAACGCGCCCGCATTGCCTTCGCCGCTTTGTTGGTAAAAGTGATCGCCAGGGCCTTCTGGTGGGGTTGCAATTCGGGGATAAGCTGTGCGATGCGCTCGGTGAGGGTCTGGGTCTTTCCGGTGCCGGGTCCGGCAACGATCAAAAGATGACCGCCCCGGTATTCAACGGCCTGACGCTGGGCGTCATTCAAATAATCCAGAGGCATCGGAAAGCTCCGAGATGGACGGATCAGGAGCCGGCAATGAGCTGGCGGCCGGCATCGGTGAGGGTCGCCTGACTATTCGCAAAATCATAATCCACGAGCTTTTGATCGACCATGGTTTCCATCAGCTGGGAGAACGCCTGGTGCTGGATAAGATACCGGTTCATACTGAAGTCATGCATGTCCGCCAGGCTCGCCGTGCCGCCCTTCTCCTGGACGAATTTCAGGACCCCCCGGCGGGCTTTCTCGAGAAGCTCCTTCTGTTTCTGCTCCAATTCTTCCGGTGACAAGGCCATGATCGCCGCCTCCTTCCCTATCTAAAAAACTGCTTCTTGTCGTGTCTTCCTTGTTAAGCTCTTAATCCGGTCCCTTTCTCCAAGAACCGAAGATTGATGACCGTCAGGGACCCGGCCAGAAAAATCAGGATCCCCAAGCTCAGGAACACGTTCACATCCGAGATCCCGTAAAACCCGAACCGGAAACCGTTGATCATGTAAAGGATCGGATTGAGATAAGAGATCTTCTGCCAGAACTCCGGCAGCGAGTGGATCGAGTAGAACACACCGCCCAGATAGGTCAACGGGGTAAGGACGAACGTCGGGAAGATCGCGACGTCGTCGAACTTCTTGGCAAAAATTCCGTTCGCAAGTCCGCCCAGCGAGAACACCACCGAGGTGAGGACCACAAAAACGATCACCAGCCAGAAATTGTGCACCATCGGATGCTCGAAGAAAATGGACACCAGAAAGACCAGGATCCCGCAGAGGACGCCCCGCAGGGTCCCTCCACCCACGTAGCCGGCGATGATGATCCAGTTGGGCATTGGGGACACCAGGATCTCTTCGATACTGCGCTGGAATTTGGAACCAAAAAAGGAACTGACCACGTTGGCGAAGGCATTGTTGATGACCGCCATCATGACCAGACCGGGAATGATGAAGGACATGTAGCTGATCCCCCCCACGTCCCCGATGCGGGAGCCGATGAACTTCCCGAAGATCACGAAATACAGGGTTTGCGTGATGACCGACGGCAGCAGCGTCTGCGACCAGATGCGCATGAACCGCACCACTTCCTTGCGGACGATCGTTGAGAGGGCGATATAATTCTCGTTGAGGGTCATGATTTTTCTTGTAAGGTCACCAAGTCACCAGTCACCGGTCACCATATATTGAATGTCATTAAATTGTGTGGTGACGTGTGCCCTGGTGACTTGGTGATTCCTTCAATTTTGCTTTAATATTCTTAAGAACAACTTCTCCAGCCGGTTCCCCTTCGGGCGCAGATCGGTGAGGACCATCCCGGCCTCCGAAAGCCGCGCGATGAAATCGTTGAGCCGTTCCTTTTTGTTGAGTTCCGCTTCGAACGTCGTTTCATCGATGCGGCGGACGCCGTGCCCGTTGAGCCGGTCCAGATTATGCACATGTTCCACATGTACGACATAGGTTTCCTGGTCCACCAGCCGCACCAGGTTCTTCACCTGGTCGCAGGCGATGATCTCGCCGTTCTTGATGATGGCGGCGTTCTTGCACATCTGTTCCACTTCCTCCAAATAATGGGTGGTCATGAGGATGGTCGTCCCGTTCTGGTTAAGTTCCCGCAGGAAATCCCACATCTCGTGCCGCAATTCCACGTCCACCCCGGCGGTGGGTTCATCCAGGATGAGCAGCTGGGGATGATTGATGAGCGCCCGTCCGATCATCAGGCGCCGCTTCATCCCGCCGGACAGCGTCCGGGACTGGTGGTTCCGCTTCTCCCACAGGTCCAATCTCTTAAGGATGACCTCGCAACGGCGCATCGCCTCGGCGCGGGGAATGCCGTAGTATCCGGCCTGGGAACACAGGATGTCCTCGACCTTCTCGAAGATGTTGAAATTCATTTCTTGGGGAACGACCCCCATGAAGGTCTTGGCGCGCGGATGGTCCTGGTCGATATCTACGTCGAAGATCCGCATCTGTCCGGAGGTCTTATTGACCAGCCCGGTCATGATGCCGATCACCGTGGTCTTGCCGGCGCCGTTGGCGCCCAGCAGCGCAAAGAAATCGCCGGAGCGCACCTGCAGGTCGATCCCCTTGAGGGCCTTGGTGCCGTTGGCGTAGGTCTTGATGAGTTTTTGAATTGAAATGGCGTTCATAAATGAGTTTGATTATATCAAATCACAATGCATTATGGCGAAAAAACGTGAACATCGCACGTGCCCTTTAAATTTTTTCTTTGCAATTTTTTGCCGCAGTGCTATGGTAGGGGCGATTCCAAACGCGCCGACGCGCACCAGGATCCGATTAACCATTATGGAGGGCGATATGCGAATCCTCCTCATCGAAGACGAGACGAAGATCGCCAGCTTCATCCGCCGCGGATTGCGGGAAGAACATTATACGGTCGACGTTGCCGATACCGGCGAAAAAGGGCTCTATACGGCGGAGATCAATCCCTACGACCTCATTATCCTGGATCTCATGCTGCCTGACCGGGACGGCCTTACCGTTTGCCGGGAGCTCCGCAAAAAGCAGATCAACACCCCCGTCCTCATGCTCACCGCCCGCAATGCCGTCCGGGACAAGGTCTCGGGGCTGGATGCCGGCGCCGACGATTATCTCACCAAACCGTTCGCCTTCAACGAACTGCTCGCCCGTGTGCGGGCCCTGCTGCGACGCCAGGGCACCAACAAAACGACCATCCTGAAGGTGGCGGACCTTGAGATCAACCAGTTGACCCAAAAGGCCCACCGTAACAGCAAACCGATCAACCTCACCAGCAAGGAATACGCCCTGCTCGAGTTCCTGATGCTCAACGCCAACCAGCTCGTGACCCGCACCATGATCTCCGAACACGTCTGGCAGGAGGATTTCGACAGCTTCACCAACGTCATCGACGTCTACATCAATTACCTGCGCAAGAAGATCGACCAGCCCACGGCCAAGAAACTGATCCACACCATCCGCGGCTCCGGCTACATCCTTAAGGACCCGGCCACCGAACCCTGATGAAGATCAACTCGATCAAATATGAGATCGGCGTCCTGTACACGCTGATCCTGGGCGTCATCCTCCTCATTTTCAGCGGAGTGCTGTACTTCCTGCTTTCCTTCACGCTGTACAACGAAGTGGACAACAACCTGAAGGGCACCGCCCAGGAGATCACCCAGTCCGTCAGAATCGCCCTGGACCAGAGCGGGGAGAACCAAGAAACCCTCCTGCAGATCATCAACGGCGCCCTGGCTCCGACCGAGGCGCCGCTTCCGGCCCCCAAAAATAAAAAGC
>JAHFFX010000051.1 GCA_023247755.1 Candidatus Omnitrophota bacterium | reverse complement strand
CGGCGGTGGTCCTGCTGCTGGCGCTCACGTTCAAATCCGGGGATTTCCATTTCTCCAAGAAAGGATACCCCATCAAGGTGCATTTTCATCAGATCGACGGGGTCGAGGCCAACGCGCCGGTCCGTTTCAACGGCCTGGAGGTGGGGCAGGTGCAGGACATTCACGTCCTGTACGGCGAGGCAGCGACCCAGATGGAGCTCGTATTGCTGATTAATGACGGCGTAAAGATCCGTCAGGGGGCGACGGCCCACGTCAAGAACATGGGGCTGCTGGGGGAGAAATACATCGGCCTCACCGATGGCGAGAGTGGCGCCGCTTACCTGGAACCGGACTCGGTCGTCGAAGGGGAAGATCCGGCGGATTTTGATCGTCTGCTCGCCAAAGGGGAAGATATCGGCAACAGCCTGCAGGAAATATCGGCCAATATCAACGAACGTCTGAAGGTCAACAGCCAGCATATCGACGACATCATGGAGCACCTGGACCTTTCGTTGACGCGCATGTCCTCGATCACCGCTAATATCGACCAGCGGCTGACCGTCAACGGTCCGGCGATCGATGAGACGATGGCGAACCTGAACCTCATCAGCAAGAACCTGGCGGAGCTGAGCGAGGATCTGAAGAAGAATCCATGGAAATTGTTGCATAAAGGGAAAGAGGCCGGGCCGGACCGGAAGAAATAAGGCCGCCATGTACCGCAATGGTACATGGCGAGCCTCGTCATTTCCAGCCAAGGGAATGAGGAAAAATGACGGGAGGATGCAGTGACTATCCCAACCGAAAAACAAAAGAACGTGGTGATCGTCGCCCTGGAAGGCGAGATCAACGTCAATAATGCCAATGCCACACGGGAGGCATTGACCAAGCTGCTGACCAGCGGCGAGCGGAAATTCCTGATCGATTTTGCGAAGGTCAGCTTTATCGACAGCTCGGGGCTGGCCGTGTTGATCGAAATGGTCCAGCGTTTGAGCAAGGTCAACGGTAAGCTGCGGGTGTTCAACGTCAATTCCAAGATCCGGGAGGTCTTCGAGATCGTCAAGATCCATAAGTTGATCGGCAATTACGACAGCCGCGAGGCGGCCCTGGGAGATTTTTAAAGATGTTTCAGGATGCCAAGCTCACCGAACGGGACGCCCAGAAGCTTCTGGACGAGCAGAAATTTGAGGAGGCCGCCGCTGTTTACTATCGGTTGACCAAGGACCATCAGGGGGCCGGCCAGCATCATCCGGCGGCGATGTGCCTGGCCTCGGCGGCCAGCTGCTGGGCGCGCAAGGCCGGGGAAAGTTCGTTCTATCAGGCCGCGAGGGACTACGAATCGGCCGCAAGGGAAGCGCTGCTCTCGAAAGAGTTCGAATACGCCGGGATGCTGTACAAGCATGCGGCGGTCTGTTATGAAAGGGATAAGGAATATCTGGAATTCTCCGAATGTTATTTCCGTTCCAAGGAGTGTTTCCGCCGTTTCAACCAGCAGAGCTTTTTTACCATTCACACTTTGAGGGAGCCGCGCCTCTGGTTCGACCGGGAAACTTATCGGCAGTTCTCGGAGTGGTTCATACTGAGCTTCTCTTCTATGCTATGGGGGTATGGTGAGCGGCCGCACCGTACCGTCATTTTCGGCATGACCCTCATGGTATTGTTTGCTGTTCTATACATGCAGGGTTCTTTGATCGACCACGGCGCAGCGGTGAAACCCAGCTTCGGCGATGCTTTATATTTCAGTGTCGCGACCTTCACCACCTCCGCGTACGGGGACATAACGCCCTCCGGGGCGAATCGTTTCATCGCCGTCGGGGAGGCGTACAGCGGCTTGTTCATCGTCTCCATTTTCATCACCGGCCTTTGTCGGAAGTATTTGCGGGAATAGTTCTCTGGTGGCGAATGGGTAGGGCACGGCCCGCCCCGCCGATGGCGGGGCGGGCCGTGCCCTGTGAATTTTATGAAAACATACCGGTTAAGCAAGACCGTTGTTTCGGTCCAAAGTCCCAACGCGGCCTCCTTTCTTAACGGTCTTACCTCTAATACTCCCGATCAGACCAAGAACGCCTTCCTTAATGTTCACGGCCGCATCATCGCGACGTTCGATGGACTGAAGGTGGCGGAGGACCGGTTCCTGCTGGTGGTGGAGACCGCGTTCGTGGAGCCACTGCTTGCCCATCTTGAACCTTTCGCGCGGTTGAGCAAGGTCAAGCTTGCCAAGGAGGATTATTCGGTTTATTATGAGGTCTCCGGTGAATTCCACCCGACGGCCGGGGAATATGTGATCCCCCAGAAAGCCGGTCAGCTCGTCCTCACCCGCCGGGAACTTCCGCCAACGATGACGGAAGCGGAATTCACGCTTTTTCGGGTGAAGAACGGCATCCCCCTGCAGGGGGTCGATTACCGGGACGAATTGGTCCTGAATGTGAGCGAAACGGAATTCGTATCCTTCAGCAAGGGGTGTTTCCTGGGTCAGGAACCGGTGGCCAAGGTGCACAACCGCTCCAAACCCACCTGGAAATTGGCCGTGAAGTACGCAGCAGAATTGGATGCAGAATCCCGCGATAAGCTGACTTCTAAAGTTATCGACCCGGCGACCGGGAAAGAAATGGGATTTGTGTTCGTCAGCAACAAGTCTTAGGGCGGACCGACTTACGGAAGCGAAAGCGCCGTAAGTCGGGGGCCGCCATTAGACCCAGCACTTATTTTGATTTTTTATGCCATATCCCAAAATAAGTGCTGGGTTCAATTCCGTCACTGACTTGCGCGCACTCACGTTCCGCAAGTCAGGACGTCATTGAAGGAGGCAGTGAAAATGGATATCCGCACGAAAGTCGTCCACACCGGGGTCTACAAGGACTCCAGTTACAATTCGGTGACGACCCCTATCTATCCTTCTTCGACGTTCTATTTCGACGCTCCCGGCAAGAACAAGGGGTTCGATTATACCCGCAGCGGCAACCCGACCCGCGCCGCGCTGGAAGAGAATATCGCCGCGCTTGAAGGCGGCATCGGCTGCTCGGCGACCGCCACCGGCATGGCCGCGATCACCGCGGTCCTCTTTATGCTCAAGCCCGGCGACCATGTCGTCACTGGCGATGACATTTACGGCGGAAGCTACCGCTTGTTCGCGTATGTCTTTTCCAGCATGGGCATCGAGTTCTCCTTTGTCAACATGAAGGACCTCAAGACGGTCGAGAAGGCCATTAAGAAGAACACCCAAATGGTATGGATCGAGACGCCGTCGAACCCGCTTTTGAACATCGTCGATATCGGCGGGGTGGTATCGGCCGCCAGGAAAAGGAACAAGAATATCCTGACGGTCGTGGACAACACCTTCCTGTCCCCTTATTTTCAGAGGCCGTTCGACTTCGGCGTGGACATCGTCATCCATTCGACGACCAAATACCTCAACGGCCACAGCGACGTGGTGGGCGGCGCCATCGTTTACCGGAAGCCGGAACACAAGGAGCGGGTCCGGTATCTGGTCAACGCCCTGGGCGTTTCGCAAGCCCCTTTTGACAGCTGGCTCGTGTTGCGCGGGGTGAAGACCCTGCCGCAGCGGATGGAGGCGCATCAAGCCGGAGCCTTGGCGGTCGCGAAATTCCTGGAAAAGCATCCGCGCGTCAAGAAGGTCTATTATCCGGGGCTCAAAAGCCATCCCCAGCCGGCCCTCATCAAGAAACAGATGAAGGGTTTTGGCGGAATGCTCGCGTTCGAACTCGATACCAAGAAGGTCCATTTGGAGAAGTTCTTCAAAAGCCTCAAGTATTTCTCGCTCGCCGAATCGCTCGGCGGCGTGGAATCCCTGATCGAACACCCCTGGTCGATGAGCCACGCCTCGATGGGGGAGAAAGCGCTCCTCGCTTCCGGCATGACCAGGGAGACCATCCGCGTTTCCATCGGCATTGAGGCCGCGGAAGATCTGATCGGCGATCTTAAGACGGCGCTTAAATAGTTACGGTCACTGGGCGGCGGCGACGATTCGTCGCCGCCGCCCCCGAAACACACTTCCAATTGGACCAACCTTCCCACGCCCCCAACCCGTATCTCTCCGACCCCGACGTGCAGCTTTTTCTTGAGTTCCAAAAGGGCGAAGCGCGCGCTTTTGATACCCTCATGCACAAATACTACAAGCGGGTGCTGAATTTCCTTTACCGCTATTGCGCGGATGCTGCTCTCGCCGAAGATCTCACCCAGGAAGTGTTCCTGAAGGTCTACGAGAACGCTTCCCGTTATACGCCTCAGTCCAAACTGCAGACTTGGATCTATACCATCGCGCATAATCTGGTCCTCAACGAATTGCGGACCCGCAAGCGCAAGATGGTCTCCATCGAGGCGACCTTTGAATCGGACGATTCCACCTTAAAGCGCCAGTTCGAAGATCCCAACACGCCGTCCCCCGCGCAGGGGATCCTGGATGAAGAGAAACAGGACATCATTCGGAAGGCCATCCTTTCGCTGCCGGAGAACCAGCGCACGGCGGTCCTCTTGCGCCGCTTCGAGGATATGTCCTACGAAGAGATCGCCCAGGCCATGCAAACATCGGTGCAAGCGGTCAAGTCGCTCCTCAACCGGGCCAAGGAGAACCTGAGAGAGAAATTGGCCGATTTCGTAAAAGATGAGAAGAAAGATAAATAAGTCTATCAATAAATCTTGAAGAATTATCGGAACTTTTGAACAGCTTAAGTGTTTAGACCGTTGGAGGTTGCCCCATGGATTGCCGAGAGATCAAGCCATTATTGAGCGAATATCAGGAAGGGAGCTTGAGCGAAGCGTTGCAGGCTTCGGTCAAGGCCCACCTGGATGGTTGTCCCTTGTGCCGGGAAGAATTGCAACTATTTGAAAATGCTTGGGATATGTTACGTGAGGTCCCGGAGATCGAACCTCAGCCGGGGTATGTCGGCCGCTTCTGGGCCCGTGTGGCAGAGCGGGAATCCCGGCCGCAACCGCTGACCGAAGGCCTGCAGGCACTTTGGGGATCTCTCTGGAACGTGCCCGCCCTGGCGGCCATATGCGTTGTCCTGGTGATCGGGTTGTTCTCCATCCGCAATGTTTATTGGCTCACCCGGGCCGATGAACGGCTGGCCCGGCTGCCTTTGGAAGAAGCGGAGATCGTGGAGAACATCGAGCTGGCCCAGCACATCGAGGTCATCGAGAATATCGACCTTCTGGAAGATTTCGAGATCATTGAGAATCTGGATTCTTTAAAGTCCTAAGACGATGGATACCAAAGTCCCCATGGCGTTCTTGATGCTGAATCTGCTGTTGTTCGGTGCGGGTGCCGGGCCGGGGCGCGCGGAGGATTCGGTCCCGAAGGAAGCGCCCCCGACGATCTCCGCGGAAGATATGGAGATCATTCGGCAAATGGGTCTTTTGGAAAACCTGGACGTCCTGAGCGACGAGGACGTTGCTTTTCTCTCGCAATATGAGGAATCGCAAGCGTTACCTGATGAAGAGGTGAACCATGATTAATAAAATGCCGGTAAGGATATTCCTGATCGTTCTGTGGGTCTCCGCAATCGGAGGCGCTTTCCCCAGCGTTGGGTCGGCCGGCGAAGTTCCCGCCGCCGCAACGGGAGATACCTCCCAGGTGTCCAGCGAAGCGATGCAGAAGTGGCGGAACATGTCCGAAGAGCAGAAGCAATCCTTAAGGGAGAAATACCGCAAATTCAAGGATCTCGACCCGGAGAAGCAGCGCAAGGTCCGGGATAATTTCCGCCGTTATGA
Organism: Candidatus Omnitrophota bacterium; assembly: GCA_023247755.1. Lineage (GTDB taxonomy): Bacteria > Omnitrophota > Gorgyraeia > Zapsychrales > JAHFFX01 > JAHFFX01. Next base: position 8,822 of record JAHFFX010000051.1, on the reverse strand, counting down.
AGGTCTTTCTTCGGAAGAAAGACAAAAGATCCGCGAGAACTGGCAGCAATTCCGGGGGTTTTCCCCCGAGCGCAAGGAGGCCATTCGGAAGAAATTCGAGAAATGGAACAGTTTACCGCCGGAAGAGAAACAGCGGGCCAAAGATCGCCTGCAGAAGCTCCGGCAAATGACGCCCGAGCAGCGACAGCGCTGGCAGGAGAAAAAACAGCAGTGGGAGAATTCTTCTCCGGAAGATCGGCAGCGGATCCGGCAGAACCTCGAGGAGTGGAAAAAACGCAATTCCGGCGGGGCCGATTCCGGTTCCCAGCAGCCGCTCAGGGAACGGTTGCTGCGAAAATGGAATGACGGCGGTGGAAAATCCGATTCCCAACGCCCCGGCCGGACATGGAAGCGTGACCGCTGAATGCGAAAAGGATCAGTGGAACATTTTCGGTTCACCCGTGTTTCATGAGATGAGAAGCCAAGCCGTCAAAAAATAGGAGGATCTATGAGACGTATGATGCTTTTAACCGGAATCTGGTTTCTGAGTCTGGCCTTGGTCCCCGGTGTCTGGGCGGAAGATGCACCCGGCGCACCCACTAGCCGAGAGATCAATAAAGATCGTCGGGAGGATGTTCGCGACCGCCGGGAGGATTTCCGCGATCGCCGCGAGGATGTCCGCGATAAAGCGGAGGATGTCCACGGCCGACGGGGAGATGTCCGGGATCGTCGGGAGGATATTCGGGACGCCAAGGAGGACGTGCGGGACGCGCAGCCCGATGGCGGCAAGAAGTATAAACTGGGAGAGGTCCGCGACGTGCGGGAGGATGTGAGAGACCGCCGTGAAGATGTCCGGGACCAGGCCGAGGATGTCCACGATCGCCGGGAAGACGTCCGGGATCATCGCGAAGATGTTCGGGATCGCGCGGAGAACCGGCTCGACCGCAAGGAGGATGCTTGGAAGATGCCTCCGCCGACTGCTGCTCCACCTATGCCGGATCGTCCCGGATTGGATAAGCTGGAAGATGTTAAGGACCGCCGGGAAGACGTTCTCGATCGGCGGGAGGACCACCAGGACGGGGCCGAGGATGTTCGGGATCATAGAGAAGATATTCTGGATAAGCAGGAAGACGTGTGGGACGCACAACACGACGGCGGCAAGAGAGATAAACTGGAGGATATCCGGGACCGTCGCGAGGACGTCCGCGATAAAGCGGAGGATGTTCACGACCGAAGGGAAGATGTGCGCGATCAGCGGGAGAATTTCCAGGATCGATCAGAAGACCGGTTCGATCGCCGGGAAGATCGCCCGGAAAATGGGAATCAGGGCGTTAGGGACCACGGCCGCGGTGAAGGCCGGGGCAAGGGCCAGGGGGGTGAACGCCGCGAGGGTGGTGGAGGCGGTGGCCAGCCGCATCGAGGCCATTAACCAATAGGGGATATTTCCGAACCGGACTCGTAGTGTGGAGAACCAACGGGCCAGGCCCGGGCTGCCGCAGGCAGCCCGGGCCTGGCCCGTTCTTGCGCGCCCTTGAAAAACAATAAGAAATCTTGACTTGGTCCTCCGCATAATTATACTGATAAAGGTTTTAGGGCCAACATTTCTGACCGGTGCGAAGATGTAACGGCAAAGAGTGTTGGCTTTTCTTGTGGTCGAGATTTTCCCGAATCCTATTATCATGAAAGCCGCCGTTATGAAGAACTTGTGGTCCTCCTGGAATATCCCCCAGGAGATCAAAGACATCCTTGATGCCTCTTCCCGCGTGACCTGTCCCGAGAGCCGGCAGGCGATCTTTCAGCTGGCGAGCGGCGGCGGCAAGGAATCGTATGAAGTGTCTTACGAGATCGCCGGGAAAGGCCGATTCCTCGAGGCCACGGTGGTGCGCTGCAAGAACGGCCTTTCGGTCAACTATTCCGAGCAATACATGCGCCGCCGGGACCCGGACAGCATGGTCATCGGCGACGATGAGGAGACCGACAAACCCAAGTTCAAGGAGCTTTTCAATGTCTCCTTCGATGAGGTCCGGACCGAGACCTTCGAGTGGCTCAAGAAGCAGGAATTGATCCTTTTGCCGTTCACCGTCGGTGGAAAGGAACTGAGCTATTCGGCCCTGCTGGTCGCTCCCGCAAATGCCGGGTTCTTTGCCGGGGCCCTTGCCGACCTGCAGGGGATGCTGGCGGCCTCGGAGGTCCCGGCCGGTTTCGCTCCCCGCGCGGTCATTTATCTGGCGCCGCCGTTTCGGCACACGCATTTCAGCGGCAAGCAGGTCGTCGTGCATAACCGCCTCGATTCCCTTCACGAAATATATTCCTATAACCTTTACCCCGGGCCCAGCGCCAAGAAAGGGATCTACGGGATCCTCTTGCAGCTTGGGGAAAAAGAAGGCTGGACGACCCTGCACGCATCCACTGTGCAGGTCATCACCCCTTACGAGAACGTCGTGACCATTCTTCACGAAGGGGCCTCCGGCGGCGGCAAAAGCGAAATGCTGGAGTACCCCCATCGCGAGCCGGACGGCCGTCTCTTGTTGGGTGAAAATTCCCAAAGCGGAGAAAAGATCTTCGTCACCCTCACGCAGGGTTGCACCCTGCGCCCCGTCACCGACGACATGGCGATCTCGCATCCCAAGTTCCTCGCCGAGGAGGGAAAGCTGGTGGTCGCCGACGCGGAGACCGCCTGGTTCATCCGGCTCAATCACATCACCCATTACAACACCGATCCGCAGCTGGAAAGCATTTGCATCCATCCGAAGGAACCGATGATCTTCCTTAACATCGACGGCGTTCCCAAGGCGACGTGTCTCATTTGGGAACACACGGAGGATGAACCCGGCAGGCCCTGCCCTAATCCGCGGGTCATCCTGCCGCGGCGTCTGGTGCCTAATATTTACGACGGCCAGGCCGAGGTCGACTATCGCAGCTTTGGCATCCGCGCGCCCAGGGCCTCGCTGGAGAATCCTTCCTATGGGATCTTCGGGATCCTGCACATCGTGCCGCCCGCGCTGGCCTGGCTGTGGCGCCTTGTCTCTCCCCGGGGCGACGCCAATCCCAGCATCACCGATTCCCAGGGACTGACCAGCGAAGGCGTGGGCTCCTACTGGCCCTTCGCCACGGGCCGTTATGTGAATCACGCGAACCTGCTTTTGCGGCAGATCGTCAACACCGCCAAAACGCGGTATCTATTGTTGCCCAACCAGCATGTGGGGGCCTGGAAGGTCGGTTTCATGCCGCAATGGATCTCCCGGGAATACATCGCCCGTCGGGGGATCGCCCGCTTTAAGCCCGAGCAGTTGCGCGAGGCGCGCTGCCCGCTGCTGGGTTTTGTGCCGGCGAGCATTCTTTTTGAGGGGAATCGGATCCCCGATTGGTTCATTCAGGTCCAGAAGCAGCCCGATGTCGGTGAGGCGGGCTACGATGCGGGGGCCCGTATCCTCTACGAGTTCTTTCAACAGGAACTGGGAAAATACCTGACGCCGAGCCTGGACCCGTTGGGTAAGAAAATAATCGAATGCTGCCTTGCCAACGGTCGCCTCGAGGATTACATTAAATTGATTCCGATGGCGTGGTAAGTGGGTCGTATCCTCCCAAACACACCGCTTTTTATGTTAATGACAAAAACGATCGCCAAAGTTGAGTTAAAAGATTGCAAACTTTTCCGTCGGGGGAAGGTCCGCGATGTCTATGACCTCGGGGACCGCCTTTTGCTGATCTCCACCGACCGGATCTCCTGCTTCGACGTTGTCCTGGGCGATTGCATTCCCCTCAAGGGGCAGGTCCTGACCAAGCTGTCGATCTTCTGGTTCAATTACACCCGGGACGTCATCGCCAACCATTTCCTGACCGCCGATGTGGACCAATTTCCCCCCGAACTGCGCAAGTACAAGGACGAACTCCAGGGCCGTTCCATGCTCACCAAGAAGGCGAAACTGGTTCCCTTTGAATGCGTGGTGCGCGGCTATCTTTCCGGATCGGGCTGGAAGGAATACCAGAAGTCGAGGACGATTTGCGGGATCCCGCTTCCCGCGGGGCTTAAGGAATCGGATAAGCTGCCGGAGCCGATCTTCACGCCGTCGACCAAGGAGGACACCGGCCACGACCAGAACGTTTCACCGGAGTTCATGAAGCAGGCCGTCGGTGAGAAAACCTTCCAGAAGGTCAAGGACGCGAGCCTCGCGCTTTACAAGAAGGCCAACGCCTACGCGGAAAGCAAAGGCATCATCATCGCCGACACGAAATTCGAGTTCGGGGCCCTGGGGGACGAGATTATCCTGATCGATGAGGTCCTGACGCCGGATTCCTCGCGCTTCTGGCCGCGCCGCCAATACGCCCCCGGGCGCGGCCAACCCAGTTTTGACAAACAATATGTCCGGGATTATCTGGAAACGCTGGATTGGGACAAAACCTATCCGGCGCCGCCCCTGCCCGCCGACGTCATCGAAGAGACCACCCGCAAATACCTCGAGATCTGCCGGCTCCTGGTCGGTGAAGATCCGGCCGTTGCCAAGTAGGGCCGCTCCCCCCGCGTCCTGTCCTCCCCAGAATTAAAATAATTTAACTTTTTTTTAACATTCCTTTAATATCCGGTTCGCTACGATATGCCCGTAGTCAGGATCGCTCCAGCCGTTTTATATGTTCTATAAAAGGGAAGGAGGGGTTGTGTATGCTCTATAGGCAGCCGTGTTCTTGATCAGTGTCGGCGTTACAGTTTCCTTGGACAGGTGGCGCAAGACCACCAACATGAAACCGAGAATCGCTGGAAATCATAAAATAAGGAGGTGTTCCATGAATAATAACCGTTATTATTATATGGTAATTACCGCAGCCGCTTTGATCCTGCTCGTTGGCTTTTCGGCTTACGCTTCCGAGATGGATCAACGCATCGAGAAGTCGATCCAGGACTCGCACGTTTTTAAGACCTACCTTAAAGACGATGCCATCCGGACCCAGTCGCGGGATGGGGTTGTTACCCTGACCGGGGCGGTCGCCGAAGAAGACCACAAAACGCTGGCGCAAGAGACCGCCCTGAGCACCCCGGGGGTGGCCAGGGTCGACGACCAGCTTGAGGTCAAAAGTGCTTCTTCTGCCGGTGAGGACGCCTGGATCGGAACGAAGATCAAGGCCGCACTCCTGTATCACCGTAATGTCAGCGGCACCGCGACGAAGGTTGAAGTGAAGAACGGCATTGTGACCTTGCGCGGGGAAGTCGAGAACCAGGCCCAGATGGACCTGACGACGGAATACGCCAAGGACATCGAAGGTGTTAAGCAGGTGCACAATGAGATGACCGTGGCTTCCGCGAATCCCGTCGATAAAAAGACGAATGAACCGGCCGCGAGGACCTTGGGAGACAAGATCGACGATGCCTCCATCACCGCGCAGGTCAAGGGGGCGTTGATGATCCATCGCTCAACGAGCGGTATAGGGACCAAAGTTGATACCAGGGACGGTGTGGTCACGCTCAGCGGTAAGGCCCAGAGCGGAGCCGAGAAGGATCTGGTCACCAAGATCACGAGCGACATCAACGGTGTGAAGAAAGTTGTCAATAACATGAATGTCCAGGGACAGTCATAGCCTTGGGCAAACCCAAATGCTCCGCTTAAGTATGCGGAACTTCCCGGGAAAGGGCAGGCCGCCCCCGTTTTGCAGATCACCTGACCATTGTCAGGGGGAGCGGCCTGCCCTTTTTCATGGCAAATGAGTCGGGTTTTTGTTAAGATAGCAACCATGAATTCCCCGGCAAAAGAAAATCTTCCGCTGCTGTTGGCCGCGGCCGCTTGTCTCGCCTTCGCGGGCCTTGCTTCCGCCTCGCTCGAGGATGTGGAGACCGCCATTATAGAGAAGGACTATCAAAGAGCGCACGACCTATCGCAAGAGCTGTTGACCCAGCAGCCGTCCTCCGCCCAGGCCCCGGAAGCGAAATACTACTTGGGTCTGAGCGAGCTTCGCATGGACCGATACGCCGACGCCCGCAAGATCTTTCATGATCTCCTTAAGGAAAGCAAGGACCACCGGCTGCAGGACAAGGCTCATCTCGGTATCATCGATTCCTTATATATGGAAGGACAGTATGAGGTGGCTTTGCTCGAGGCCCAGTCGCTGCTTAAGGCCAGCCCGCGATCGGAGTTCCTGAGTCTGATCTATTTGAAGATGGCGCGTGCCAACCTTAAGCTCGCGCGCTGGGACAAGGCCAGGGAATACCTCAATAAGATCGTCGGGGAATTCCCGGAGAGCCTGGAGCGTCATGTGGCCAAACAGCTTTTGGAAGAGAAGCAATACTTCGCCGTGCAGGTCGGCGCTTTCCTGGACCAGCAGCGGGCGCAAACCCTCACGGAAGAATTGAAGCAGAAAGACCAATATGCCTATATCGTCGAAACGATCGACGCCGAAGGCAAGAAATTTTATCGCGTGCGGGTCGGCCAGTTCGCGGTCCTTTCGGAAGCGCGCAATCTCATGTCCCAGCTGTCCCAGTCCGGTTATCCCACCCTGATCTATCCATAATGAAGCATCTTCCGCAAGTCATTTTTCTCGTCGGTCCCACCGCGGTGGGAAAGACGGAGGTCGCCTGCCGTCTGGCCCGCAAGGTTCGGGGGGAGATCATTTCCTGCGATTCGATGCAGGTGTATCGACAAGTGCGCATCGCCAGCAACAAACCTTCCACCGCCGCCTTGAAAGCCGTGCCCCATCACCTGGTCGATGTCGTTTCCGTTGAAGAGGAATTCGACGTGGCGCGGTTCCGCAAAGCGGCGGTGGCGTCGATCCGGCAGATCATGGCCCGCCGCCGCGTGCCGCTCATCGTGGGCGGCAGCGGGCTTTATATGTCGGTCCTGCTCGACGGGATCTTTGAGGGCCAGGCGAAAGATGAAGCGCTTCGCCGGCGGCTGGAAACCGTCGCCGAAGAGAAGGGCAACGTTTTCCTGCATGAGGAACTGCGCCGGCGCGACCCCCCGGCGGCGGAGAAGATCCATGCCAACGACCGCCGGCGCATCATCCGGGCCCTGGAGGTCTTTGAACTCACCCGGACCCCGATCTCCGCGATACAAAAGAACCGGAAAGGATTGTGGGGACAGTATGATATCCGGGTGTTCGGCCTTAATTACCCTCGGCAGGAGCTCTACGGGCGGATCGATCGAAGGGTGGAAGCGATGTTCCGCGAAGGCCTGCTAAAGGAAGTGGAAGGGTTGCGAAGGCTTCTTTTAAGTCAAACGGCCGCCAAGATCATCGGCATCAAGGAGGTCGGGGAACACTTGGAAGGCCGGACGGGCCTCGCGGCGGCCAAGGAATTGATGAAGCAGAACACCCGGCGTTACGCCAAGCGGCAGCTGACCTGGTTCCGTCGGGATTCCCGGATCGAATGGATCGAACTCGAAGAGAAAATAACGCCGCCGGAAGCGGTGAAAATGATCTTGCGAAGTCTGGAGGAAAAATGAGCGAAAAGGTCCTGCTGGTCGCGATCGAACAAAAACGTACCGATCTCTGGCCCGTCGAAGAGACCCTGCGCGAACTGGAGGAGCTCGTGTCCTCCAGCGACGGCGAGGTCGTCGACCGGGTGGTTTGCCACCTTAAGGAGCCGACGGCCGCGACCCTCATCGGTAAGGGGAAAGTGGACGAGATCGCCCAGCGAAGGAGCGCCTGCGGGGCCCAGACCGTGATCGTCGGCTGCGAACTGAAGGGAAATCAGCAGCGTAACCTCGAGGAGGCTTTCGGTGCAAAGACGATCGATCGCACCCAATTGATCCTTGATATTTTTGCGCGGCGAGCCCAGAGCCCGGAAGGGAAAATGCAGGTGGAGCTGGCGCAGCTGCAGTATATGCTGCCGCGTTTGGTCGGTCACGGCGCCGAGATGTCCCGCATGGGCGGCGGCATCGGAACGCTGGGGCCCGGCGAAACGAAACTGGAAACGGACCGCCGCCGCATCGCGGAGCGTATCTCCCGTTTAAGAAAAGACCTGCAGAAGGTCTCGGGGGAGCGTCAGCTGAAGCGCAAAAAACGCCGTGAGAAACAGTTGCCTTCCGTTTCCCTGGTGGGTTACACCAACGCGGGAAAATCGACCCTGATGAACGCGCTGACCTCCGCCGACCGGATGACGAAAGACACGCTTTTTACCACCCTGGATCCCTTATCCCGGCAGTTGACGCTTGAGAACGAGCAGAAGATCGTCCTGTCGGACACCGTCGGTTTCATGCGGGAACTGCCGCATCACCTCATCGAAGCGTTCAAGGCCACCCTGGAAGAGGTCCAGGAAGCGGACCTCTTGCTGCACGTGCTGGATGTCAGCCACCCGCATTTTCAGAACCTCAAGGAAGCGGTAGAGGTCGTGCTGCGCCAGTTGGGCGCCCAGGAGAAGCCGATCCTGGTGGTCCTCAACAAAATGGACCGGCTGGCGGATGAAAAACAATTGGATGCATTGGAGAAGAAACTGGAACCGGCCGTCGCCATTTCCGCCCTGACGGGGAAAAACCTGGACCGCCTGCAGGAGGAGATCGCGCGGCTGCTTTTTCCGCAGATGGAAGAGATCGACCTGAAAATTCCCTTTGAGCGGATGGACCTGGTGAACCTGTTGCATAAGGAGGGACGGATCAAGCGGGCCGATTATTCCCCCCAGCATGTTCATGTGGTGGCCGTCGTTCCGGGCAGTCTTGCCCAGGCGATCAAAAAGGCGCTCAAAGGCTGAGGTTTTTGGGGGCGGCAAGGTTAGTTAGATAAACTAACTAAAATAGTTATGAATACTTGACAATTAAGTTAGGTGATGATATTCTTGTAGCGGAGTTAAGGAGAAGGCATATGCCGAAGACCAGGACGCCGAGAGATGAGCGTTTTGACGTGCAGATCGATCCGCAGGCGCC
>JAHFFX010000154.1 GCA_023247755.1 Candidatus Omnitrophota bacterium | reverse complement strand
AACAATAGGCCGAATGATTGTAAACGCTCAGGATATGCTTGCAACCACGGTGCTTACATTTTCTTCCTTTGCTGGACCTGATTATGTTTTTGATAAGGGCTCCTTTTTAGAGATCTATGAGCGGCCCGGAAAGCGGCGCAGCAGGGTTGATCCAAGGAACGGAAGAACCGTGACGGGAGACTAAAGGGCTCCTGGGTGCGGGACCGCAAACCTTTTGAGATAATTGAATCCGACCAGCTGATGATTTTCTTCATCCCACAGGGTGAAACGGAGCGATTTCAGGCTGGACAACAAGGTGACGGGTTTGACATCCTTAAAAAGGCCGGTCTCGTAATGACAGCGCTCAAGATAATAATTGGGGATCCGGGGGCTGAGATGATGGATATGATGAAAGCCGATGTTGCCGGTGAACCACTGCAAGACCCGGGGCAGTTTATAAAAGCTGCTGCCATGCAAGGCCTCGCTGAGATAGTCCCATTGTTCGCGGCGTTCCCAATAGACCCCTTCGAACTGATGCTGCACGTAAAAAAGCCATACCCCGGCCGCCGCGGCGATACAGATGACGGGTAGCAGGATCACCAGGTAGGCCTTCAAACCGATCAGCAGGCCCATGGCGACCGCCACGGCCAAGATCCCTACATTGGTCCAATGAACACTGTGCATCGCACGCGGTCCGCTTTTTTTCCAGGGAATTCGGTGGAGAATGAAAAAAAGGATCGGGGGGCCGATCACGAACAAACAGATCGGGTGACGGGAGATCCGGTACTTGATCCGCGTCCAGCGCGAGGCGGCCAGGTATTCCTGGACCGTCATGGTCCACACATCGCCGATGCCGCGGCTGTCGAGGTCCCCGGAAGTGGCATGGTGCTGGGCATGCTTATGCCACCAGTGATAGCCCGGGGTCAGGATAAGAACGCCGGTGATATATCCCCAGAACCCATTGGCCTTTTGGGATTTAAAGAACGAACCGTGCCCGCAGTCATGAAAGATGATGAAGATGCGGACCAGCAGACCGCCCGCCACGACGGAAAGCGCCAGCGTCAGCGCGTAGGAGATCTCCAGGCTCTGCACCATCAGATACCACAGCCCGGCATACGGAATAAAGGTATTGACCAACTGCCAGATAGCCCGCCAGCGGTGAGGAATTTGATATTGGGCCACCACCTGCTGCCAGGATATGTTCTCCGATCCGCTCACCGCGCCCCCCTTTAGGGAATTTAACCGATTTATTTTCAAGGAAAAAACTGAGAATTCCACAGCACCTGTTTATAGTATACTCCATACTTCCAATAAAAACTCCGGCAATCTATTATATCGCCGGGGGAGCGGGCTACCGGACGGATCATTGATGGAGCTGGGAATCCGCCCCAGCAAACTGCGATCGACTATCTTCGTTCCTTCTTTTTGAAGAAGAACGGTTTCTTTTTGGGACTGAATTCCCGGTGCTGGTCATCCGGGCGCCTATCCGGGCGATGTCCCTGACCGAACTCCCGGTCTCGGGAGCCGTAATGTTCCGTTCTGCCATGCTGATGCGAAGGACCGGAAGGACGGAAGGGCCTCGCGAAACGCTTGTCCCGGAAAGGTCTTTCCGCGGAAGGCCTTCCCTGGGACTGGCTGATCAACGTATCGATCTTTCTCTCCAGAAAATCCAGTTGATTCTGCATTTTTCTTATCATCATGACCACATTGGTGTTCGCGGATGAGTCCTCTGAAGGATGATGGGGCCTGAATTGTTCACTCATGGGATCGGTTGTCCTTTCGTTGCTACAGTAACCACTGCGTAAAGAAATTACCATTCATAGGTGACCTTCGTGTAGACGCTGCGCTCGATCTCGACCAGGGGGCCCTGATTGCTCTGGCCGAACTCCGGGTGGCTCTCATCGAGGAGGTCCTGGCCGACGACCTCGAGCGTCCAGTTCTTGCCGGGCTTCCAGGCCAGGCGGGCATCCATCGTAACATACGCCGGGATGTAATTTCGGAGGCCCGATGTGGCCGACAGGTTGAATCCGCTGAGCCGGCTCACATAGCGGCCCGTCAGGTCGAATTCCACATCATGCGGCAGATCCCACGAGGACTTAAGGTAGACCTGGTTTTGCGGGCTTTGGTGTTCGGCCGCTTCCGCCGTGAACGAGATGCCGTTATCGCGCTTCAGGGCCATTTGCAGGAACGTGTACGCGGCATAAAGCCGCCACTGCTTTGTTGCCTGCCAGGTGTTCCCCCACTCCGCCCCGTACGTCTTGGCCGACATCCGATTTTGCGCCTGGAGCGGAAGAAAGGGCGGAGCCGCTGCCTGCGGGACCAGGACCCGCAAGCGTTCATATTCATTGTAAAAAAGCGCCAGGTCCGTGGATAGATCCTTCGAGACCTGCGCCCGGTAGCCGAGCTCGTAGGCCAGAACCTCTTCGGACTTGAAATCTATATTACCCACGCTCTGGGGGAAGTTTCCCACGCCGGCCGTACTCTGCAATGAAGCGACCCTGATGTGGTCCTCGAGCAGGGTGGGGGTGCGCACCGCCCGGGAGGCCGATGTCCAGACGCTCTGGCGTTCTGTAGGCGTCCAAAGCAGGCGGGTCGTGGGCTGCACCTCGAAATCCGTATAGTCATTATGTTCCACTTTGGACCCGAACGTAAGACCGAGCCGGTCTTCGATGAGCGTGATCTCATCCTGCGCGAAAACGCTCATCGTCTGTGCCTGGCGGTCGGGCAGATTGGTGCCAATGATAAAACCATCGTCCCGGGTGCTGGGCCCCACGAAAGCGTCGATGAAACGGTACCCCAGGCCATAGATGAACTTCTGCCTCGTACCGATGGGGAACTGGTGCTGAAAATCGAGGTCGAACGTGTCCCACCGGAAGTTGAGGACGTCATTGGTGCTGTCCCGGTCGACGCGGTCCCAGTACAGCTGCAATTCCCAGCTCGCGTCCTGATCCAGCTCATGGCGCACGCGGCCCAGCACGTGCGTGCCCTGGGAGTTCTCATCTTCCAGATTCCTGAGCCTGAACGGCGACGTGATCATCGCGCGGACGTCGTTCTTCCCGTCAGAGACGTTAAAATAACCGGCATCGAACGTGACCGCATCCTGCTTTCCCGCCTGCCAGTCCAGCCGCAGGCCGCCGTTGCCGCCCACCCATGCGTCATTGGGATCATCCGTCTCGGAGAACTGCTTGTCCCGGTCAAATCCTTTGCCATAAACGCGGACCGAAGTATTTTCATTCACCTTGCCGCCCACCCGGACCGAACCGAAACCCCGCTCCTCGGTACCGATGCCCGTGCTCACGAATCCGCCCTGGGTGTCCTTGGCGTTCTTGGTGATGATGTTGATGATGCCGTTGACGGCGTTGGCGCCCCACACACTGGCGCCGGGACCACGAATGATCTCGATGCGCTCGATATCTTCGAGCGGATAATCCACCGCGTCCCAATACACGCCCGAAAAGATCGGGTTATAGAGCGTGCGCCCGTCGACCTGTACAAGGAGGAACTTTCCGAAACGATCGTTGAATCCGCGGATGCTTACCGCCCACTTGTTGTTGTCGGCGCGGGCCACGTCCATGCCCGGCACCATGCGAAAAAGTTCCGGGATCGTGGTCACGCCGGAGCGCCGGATCATTTCTTGCGTGATCACGAAGACCGCCGCGGGCGAGCGGCCGATGGTGCTTTCCTGCCTTGATACGGAGGTAAGCTCAATATTCATCAGATCTTCCAGGCTTAAGTTCGTCAGGTCCTCCCCGGCGAATGAACGTTCCACCGGACAGAACAAGGCCGCGAACAGGACCAAGCTGGGGACAATCTGACTGGAAAAAGTTCTTCTGGAAGGTGAACGGGAAAAGTTCAGGAAGCGGGAAGCGGACGGAAGCACTTTCTGGGATAAGACCATAATTCCCTTAGAGTTATGTTTTTAGAGAAGGCGCTTGGTCATCGCTGGGGAGTAGCAGTATTGTCGCGTTGCGAAGCCGGTTGGGCAAGCAGAAAATTCATTATTTGGCGTTCCGGGATTCCCGCAAAACACCGAAGCCCTTCGGCCGGTTGGCCGAAGGGCTTCCATGTATAAACTGGGGTGGATGACGGGATTTGAACCCGCGACCACAAGATCCACAATCTTGTACTCTAACCAACTGAGCTACATCCACCATATTTTTCAAGATGGACCGGGTTCAAATCCCGTCATCCACCCTAAATTCCCTCATTCACCATTCACAATCACTTTATCCGCCGGCCCTGCCTGTGCCGGCGAAGGAACGTCCGGCGCCTCGGCCGCAGGCTCAGGCGCCGCCGGGTCCAAATTTTTCGGCACATTATACCCTAGATTCCCGGAAAAGGAAACCGCGCCGATCTCGAAGGCGTCCATCCTCGTTTTGAAATGGAAATCGGCATCGACCTCAATACCGGAAGACTGGATGGCATTGAACACGAGCTGTTCGAAATTGAACGGCTTTTGCGCCGGAACGTTCGGCTTCGCCAGGCCCGCCGTCAGGTCCTTCACCTTGATGTTCCCGGTCACGGTGAGGTTGTTGGCAACGGAAACGGCCTTGGCCGAAAGGGCCATCCGGCCGTCGGACTCCGCCACCCTCAGGTCCGCATTGAGATCCTTCTGCGGGATATTGAACCATCCCTGGGCGGCAAGATTGCTTCCGGAAAGCGGGAGACTGGACTTAAGCATCCCGGCCCTGACCTCAAAGCTGGTGTTCACATCTTCCCAGGGAAAATGGAAGTTCTGCAGAAGCAGGGCGACGTCCTCAAGGGAAATCCGGAATTCCTTATCCGTGGTGAGATCGGTGAAATGCAAAACCCCTTTGCGCGCGGTCAAACTGTCGATCTCCAGGACCTCTTTGCGTCCCGGGGCCGGCACAACTCCTTGAGTGGAATCGGCCGGGGCCGGCTCAACCGCCGGGGAAGAAATTGCCGCTGAGGGTTCACCCAGAACGAACCGGCGTTCCTTCGTCCGACTCAAGGAAATGACCGGTTCCTCAAGATCGAGCCAGGCGATGTGGATCTTCCCGTTAAGAAGTTGCGGGAGGTCCAGCCAGGCCTTGACCGCTTTAATTTTGATCACGCCCCCCACGTCAACATCATCAGCCGCCAGCCCAAAGGGCACGATGACCCGCAGATATTCGATCTGCACCGGACGATTGAGCGTTTGAGAAAGCTTCTCCTCCAGGAAAGTTTCGCCCACCGTGTTGAAGAAAAAGAAGAAGGAAACGACCGCCAACAGCAGCACCAGCAAAAAGCCCCAAATGGCCCGCGCCAGCCACGGCAGAGGAATTAGCCGTCTTCTCTTTTTTTCTTCCTGTTGTTCAGGATAAGGAATGAGCTTGGGGTCGATGGGCATGCTTGAATAAAGGTTGATGAAGTTAAAAAGGTTACAAAGGTTGTTTAGGTTGCAGGTTAATTAAGGTTATTGCCCAGGCGATCGCTTAATCTCAGGTAACTTAAAATAACTTGCAACCTCCATAATTTTCTTAACATCCTTAACCTGCATAACATAAAAGATATTCAAAATCTGCGTCCCTGGCACGAATCGTCCCCGGCCCTTCCTCAACTAATAAAAAACTTTTATCAGGAAAGGGCGGGGAC
>JAHFFX010000153.1 GCA_023247755.1 Candidatus Omnitrophota bacterium | reverse complement strand
ATGAGCGAAAGCATGAGCAGGCCCACGCAGATGTAGCTTTCCACGGTATTGGTCTCGGAGCGGGACGGATTGAAGAAAAGATTGATCACCGAATTGATCAGCGCCGCGATGGAGAACAGGACAAATCCCGTTGTGAACTGCGCGGAGATATGCAACTCCTCGCGGGAGCCGATCCCATAGGGATTCTGCCCGCTGAGCGCCTTGAAGGTGAGCAAATAGAGGGTGACGACCGCGACCTGGATGCCGATGAGCCGGTAGACCCGGGCGACATTCCGCAGCCGTTCATGAAAATAATGCAGCCCCCCGATGCTGAACAGCAGTATTCCCGCCACCAGATAAAAGGCCGGCAGCATCATGAGGTCCCGTTCACTCATCGAAAGACTGGCGTTCCGGAACAGGAACAACCCCATCCAGAGGTAGAACAGGAACGAAGACAGGGCCGCGATGGGTGCGGACCCAAAGGCATAGACGAGGGGGAGAACCCCGGCCAGCCACATGAAGACCAGGGCATGGCTGTTGGCATTGACATGGTAGATCTGGGCGATGAGGAACAGGCTTGCGCCGAAAAGTAAAGCGCCCAGGAACAGCAGCGCTTCCCCGACCCTGGGAAGGTTCTGCTTCTCATACTTCAATACAAATCCGGCATAATACGCGCCGAGGGTGCTGCCGATCAGGATCAGGACTTTGCCGAGGCTGGACAGTTCGTTCCAGTTCGAGGCCACGAACAGGATCGCGCCGATCCCCAGCAGCAGGGCGCCGAAGGTCGAGACCGCGATGATGAATTTGTTCGAGCTTTGCTCTTTGCGTTCCCGTTTGACATCGGCGAGCATCTTTTCCGCCTGCGGCAGCGTGATCAACCCTTCATCGACCCATTGCTTGATCAGTTTGTCATTCATGACGCTCATAAAGGGTCCTTCTGTTGGGGTTTATCCCGGATAAGTCCTGGGGACTGGTTGCACAGCTTATCGGTGCCCGTCTGCCTATAAATCGCTTCCTTGTCCTCGAGGCCGAAGAGGTTCGGCTGATAGACCACCCGCGCTTCGCCCGCGTAATCCTCAAGGACGATCTTGAAGAAATGTTCCGTGGCGTCGGGTTCGCACAGCCACGCCAGGGCCGGCTCCCTTATCCTGATCGGGTCGGAGACCTTTCTCCAGACCTGATCCTGGATGAATTGAACGTTATCATCCTGCAGGATGAACTTTTCGGGAGTCCCCGAGACATCATAGACCATGACCCGTTTGATGTTGCCGGTCAACGGCGTGAACGAGAATCTCCACGCGAGGGTGGAACCCTCCGGGTGTTCCCGGTTCAAATGGAAAGCCGCCTGCGCGGAGACATCGGCCACCCAGTCGTTCTTGGCCGGCTCGGGCGTTTCATTGCGGTAGCGGAACTTCCGGGACGTGCCGTCGCCGAGGACCACGGTCCGCTCCCGCAGGAAGGCGGTATTGACGCTTAACACGGCACCCATTAAAAGGATACCAAAGCTGCATAAAATGCATATCTTTTTGAACATTGTTTTTGGGAGTGGGCGTTCTCGACTTTATCCGCTTCTGAGGTCCGGATCCTGGGCCGGCGTCCACCGGTTCACGGCGGGGCTCCCCGAAATTCCTGAAGGTGAGCTTCCGGCCAGGATCTTTGGTTCAGGGGCTCCTCGACGCCGGCCCGCGATTCAGGTAAATGACCGCCATATCGGGATATCGGGAAAAGGCGTCCGCCCACAGTGTCCGTGAATCATGCCATACCTTACATCGATAAAAGCTGATTGTCGATAGGCTGATGACGCAAATCGCCAGAAGGATCCCCGCGGATTTTTTCAGGATCGGCGCCGACCGCTTGTCCGCCAAAAGGCAAACCAGGGCCGTAAAAAAGCCCACGTGCGGTAAATAGGTATACCGGTCATGAACGAATATCCTCTCTGAGGAGATGAGCCCCAGCGGCAGGGACAGGGTGATTAGGAAGAACAGGGCGCCGAACCGGACGGCGCGGTCTGTTCTCGAAAGCCGCAGTAGGACCGCGATGAGCGCCAGGTTGATGAACGGCGAGGCATGGACGATCCAGCGAAAGGGACTGACGATTTCCGACGGGTAGGGATAGGCAATGGACAAATTCGCCGGCCACAGGGATTGCGCCAGGTAAACGAGGACGGCGAAGTTCGTGAACAGGAATTTCTCGAAAGAAGAAAAGGCCGGGATCCCGCCCATTTGCGGATCCCAGGCCCGGGCCTGGGCCGCCGTCAGGTGGATCATGGCAAAAAGGGCGGTGACGGCGAACAAAGGGAGCTTCTCGAGGACCAGCTGTCCCCAGCGGCCTCTTTCGTAAAAATGATCGACGGCGAGGAGGGCCAGGGGGAATGACATGGCCTGGGGCTTTGCGAGGCAGGATAAAATGAAGAAACTGAGCGGTGCGGCCAGGGAAGGTTTCCGTCGCCCTTTTTTTATGCTCTGCACATAGCTGATGAGGCCTCCCAGATAAAATAGCGCGAACAGCAGGTCCTTGCGTTCGGAGACCCAGGCCACCGACTCCACGCGCAGTGGATGGACGCCGAACAATGCGGCGATGATCAGTGCTATCGCGAAGCGGCCGGTCAACAAATAAACCAGCCATAGGACCAGCGCGATATTGAACAGGTGAAGGACGATATTGTCGAAGTGGTAGGTCCGGGGGTCCAGTTTAAAAAGATGATATTCCAGCGCATAGCTGAGCGTCGTCAGCGGCGTATAGGCGGAAAGGTCCAGGCTCGAGAAGATCGTTCTGAGATTCTGCGGAAAGGGCTGGCGGAGGGCCGGATTATCGGTTACGTAATCGGGATCGTCGAGGTTGATGAATCCGTTGTTGAGGCAGGGCGAAAAGACCGCCAAGGCCAAACATAACAGCAGTGCCGAGATAACGAAAGGTTTTGGGTTCGACATGATTTTTGAAAGCGGACGGCGGAGTCCGCAGGGAATCACCTGCGCCCGTATTGGTCGTGATAGCGCACCCAGTCCTGGGGGTGCTCCGGGTGCTCGTCGCGGCCTTTCGCGGTCAGATCAAGAAAATGGTAGGTGGTGTTGAGCATGTCGATCCCCCTCGCGTAGGACGAGTAGGTGTGAAAGATGTTCCCGCTCTTGTCCTTGTAGAACGCGCTCACGCCCTCGCGCTCCGACAGGTTCATCGCTATTTTCTTGTAGTTGTAGAACAGCGACCCGCTTTGGATGTCCTGCGGGGTGAACGACACGTGGTGGTCATAATTGAAATCGCTGTGGAAAGAAGACAGCCACGGAAAGCGCCAGCCCATTCTTTTTTTGAAGGGCGTGATTTCTTTGAGCGGGGCGCGCGAGACGGCGACCAAGGCCGTGTCGCGTTGCGCGAGGTGAAGGAGCGTGGCGTCGAAATGGTCGGCCCAGAACGAACAATGGGGGCAGCCCTGTTTCCAGCCCGGGCCGAACATGAAGTGGTAGACGATGAGCTGGCTTTTGCCGTCAAAGAGTTCGGCCAGGGTCTGCCGGCCCTTGGGCCCATCGAAGACGTAGTCTTTTTCCACTTTCACCCAGGGCAGGTCCCGCCGCTGCCGGTCGAGCTCATCGCGCAATCGGGTGAATTTCTTTTCTTGGATGAGCAGGGCCTGGCGCGCGGCGAGCCAGTCCTTTTTGGGAACGACCTTGTGCTCTTTGGTGCCGGCAATGCTATTGAGTTTGGCCATGGCGCTCTCCTGTGGAAATCCCCAGGTTTTAGGACGATTTTTCCTGTGCTTTATTCTTTTTCCTTCGCAGAAGAGCCGCCAGCCCCGTTCCGACGGATAAAAGAAGGAGAGTGGACGGCTCGGGGACCGCCGCGACCTGGTTGAAGGTGAGCGCCAGCTTCGGCCCCGGCCAGCGGGTATCGACCGAATATGTCCCGTCGGTCTCGCCGGCGTTGATGAAGATGGAAGGGGAATCGGATTCCACCCGGAATTCCGCGAAGTGCGCGGTCGGATCATCAAGGAGCCCCTGCAGGTGGGATGTGACATCGAGCTCGAACAGCTTCGGATCAAAGCTCTGGGGGTCCGCCGCGAAGGATTTGTCTCCCAGGAAGGTCGCGGAAGAATCGAAATCATCGAGCCCCACCAGCCCGTCGCCGCCGTACAGATAGAATTTGCCGGTGATCGGGTCGAACGAACCCGAGTTGTCGCCCCGGGTCCCGTAGCCGGTGAGAGTGGCCGAGGACAGCGAGAGTCCCGAATAAGGGGAGATATCGAAGGTCATGATGGCCCGGTCATCGAACCGGAAGGCATTGAATTCATCGAAGAATTCCCCCTGGCCGGCGATCAGGGCGTTCGTGTCCAGGATCGCGTCGGGAACGCCGTCCAGCGGGACCGCCTGGTCCCGGTTGAAGTCCTCGACATAGCCGTCGCGGTGCACGTCGACGATGGTGGCCGCGTGGGCCGGTGAGTTCACGCACAGCGCCGCTGCCAGTGCGATGGAAACCGTAAGCGCGTTCTTCATTTGGATCCTCCGTTGTCGTGTGTTGGTTCGTTGAACATTGTGCCGAATGAGAGCGTCAGCTGCCAGGTGCAGTTGGGGGTGGCCGCTATTGAAATTTAATGATGAACACAAAGTCCGCGGGGTCCTTCTCCGATCCGGGCTTTTGCTTCCACAGCTTGCAATACATTTCGGCCGGCAGATCATCGACAAAAAAACTCAGGTCGCTCTCCGTCGGGCTCTGGTTGTTGCATCCACCGGGGTAACCGCAGCTTCCGCCCGTGTGAATCATGGCCTGCATCAGGACCGGACGGGAAAAAAGAGCGGCCTTTTTGAATGGGAAGACCCCGTGCGAACGTTCCTTTGAGATATGAACATAATTATAGCCGAAATCCCGGGCATTGTAATTGACCAAATAAAAGTCCGTTCTGGCGAAGGGGTGGGGAAGCTCTGCCCACTCGTTGAAGAAGCGCTTGAGGTCATAGGTGACCGTCGCCGTGCTCTGCACCGGGTCCCAGCTCAGCAAGACCGGCCGGGGAAATGCCGGGAAACAATCACCCGGGATCGGCCACGCGTAATTCTCGTTGACCCCCAGCAGCAAGAAAGGGTTGAGCAGGAAACGGGTCTCTTCCGACGGGCCGTCAATGCTGTGCTCGCCCGGCCCCTTGCAGTAACTGCCTTCCAGGCCCCACCAAGGCTTGCCGTCGGTGATCTGTCCAAAGAGCGCGAGCGACGGGGAATAATCCCCCTCAATGAATTCGGCGTGCCGCGCCACCATCTTTCGGCGCCGCTCGAAGATCTCCTCCCGCGTCTTGAAATCCAGTTCCTCCGGCTCATTGCGTTCGATTGTCAGCGGTCCCGGCGCGGCCCCGGCGCCCAGCCGCAGTCTTGACGAATCGATCCGGACCAGCGCCGGCGAAGGCGGCAAGGCGGCCATCATCCGGTGAACAAGAATAGCCAGCAGAGCGACACATGACCAAAGGATCAACCGGCGAGCGGTCAGCATTTTCGTTGGATCGAAGGGGGCGATTCTTTTTGTAAGGTCACCGGTCACACGTCCCAAAGTCAACATAAATTGTGTGGTGACCAGTGACCGGTGTCTTGTGAATCATTAGCAACGACCGACTGCCAAGACCGCAAAGCCGATGCATCCTCTCCATTAAAGATGTTTTCTT
>JAHFFX010000050.1 GCA_023247755.1 Candidatus Omnitrophota bacterium | reverse complement strand
CCCCCAGCCTCAGTCCGGGCGCCGGAAGCGTTTTTCCGGCGGGATCATCGTTTTATCGCTTTTGATCTCTTGGCGCAGTTTCAACAAATTCCGAAAATGCGACAGGCTGTCCTTAACAAAATTGACCTTCGACTTGCGGCCATGCCGCATGGAAAAGAGCGTCGGGATCTCTTTGATCTTATAGCCTCTGAAATAAGGCCGCACCATCACTTCGGTGTCCCAGAACCAGTGCTGGTCCTTGATCTCTTCCAATATGGGCAGGATCCGTTCGCGGTTGAAGAACTTGAAGCCGGTCTCCGTGTCCTGCAGTTTGGTCCCGAGCAGCCGTTGTGAAATCCAGAGGTAACCGTAATGGCTCAGGATCTTATCCAGCTTCAGGACAAAATCGATATTCTTCAATTTGATGTGCCGCACCCCCGTGGAGATATCCGCCCCGTCCTGGATGGCCAGCACCATGGGCAGGATATAATGGGCGGGGGTCTCAAGGTCGACATCGAGAAAGCCCACGATCCTGCCGCGCGCCGCCTTGATCGCGTTGGCGACCGCGGAGCCGCGGCCGGTGCGCTCATCCCGGTGGCACCAGACGATCTCCTTCGAGCGCTCGGACATTTCCTTGGCGATGACATCGGTGCCGTCGGTCGATGAATCCTCGGCAATGATGATCTCATAGCGATAGATCGACTGATCGAGGATCTCCCGGACCTTGCCAACGGATTCCCGGAGGATCGACGCTTCATTGTAACAAGGAAGGATGACCGAAAGGTCCAGTTCGTCTTTTACCATGTCGAAGAGTACTTCCCGGATCTGAGTTTTGCTTCCAGTTTCTTAAGACCGTCCTCGACCGAGCCGATCACCCGGGCGGGAACGCCGGCCGCCACGCTTCCCGTCGGGACATCCTTGGTGAGCAGGGCGCTCGCCCCGATGACGCAATTGTCGCCCACCCGCACGCCCGGCAGGATGACCACATTCTCCCCGAGGTGAACGTTCTGCCCGATGACCACTTCGCCCGCCAGGTCCTTTCCTCCGACGAGCGTGAAGCTCGTGTCGTGCGTCAGGATCTTGACCCCTCCGGCGATGATGACATTATCCTTGATCGTCAGCAAGAAGGGGTGCTGTCCCAGCTCAACGCCGGGGCCGATCCAGACCTTTTTCCCGATGTTGACCCCCCGGAGCCGGTGAAACAATTCCCTCAAGAAGCTCCCCGGCAGCCACATGGCGAGGATCAAGAGAACATCGCTGCAAAATCTCAAAAGGCCCCTCGGCAGAAGGTGCGAATATCCGATCTTCCTGATGACCCGGCCGAACCAAGACATCCGATCGCCTCAACTGGGGTTATTGACGCTGTTCATGACCTTTTTCACGGCATTGATCATATCGTCCAGATCCTGGCGGCTCAACTGCGGATACATCGGCAACCGCAGAAGTGTAGCATAAACCCGGTTGGCATTAGGAAAATCTTTGGCGCTGCAGTGCAGCATGTTCTTGTAATAGGAATTGATGTGCAGCGGATGATAATGGGTGTTGCATTCGATCCCCTCCGCCCTTAAGGCGTCGCGGACCGCGAGGAGCTTGCCGTCGAGAACGCGCAGGCCGTAGATCGCCCAGTTGGACTGGACGTCCGCGGCCTCCCAAGGGAGCTCGATGCCGGCAATACCGCGCAAGCCGTCGTTCAGATATTGGGCGTGTTCCCGCCGCTGCTGGTTCATCCAGTCCAGTTTCTTCAGCTGGCTGAGGGCCAGGGCCCCCAAAATATTGGACTGAACATAGGAATTCCCCTTGGCCTGATATTCAAAATATCCGATGTTCTCCCCCGTCAGGACCATGGACCGCTTATTGGTCCCTTTCTCCCGCATGATATAGGCCGTTTCGGCGAGCTTGTCATCGTCGGTCACCAGGCACCCGCCCTCCCCGGTCACCAGATTCTTGGTCGCGTGAAAACTGAAGCAGGAAACCAGCGCCTGCTTGCCGACGAGTTCCCCTTTATATTTCGAACCGCAGGATTGCGCCGTGTCATGGACCACCGCCAGCCCGTGCCGCTCGGCGATGGCATTGATCTCATCGATGCGGCAGGGGTGCCCCGCGTAGTCCACCGGAACGATGGCCCGGGTCTTCCTGGTGATGCATTGCTCGATGAACGCGGGCCCGATGTTGGCCGTATCATATTCCACATCACAAAGCTTCACGCTCATGCCGTTGAGGATCGGCGCCAGCCCCGTGGAAGTAAAGGTATAATCGGGAATGACGGCCTCGCCTTCTTCCAGCCCCAGGCCCATGAACGCCAGATGCAGGGCCGCGGTGCCCGAGGTGGTCAGCAGCGCATACTTCACGCCCAGATACCGGGCGAACGCCTCTTCGAATTCCCGGCATTTGGGCCCGTCGCCGACCACCCAGCCGCTGCGGACGGTGTCCCGGACCGCCTCTTCATCCGCGACGTCGAAGTAAGGATTATTGAGCGACAATTTCTTTTCTCTGACCGGATGACCGTTCTTGACGGCAGATTCTTTCATGGGATCGCCACCTGTCTTTTGAACTTCAACTGCTGGATGATCACCTGGGCGATGGAATCCCAGCACCACCCCAAAAAGAACGCATGCCAGGCCATCACCCAGACGAATTGCCGCTGCAGATACCAATAACCGTTGAACAGGTCCATCAAAAAGAGCAGCTGCAGGGGCAGCACGATCAGGATCAGGTAAAAACCCATTTTCCGAAATCGTTCCCGGTGCGGTAGCAATAAGGCCGGCAGGGTCCCATAGATCAGCCAGCGTAGGTCTATTTTAAAGATCGCGAGATCAACCGATTTAAAGCCCATCAAATTGCCGAAAATGGCCCGCAAGAACCCGAGCAGGTCCAAAGGATTGGGGATATAGTCGAAGGTGTTCATCCCCCGGGCCTCCGTCATGGCCTTCATATTGAGTTTCAACGCGACCAGGATGCTGTAGCCCCACAGCGGCAGCGCGACCACAAAAACGCCGGCGAAATATTTGGCGGCGTTGCAAAAGACGCTGCGCCTTCGCTCATCCCGGCAATGGACCAAAGCGGCATATAACAACGAGCAGAAGACCATCAGGATCCCGTACAGATGGAACCAGATCGTCAGGACAAAGACCAGTCCGATCCAGAATTTCTCCCGGGCCCCCATGCCTGCGCCGCTTTCGAACACCCTTAGGGCGTAATACAGGACCATCAGCGCCAAAGTCGGCATGACCGCATAGGCCCGGACCTCAACGGAATGTTCGATGAGATTGCCATTGAGCGAAAGGACGAGAAAAGAGACGATATAGCCCCAGACCGTCTTGAAATGATCTCGCGCCAGCCGATACATGAAATAGTACCCGGCCATCGTGATCGCCAGATGCGGCAGGCTCAGGGCCCATTTGTTCCAGCCAAAGAACTTGAAGAACGGGTAAATGAGCACAAAATCTCCGGCCAGGTACCCCGCGTGATCCGCTTTCGGCAGAAGCCTCAAGAGATCGAGAAAGGACTCCCGGCTCTGGATGAAACCGACCTGCCAAAGGGCATCGCCGTCGATCTGGGAATGGGCCAGGAACTGGATCCGCAGGTAGAGCGCCCACAAAGAAATGGCCGCAACGATCAGCTCTTTATGGAATTTCTGGATGAAAGCGATTCTGAAGAAGGTCATAAGGAATGCGTTTATTCTATCCCCTTCCCCCCAGCAAGGCAATCTTAAATTCTCCCTTGCCGCAAGCCGGGGACGGCGACGCTAACCATGGAACATCCACGGGTAGAGCCCTTTAAAATCCCTCCACATCTTGAAGATCCTCAAGAAAACAAAATAGCTCAACCCCCCGGCGAACAAGAACCGCAACCACAGAAAACGGGTGGCCCGGACGATATGCCAGGAAAAAAGCGTCGTGGCGATGACCCCCACCGGCGCCAGGAAGATAAAATAGCGGCTGACCACCGGAAAACCGGCGTGCTCCGGGTTCGCCTCGTGCTTGAGGACCACCAGCATCGCGATCGCCACCAGCACCGCCAGCGCGGTCAGGACAAGATAGGGGATCCCCTTGCGAACGGCCCCGTCCGGATAAAGACGCGGCCATTGCTTCTTCGCCAGGGCCGCGTCGATCAGCAGGAAGAACACAAAAATAAAAACGATATAGAACCGCTCGCGCGGGAAACTGTCCCGGATGATCTGGTCCGGGTCGAGGTTGAACCAGACCGCGTATTTCGGCGAGAAGATCCCGTAAATAACGGCGATCGCCGTTGGCAGGAGCGTCATCCAAAGATACGCTTTCCAGTTCCTTTCCTTCCACCAGAACAGGAGCAGGGAACAGATCCAGGTCTGGGCGGCGCTGAGCACCACCGTCAGGGACAAAAGCACGTTGACCACGCTCAGCCTCCGCCAGGCCCGCGGGTCCACCTTCTCGGAATCAAAGAGCCTCAGGAACAGGAGCGACTGCAGCGTCGTTAGAAAGACCCACAGGGCGTAGGGCCGCGCCTCCGCGAAATAGGCCCAGACCATATAGGAAGAGAAGAAGATGACCTGGGAATAGACCCCGAGCGCCCAACCGTAAAAGCGGGTGAAGAAATAAAAGATCGCCACCGCCGAAAGCGACATAAAGAGGACCGGCTGGATGCGCAGGAAGATCTCCGAATAGGGGTCCGCAGCATCCCAGATCTGCCGCCATTCTATCATCGGACGCCGTTCGAACACATCGCATAACGCCTTTTGGATGACGTAAAAAAGCGGCGTGATGTTGCCTTCCGCGATCTTAAAGCCGATCAGCTGCCCGTAAGACCGGTCCACGAGCATGATCTGGGAATAGATCTCGTCGTTCCACAGGGGTTTATAGCGGGCCAGGTGGAAGCCGATGGACAGGCTCACGGCCAACAGCAAGAAGCAGCTTGCGAACAAAAGTCGTTGTCGGGATATCATGCGATTCAAATGAATTTGATTTTGTGCATGGCAAAGACACACATGCGCAGCAAAAGCCATCCGTGCTTAAAGCGTTCGATCTTGGTCGTCCCGTAGGTCCGGTCGCGGTAACGGATGGGGAGCTCCAGGACCTTCAGGTTCATCTTGATGGCGCCGAAGATGAGGTCGAAGTCGCCGAACGGGTCGAAATCCCCGAAATAATGGCGGTTGGCGACGAGCTCGTCGTAATGTTTCTTGGATAGGACCTTGGTGCCGCACAGGGTGTCCTTGAACCGCTGCCCCAGCAGCCACGTGAAGAAGACGCTGAAGAACTTGTTCGCGCACAGGTTGAGGAACCGCATGGCCTCTTTTTCCATCGGGTAAACCAGCCGGCAGCCGTTGATGAACTCCCCTTTCCCCGAACGGATGGCTTCGTAGAACTTCGGCAGGTCCTCCGGCGGGACCGTGAGGTCCGCGTCCAGGATCATGAGGATATCCCCCTGCGCCTTGGCAAAACCGGTCCGCACCGCCGGCCCTTTGCCGGGCTGTTTCTCGAGATAAAGTTTGATGTCCTTCCTGGGATAGGCCTTGATCACGCGTTCGATCTCCTCGATCGTCCCATCGGTGGACCGGCCGTCGACAAAGACGATCTCCTGATGCGAACCGAACGCGGGAAGCCGCTGGACCGCCGCCTCGACATTGCCGCGCTCGTTGAGCGAAGGGATGAGGACCGTGACGCGGGGCTGCCGCTCTTCGGCCATCGGAAACAGCGGCCGGGCGACGATGAAGTGGTTCAAGGTCAAAGCGTTGAGCACCGGGAGCTTGGCGAGGTAGCGGTTGATCAGGGTGCTGACCAACGGAAGGTATCTTGGAAAAAGGATGATCCGTTCGCTTTTGACGGGCTCGTAATCCGCCAGTAACAGAAAATTGTTAATATCCTGCGCCGTCAGCCAGTTCTGTTTCCGCTGCGGGACCTTCCAGCGGAACTTCTCGCCGAGCTTGAGAATGGTCTGCCAGAAATAACTGTAGTATTCGATGATGATGCGCGTGTCGCCCGTGCAGTATCGGCGCAGCGTGAAGAAGAACTCCTGGATGTCCTCGAGTTCCCCGAGGAGCCCGGAGAGAACGACGTAATCGAATTTCTCGTGCCCCGCGTAGTCGCCGATCCCGCCGGCCTGCAGCTTCAGGTGGGGAAATTTCTGGCGGGCCCCACGGATCATCTCGGAGCTCACATCGAGGCCGACTCCCAGCGACGGCTCGAGGGCATTGAGAAGTTCTCCCGTGCCGCAGCCCACCTCCAGAACCTTCTTGCCTTTGGGTATGAAATAGCGGTACTGTTTGTAGAGAAGGGAATAGTAATAGTTGTTCTTGCGCAGGAACTGGTCGCGCTGCGGGGCGATGGCGTCGTAGTGCTGGGCGATGGTAGTCATGGAAGTCCTTTTATGCGAGAACGTGGGACGTTGGACGTGTAATGCTGAATGTAGCTTCATTCAATTTTCACGTCCAACGTCCCAGTGAGACCCGCCGCAGGCGGGGCGAACGGACGTCCCACGTCCTACGGATTCGAATCTTTTACTACAAGAAAGTCCCCAATAGCCAGGACATCGAACTCCGTCCGAAGAAAGCACTCCACCGCGTGCAGGGGCGTGCAAACGATCGGCTCGTTCTCATTGAACGAGGTGTTCAAGAGCACCGGAACACCGGTGAGCTTGTCGAACTCGGAAATGAGCCGCCAATACTTCGGGTTGACGTCCTTGCTCACCGTGTGCACGCGGGCGGTGTGGTCCGCGTGCGTGACCGCCGGGATGACATTGCGTTTCTCCGCCAGAACATCCCCGATGAGGATCATGTACGGGGACAGCTGGTCCTTGGGGATCTCGAAGTATTCCGCCGCCTTTTCCGCAAGCACGGACGGCGCGAAGGGCCGGAAGAACTCCCGTTTTTTCACCCGCGCGTTGAGCCGTTCCTTCATCGTCGGGTCGCAGGGGTTAACTGTGATGCTGCGGTTGCCCAGCGCGCGCGGCCCGGCCTCCATCCTTCCCTGGAACCAGCCCACGATTTTTCCTTCGGCGATGTGCCGGGCGGTCTCGCGGGCGATGTCCTCGCTCTTATGATAGCGAACGTTCTTCGCTTTTAAAACCGTTTCGATCTCTTCGTTGGTGAATTCCGGGCCCCAATACGCCGAATTGAAAACGAACTTCCGCGGCCGGTCCAAGACCTGATGGTAGTGGTAAAGGGCGCTTCCCAGGGAAGTGCCGGCGTCGGAGGCGATCGGCTGGATGAAGAACTCGGAGAACGGCGTCTTCTGGAGGATCTCCTTGTTCATCAAACAATTCAGGGCCACCCCTCCCGTCATGCACAGGTTGGGGAGCTTCGTCGCCGCGTGCATCGCTTTCGCCACATGCAGGCCCGTCTTTTCCACGATCTTCTGGAGAGCCAAGGCCGTATCGAAGTGCCGCTGCTCGTATTCCGCGTTCACCGCGCGGGACGGGCCGAATTTCTTTCGGAACGCATCGCTCACCCAGCGGCTCTGCCCGTGCGTGTGGAACTGAAAATACTTGAGGTTCAGCCGGTATTCTCCGCCGGGAAGGATCTCCACCAGGTCATCGAAGGCGTTGGCGAGGCTGTCGTTGCCGTAAGCCGACATGCCCATGACCTTCCACTCATCGAAGAAGGGCTTAAAGCCCAGATAGTCGGTCACCGCCGCGTAAAGATGTCCCAAGGAATGCGGGACCTTGATCTCCTTAAGTTTTTCGATCTTGTTGCCGCGCCCCACCGCCAACAGCGTGCTCACGTCCTCCCCCCGCCCGTCCCAGGTGATGATGGCGGCTTCCTCGAATTCCGAGACGAAGAAAGCGCTCGCGGCGTGCGACAGATGGTGCTCGATGAACTTTACTTCCGGGGGGCGGGCCAGCTGGAACTCCGCCTGGATGGCCCGCCCCACGTTCCCCATCAGGTTCAAACGTTTCAGGGCCTTAAGGTCCTCTCCACCCGATGGGGCGTTCAGCAGGTTGAGGCTCGCCGGAAAATACCGAAGGATATGGGGAAGATTGCCGGCCAGTTCCCGCAACGGGACCCAGAAAAAGGTGACCGCCGCGATGTCCTGGAAGCCGATGCCCTCGATGCGCAGACACTCGGCGATCGCGGCTTTGGGAAATTTCGAGGTGTGCTTCTCGCGGTTGAGGCGCTCTTCTTCGACAAGCGCGCGGATCTCCCCGTCCTTGATGAGCGCGGCGGAAGATTCGTGGGAGTAGCTGGAGAGCCCGAGAATGTACATAAAATCCTTCTGGGTCCCCCAGACACCCAGCCCCCCAGGGACCCGGGAGAATTTTTTACTGGGTCGCTGGGCATCTGGGTCGCTGGAGCACCCTTCATTTTTTCTTCAGATCCGTCCACCGCTTCACGTTGCTCTCCATGGTCTCCGAAAGTATCTCGCGCAATCCGCGGGTGAGTTTCCATCCCGGGTAATGCGACCGGAACTTCTTGAGGCCGCTGATATACCAGCGATGGTCACCGATGCGGTGCCGCGGAGAATACTGGGTCTTTAACTTCTTGCCGGCGATCGCTTCGCAAAGGCGGATCGCTTCAAGCAGCGAACACTGGCAATCCCGCCCGCCGCCGATATTGTAAACCTCACCAGGCCGCGGCTTCTGATAGTATTGCCAGAAAGAGTTCACCAGATCAAAACTGTGAATGTTATCGCGGACCTGCTTTCCTTTATACCCAAGGATCGTATAGGGCTCGCCGGTCACACAGCATTTCATCAGGTACGCCAGGAACCCATGCAGCATGGCCCCCGAATGATGCGGGCCGGTCAGGCATCCTCCCCGGAACGCGACGGTCTTCATCCCGAAATAACGCCCATATTCCTGCACCAGCAGGTCCGCCGCGGTCTTCGACGCCCCGAACAGAGAATGCTTGGAATGGTCGATCGGCATGGTCTCATCAATGCCTTCGTAATACCGGTGCCAGCGTGGCAGCTCGAAGCGCTCCTTGAGTTCTTTGAGGGGCAGCGAATTGGGCGTGTCCCCGTAGACCTTATTGGTGCTGGTGAAGATAAAGACCGCGCTGAAACAAAATCGGCGCGTCAATTCCAGCAGATTCAAGGTCCCGTTGGCGTTGATCGTAAAATCAGTGATGGGTTCCCGGGCGGCCCAGTCGTGCGAGGGCTGTGCGGCGGCGTGGACGATGAGCTTGATATCCGTCGAGAATTTGCGAAAGAGGCGCTCCAGCTTGCCCAGATCCCGGATATCAATGGACTCCTGACGGTAGGACGGGACCGCTTTCTTGAGGCGGTTGCGGTTCCAAATCGTTGAGGCCTCTTTGCCGAAGAAATAGCTGCGCAGGTCGTTATCAATGCCGACGACCTGGAAGCCTTTCCTCGCAAGAAAGCTCACGGCTTCTGAGCCGACCAACCCCGCCGAACCGGTGATGAGCGCAACGTTCATGGATTATTTCCGGAAGACAACTTAAAGAGGCGCAAGCTGTTACGATGGAAATCATTGTATCCTGCGCCTCCGGAGGAGTCAAAGTAATAATTGGTCCTTCGTTATCCGGCGTTCCGGGAGCGGCCCCGTTCTGTGGAACGGGGCCGCTCCCGGGGCAGGCCCTTCCAATTTTTCGACGCCGACGCTTCATAAACGCTTCTCTTGTGTTATAATGGTCGCCGTTATGAAGAAAGTGAGCGACATCTTTAAGGAGAAGGAACAAACCTATTCCTTCGAACTTTTCCCGCCCAAGACCGATGAGGGATATCAAAAGCTCATTGCGACCATCGGACAGCTGGCGGGGCTTAAGCCCGATTTTATTTCATGCACCTACGGCGCCGGCGGCGGCAACCGGGACAAGACCCTCGAGATCGTCGAACGGATCGAAAAGGAGCATCAGATCTCAGGGGTAGCGCATCTAACGTGCGTCCTTAACACCAAAGACCAGATCAAGGACATCCTCACCGAGATCAAGAACCGCGGCATCTGCAACGTCCTCGCCCTGCGCGGCGACCCGCCCAAAGACCAGCCCAACTGGCAGCCGGGTCCCGACAATTTCAAATACAGTTCCGAACTGGTCGCGTTCATCCGGCAGCACTTCGGCGATCATTTCTCCATCGGGGTCGCGGGTTTCCCCGAAGGGCACATCCTGTGTCCCGACCGGGACCAGGACGCAAAATTCCTCAAAATGAAGATCGACGCCGGGGCGGATTACGTGATCACGCAGTTGTTCTTCAACAACCGGGATTATTTCCAGTACATGGACCGGCTGGAGGATCTGGGCATCAAGGCACGCGTCATCCCCGGGATCATCCCGATCACCGATTATCATGCCATCGTCAAGTTCTGCCAAAGCTGTGGGGCGGGCATCCCGCAGAAGATCACTGCGGTCTTTGATCCCATCCAGGATGATAAGGACGCGGTCCTCAAGACCGGGATCGAATGTTGCACCGTGCAATGCCGGGAACTACTGAGCCGCGGGGCACCCGGCGTTCACTTCTACACCCTCAACAAATTTCATCCCACCGATGTGATCCTCCCGGCGATCCGGCGATAAAAATAATACGGGCCAGCCCCTGCGGCTGTCTTGCGACAGCAAGCCGCAGGGGCTGGCCCTTTTCTATACGGTTTTGATCCATTCAGCAATCTTGGCGCGGATCTGGTCGCGGACTTTCCGGGTGACGCGGCGTTTTTCGGCATCCCCTCCCGGCACATTGGAAGGGTCTTCGAAGTCCCAATGGATCTTTTGGGAGACACCGGGAACAGCGGGACAGCGTTCGGCGCTCGTTTCATCGCAAACCGTAATGACGAGATCGAACGGACCGTGGTCTTTGAAGGCTTGCGGAATGCTTTTTGTCTTGTTCCCGGAAATATCGAGGCCGGCCTCTTTCATGGCCTCGACGGCGAACGGATTGAGCCCGCCGGGTTCAATGCCACCGCTTCGGGCTTCGAAACGATCTCCGGCGAGATGATTGAGGAAGGCCTCCGCCATCTGACTGCGGGCGGAGTTGTGGATGCAGACGAAGAGGACCTTGGTCTTTTGCATAAAATTTTACAAAAGGTTAGCAAGGTTATAGAGGTTGCCTAAGTTACCGAGGTTGCTTTCAAAAAGGTTATTGGAGGTTACAAAAATGTTTCCTTAAACCTCAAGCAACCTGATGCAACATCCGGAAAGGCAGCCTTTGCGACCGTTCTAACCTCGGCACCATCGGCAACTTTACAAGGGTTTCAGGACCGCCCGCGCCGGTGCGCCATGGGCCGCCAGGATCTTGATGGGAAGGCAGATCAACTGGTATCGCCCTGGCCGCACCTTCGAAAGATTTAACCCTTCGATCACCCACACCCCCGCGCCCAAGAGCGCGCGGTGCGTTTCCGCGCCGTCCTTCTTGAACCCGCCGATCGAAAGATAATCCAC
This sequence comes from Candidatus Omnitrophota bacterium, assembly GCA_023247755.1. Lineage (GTDB taxonomy): Bacteria > Omnitrophota > Gorgyraeia > Zapsychrales > JAHFFX01 > JAHFFX01. The sequence goes on along the minus strand of JAHFFX010000050.1, from coordinate 3,398 downwards.
GCCGATGGTCCGCACTTTCTGCTTTGCGAGAAAACGCGCGGTGTCCGCGGGAATGTGAACGAAATCTTTCTGGAACTGGTCGGTCTTCCAGCAGCGCGCCGAATTGACCGTCTTAAAAAGAATTCGCTCGCCGCGCTGGATGCGGTGGCGGCGCAGCTCTTCGACCTTGATGGATTCCCGGTCCTTGATCTCGATCACCCGGGCGGGTCCGATCGTCGCTTCCAGCGGCATCTGATCCAGTGTTTTCCCGGTTGGAATGAAATGGAACGGCGGGTCCATGTGCGTTCCGGTGTGCGTGCCCATCGAAACGGTCGACACGTTGCAGGAGTCCCCCTTGGCCGTACTCTTGAAGGGTCGGATGTCCACCGCCGGATCGTTGGGCCAGTGGACCATGCCGGTCTTGATGAGGACCGAAACATCCAGCCAGTTCTGTTTTTTATTGCGCGTCATTTCCAATGGGGATAAACATGGGCCCTGCCCCGCCGACGGCGGGGCAGGGCCCGGGTTCAAACTTTCAATGATCGGCCATTACTTCACGGACGCGATATATTCGATCAGGTCCACGAGCTTGCAGGAATAGCCCCACTCGTTGTCGTACCAGGAAACGACCTTCACGAACGTGTCGTTGAGGGCGATGCCGGCGTCCGCATCGAAGATCGACGTGCGCGAATCTCCGATGAAGTCGCTGGAGACGACCTGCTCGTCGGTATATCCCAGAATGCCCTTGAGCTCCCCTTCCGAGGCCTTCTTCATGGCGGCCTTGATCTCATCCCACTTGGCCGGCTTCGCCAGGCGGCAGGTGAGGTCCACCACCGAAACGTCGGGGACCGGAACGCGGAACGCCATGCCGGTCAGCTTCCCCTGAAGTTCCGGAATGACCTTGGTCACGGCCTTGGCCGCACCCGTCGAGGACGGAATGATGTTCTGGAAAGCCCCGCGCCCGCCTCTCCAGTCCTTCTTGGAAGGGCCGTCGACGGTCTTCTGGGTCGCGGTCACGGCGTGACAGGTGGTCATCAGCCCTTCCACGATCCCCCAGTTATCTTGTAAGACCTTTGCCACCGGAGCCAGGCAATTGGTGGTGCAGGACGCGTTCGAAACGATGTGCATGTCCTTCTTATAGGTCTTCTGATTGACGCCCATGACGAACGTCGGCGCGTCGTTGGATGGCGCGGAAATGACGACCTTCTTCGCCCCGGCGGCCAAATGGCCCTTGGCGGTGTCGACCGTGGTGAAAAGCCCGGTGGATTCCACGACATAATCGGCGCCGACATCATTCCACTTCAAAGCGGCCGGGTCTTTTTCGGCGGTAACGCGGATGTTCTGCCCATTGACGATCAAATGACCGTCCTTCGCCTGGATGGTTCCCTTGAACTTGCCGTGGGTCGAATCGTATTCCAGCATGTACGCCAGATAATCGGCGTCAAAAAGATCGTTGATGCCGACGACCTTCACATCTTTCTTCTGCACCGCGGCGCGAAAGACCAGCCGTCCGATCCTTCCGAAACCGTTGATACCGATCTGCACAGACATTGCAACCTCCTTGAATTAATAAAGAATGGCCTTAAGAAGACCTTAGTATAGTCAGACTTGATTTCTTATGCAAGAAAATTCTATGCGGCGGCGGGCAGGGAAACGCTCTTGAGGTGTTTGGCCGCCACCATCGGTGGCGAGCCTCGCCTTAGACAGGATATCAGGCCGTATAGTTCACGGTTTTGAGATGGCGGGCGGCCAGGCCGGGGTCCGTGGGAACGATATAGAAGCCCGTCCCCCACTCGAAACCGGCCACCTCCGTCAATTTCGGGATGATCTCGATGTGCCAGTGATAGCTCTCGTCCGTCTCGAAATTGACCGGGGCCAGATGCAGGAAAAAATTATACGAAGGGTTAGCCAGGCAGGTCTTGATCCGGCCCAGCAGTTCCTTGAGGATCTTGGCCAGGTGCGAAAGATCCTCGCGCGAAAGCTGCCCGAAATCGGAATTGTGGCGTTTCGGGAAAAGCCAGGTCTCAAAGGCATACCGCGGCACGTAGGGGCAGAAGGCGATGAATTCGGCGTTCTCGGTCACGATGCGCTCTTTCTCCTGATATTCCTGGTGGATGATGTCGCAGAAGACGCACCGCCCCCGGTAATTGTGGTATTGCTTGGCGCCTTCGATCTCCTCCCGCACGTACTTGGGGATCATGGGCAGGGCGATCACCTGGCTGTGCGTGTGCTCGACCGTGGCCCCCGCCGACTCCCCGAAATTCTTGAAGATCAGGATGTATTTGAACCTTTGATCGCCGGCGAGGCTCACATAACGGCTCTGATACTTCGAGAGAACTTCCAGCATCTCCTCGACCGACAGATCGGCGAACTGTTTGCCGTGGTCCGGCGTTTCCACGACGACCTCATGCGCCCCGACCCCGTTGCTCATGTCAAAGATCCCGATCCCGCGCTTGTTGAGGTCCCCTTCGATGCGCAGCGCCGGAAATTTGTTGGGAATGACCCGCACGGTCCAGCCGGGCGTGTTCGGCGCCGAACCGTCCAGCCGGACGGCCTCGATCTCGCCCGGGGTCTGGTGCTCCTTTCCGGAACAGAACTGGCAGATCGCGGCCTGATGCTGAACATGCTCGGCCGGCGGAAAATCCTTGGGGCCCAGCGAATCCTTCGGGGTATGCACGATGACCCAGCGCCCGACAATTGGTTCTCGCCTTAATTCAGACATGAGCATCCTCTTTTACGTAAGAAAGTTCCCAATTCCAAGCTTCACACCCTTCGGGTGCTATTTCGCGCTTTTCTAAATTGAGGAAGCGCTCAAAGAATTCCAAACAAATCATAAATTCCAATCGGAAAGATTCCAAACGGGTTAAACCGTTTTGAATTTGGTATTTGGAAATTGTTTGGAACTTGGGTTTTGGAATTCGGGATTTCTTAAATTTCAACTGACCTTGACTTCCCTCAAGTATTCCGCCGTGTTCTCCGGCGGGATGGAACAGATGTAAAATCCGGTCCCCTTCTCAAAACCCGCCATCCGGGTCAGGACCGGCATCACCTCGATGTGCCAGTGGTAATCCTCCTCGATCGTTTTCCATTCGGGGCTGACCTTGCTGTGGCGCCGGATCGGGGCGGAATGGATGACGTAATTGTATTCCGGATCGTTGAGCCCCACCTTGATCTTCTGGAGGACGGCCTTGAGGACCTGCGCCAGATCGTTCTCGCAACCGGAAACACCCCGGTCGAAATCGCAGTGATGTTTCTTCGGCAGGATCCAGGTCTCGAAGGGGAAGCGGGAGGCGAACGGCGTGATCACCGCGAAATGTTCGCTTTCCAGCACGACCCGCTTCTTTACCTCGAGCTCCTGATTAATCAGGTCGCAATAGATGCAGCGTTCCCGATGCAGATAATAATCGCGAGCGCCCTTG
>JAHFFX010000152.1 GCA_023247755.1 Candidatus Omnitrophota bacterium | reverse complement strand
GGAAGGCGCAAGCTCCACCAGTTCCCTGGCCAGCTCCGCCGCCGGGGCGTTCGAAAGCCCCAGCAGCGTGGAATGCCCGATCCGGTTCAATTGTCTTTGGACCGCCTGGTCGATCGCTTTCTTGCGGTGACCGTGCACGTTCACCCACAGGCTGGAAATCCCGTCGAGGAACCGGCGGCCGTCCGCGGCCGTGAGCCAGCAGCCGTCGCCCTCTTCGATCACTAGGGGTTCGTCGCTCAGCCAGCCCTTCATCTGGGTGAACGGATGCCAGACGTATTTCTTGTCCCATTGCTTAAGCCGTGCGGCGTCCTTCGGGCCGGTCGATCCCGTCAACAGCGGCAAGCGCCAGCCGGAGCCGCACGCGCGCCGGATCTCCTGCGGCTTAAAGGACCGCAATCGCGGCAGGACCCCGATCACCGGCACCTTCCCCAGCGCGCTCACCTCACCGGGATTGGTCCGTTCGGGGATCCCCGGCTTCGCATCGGTGGTCGCGTTGAACACCACTCCCAGGACCTTCAGTCCCGCCGAGCGCGCCGCCGCAATGGTCAACAGCGAATGGTTGATCGCGCCCAGACCAAGCCGGGAAACGATGACCACTTCGCAGCGCAGGTCCCGGATCAGGTCCGCCACGAAATAATCCCCGAACAGCGGGACCATGAGCCCGCCGGCGCCTTCCAGCAGCAGCACATCGTACTTCTTGCTCAGTGCTTCATGGGCCGAGCGGATGGCGGAAACATCGACGGGTTTGCCCGACCGCTGGAAGGCCAGGTGAGGAGAAAGCGCTTCGGGGGCAAAGCAGGGATTGATGCGCCCCAGGGGGTCTTTCAATCCCAGGGACCTTTTGAGGAAAGCGGCGTCGTTGCCGGCGCATTGCACCGGCTTCATGACACCGACGCTGATCTTCTTTTCCTTAAGCAGCGTGGCCAGCACGAGGGTGACGACGGTCTTGCCGATGCCGGTGTCGGTACCGGTAATAAAAATTGATTTTTTCATAACAGCTGAAAACTCGTAATTCGAATCAGGAACCCCGGAGGCGAGTATTGGAGGTTTGTGAGGTTATGAATGTTAAACAGGTTACAAAGGTTAGAGGTTACCGGAAGTTTCAGAAGGTTTTATCACCTCGCATAACGTCAAGCAACCTGCAACCTTCTTAACCTCAGCAACCTCCTGAACGCACATAACCTCGATTTCAGAACTCGATCATCAATTCCTTCTTCACCTGTCCATCGTCCAGGATGACGCGGTCCTTGCGGATCTCGATGACGGTGTATTTGCCGACCTTTTCCCCTTTTCTGAGGAGCTGGCCGTCGATAATCACGCGGGGCTCCCGCTCATCCCAGAAGATGCCGCGCAGGTCCAAGCCCTGCGGCTTTATCTGGGAGAAAGGAAAAAAGGGATCTCGCTCAAGCTCCATGCTCTCCGTTTCTTTCTCCAATTTATCGTACAACTCTTCCGGGGCGATCACGGGACGAGTAGCGGCCGGCGAACCCTGGGCCGCCTCGGGCGAGACCGGCACAGCGGCCGCAGCGGGGTGAGCGGTCATGCGCTTCTGCTTGATCTTCTTGACATCGGCCACGGCCTTGATGGAGACCAGGATGAGCGTCGTCGCCAGACCGGCGACGATCAGCAACTGCTGTTGGAATTTCTTATCCAGGTTCATAGCAAAAGATAGAGGTTCAGGTCCACGGAGATCCCCAGGGTCTTCGCATCGGAGCCATCCCGGCGCAGGTGGTAATGGTCGACCATCGTGAAGGTGTTCGGCGAATCCTTCAAGGCGGAGAGGTAACCGACGAAGTTGCCGTAGGTCCCCCGCAACTCCATGGAGACCGGTATCTGCTGACCGGTCTTCCCATCGACCTTGATGGCCAGCGCCTCCGGATCCTCGATCAGGTGTTTGGGCTGGGAATTGACCGCGACCACTTCCAGGCCGCTCGCCCGCGCCAGCTCCGAGATGCGGTTGAGGGCGTCATATTCCTTTTCGGGGAACTTGGCGTCCAATTTCTTAAGGTTCTCTTCCAGAAGGACCTTCCCGTAGCCCAGGTCCTTGCCGGGCCCGACGATCGACCGCACATGGTCGAGGTTCGCCTGCAGATTCTTCAGGTCCACGACGAGCCTGCCGGCCCTGCCTTTGAGCGGCAGGTAAACGAACAGCGCCAGCAGGACCACGGCCACCGACAGGGCCACCACTTCCCAGGCGGCCTTATCGCGAAATTGTTTTAAAAGTTCGGTTGGTTTCATGGCTCACGCCTGGAAGACAAATAACATTTGAGTTCGAACCCCTGCACCTGCCCCAGGCTCTTGGCGGAGACGAACTGCACTTCCTTGAAATAGATGGAGGCCCGCAAGCGCTGCATGAATTGCGTGAGGATCTCCCCGGCATGCTCCTGGTCGGCGACGATCGCGCCGGTCAGGGAGACCAGATGACCGGCCTGGTCGTAGGTCAATTCCCCCAAGATGATCTCGCGGGGGATCAGCGTCCCCAGCAGCTTAAGGACCCCCTCGGAGGGAACCCGGTTGAAGCGGATCCGCTTGACCAGGCTTTCCCGGACATAAATCTTCTGGCCCAAGGTCGTGATCTGATCGACCATGCTGGAGCTCTGCTTGATGTCCCGGATCTTCCCGTTGAGCTTGACCATCTCGGAGAAGGACAGAGCCGAGAGCAGAACGAACACGCCGGCCAGAACGATGAGGACATAGCGCAGGGACAAGGTCCGCAAGGCCAGCCGCTTTTGTTTGCGGAACTCCTGGGGAAGGAAATCGAACGCTTCATCCCCTGCCCCGATGGCCGACCTCAACGCCAGGACCGTATCTTCCCGCCCACGGGCCAGGTCCAGATCACCAGCGGGCAATAATGTCGAAAGGGACACCAGGTCGAGCTGCAACGCCCGCTTAAGATACACATCGAGGTTCTTCAGCCCGGATTCTTCCCCGGTCAGATACAATATGGTGGGCCTTCGATCATCGAACCGGCGTTCCATCGGTGGGGCCGGTTCCGTTCCCCCTTTGTTCTCCGCCGGCCTCGGCGATCCCGCTTCGGCCGGGACATCTTTCATCTTTGCCTCGCCACTGGCCTTGGACGGAACACCCGTCGACAGGGCGGATTGGCGGGAGAGATCGAAATTGGACACCAGATAGTCCAGGGAAAAACGCAATTCCCGCACCAGGACTTCCAGGATCGGGCGCATCAGGGAGATCAGGACCTTGCCCTGGACGCCCCCCTCAAAGACCTGCGACTCATCGAGCGGGATGCCGACCTTTTTCTTGATCTCCTGGGCCTGCGTGTAGGTCAGCCGGAATTCCCCTTCGTCGGAAACCAGCGTATCGGTCAAGGACCGCGTGAGCTTCTCGCCGGAGAACGGGAACTTTCTCACAAAGGCGAGCTTCTTGTCTTTGAAGAATCCAAAGAGGATCTCCTCCCGGTCGATCTCCAGGATCGCGAGGCAAGAATGGTCCCCCGGCGCGCCGCTCAAGAGATTCTCGAAGTTCGAGAATCCGTGCGTGACCCGGACGGGGTTGAGGTGAACGTTGGCCACCAGGGCCAGGACGCGGTCGATCAGCGGCCGATGGGCGACGACGACCAGTAGCTCGGTCTTTGCGGCGCCGTCATCCTCGTTGAAGTTCGAAAGGACCCGCCACTGAACAGCGGCCGTTTCCAGCTCAAAAGGGACCTCATCCTTCAGCTGCCAGCGGATGGCCTCGCGCATCTCTTCCGCCGGAACGCTGGCGATGGTCATATTCCGGACATAAAAGGCCCGGCGGTCCAGGATGTTGACGATCGCATCGGCGGATTGAATACCGTTCTTTCTAAGAAAGTTCTCGAGGAACCCGGCGATGACGGCATCGTCATTCGTGGATATGACCTTTTGGACCTCCACGGCAGTGAGCCGCGCGGCCACCGGGGCCTTCGTGACGGCCGCGCCCCCAATGGAGATCTCAAAACAACCCGCTTCCACCGATGTTTGCGTGAAGTTGACGACGATCCTGCGGGAGACCTTGGGAGAAAAGAAAGCCAGCTTTTCAACCACCTTCCGGGGCAGACGGGATCGGAGGTTCTTTAGAAACGGTGGGAGGGAATTCATGGAAATTATTTTCACAGGCTACACGGGTTAAGAAAAACCATAGGCTCGGCCATATCGAACCGCCGCGCCATCTGCGTCAGCGGCCTCATCCTCAGTCGGCGTAATCATTCTACTGCATTTTCTTCACGGCCACCGCTGTCATTTTATCCGATTGCGCTTCCCAGCTGTTGAAGGAACCGGCCCCCTGGCGGACGATGACCCCGATCGTGACCCAGCGGACGTTGGCCGCGACCGCCGTGACGGCTTCGGCCGAATCATAATAGGTAAAGAGCGACCCGCCTTTGGCTATGACGTTGAACCCGGCAGGGAGATAATAAGGAATCATCTCCTCCGCCCCGGCGTTGATGGAACGGTAGAGGATGTTGGCGCCGGTGTCCAGCCGGAAACGCACGGAATCGCCGTCCTGATTGACGAAGGTGAGGTCGGTGGCGGCGATGCTGGTCATCGCTTTACTGTTGCGCAACCCTTTGGCCGTCGCGTCACCCTCCACGATCGTCTGCAGGATGTCCATCGAGAGCATGTCGGCGTTGAGCTGGTTGGGAAGGTAGACGGAATCCTGCACAAAGTGCGTCAGGAGAAAAGAGCCGGCCCTCGCCAGGATCAGAATGACCACGAGCGCCACCGTGATCTCGATGAGGGTGAAGCCGGATCGCCCCCTGGGAGCACGGCCCCGGACCGTCCCGCCGCGAAGCGGGAGCGGTTTACGGATTGACGATCGTGATGTTCTTGGCGACGTAGTCAAAAAGACTGTAAACGTTGGTGGAGCTTCCCGCTTTTCTGACATCGACTTGGATTTTCTTCATGCTTTCCGCTGAGCCGGAGGTGCCCAGACGGTACGTTATCGTCCTCCTTACATCATAAGGATAACTCTGGTAATTGGAAAGCGTTGTCGTGCCGATGCTGAGGCTGGCGTAGGCCGTGTTCTTGAGCCGCTCCACGTCATAGCGCGCCAGCTCGATCGCCATGGAATCATCCTGAATGTCGTTGAGGCTTATGACATGCTCCCGCACCATCAAGGCCAGCGGGATCGCGATGATGGTCGAGACCACGATGGTCATGACGAGCTCGACCATGGTGAAACCGTTCTTACGAAGTAATATCATAAGTTCGCACAGATTGTACGGATTTTAAGAAACAGATTACATGATTGATTGTCCATTGGGGCTACGGCACAATCTGCTGATTCGTCTCCACCATTCTTGTGACCTTCGCCGTTAACGTATTGTAATCAGCCTCCAGTGTCCGGTAGGCGTTGGAACCCGTCCAGCGGCCCGTGACCGCCACGGTAAAGTCGTCATGGGTCGTGGCGGGCAGGCCCTGAACAGAGCGGGTCGTTCCGTCCGACATGATGAAATCGATATTGATGGTCGCCCCCGTGATGACCGTGTCAAAACGCAAGTAATTGATCGCATAGATCGTGGGGGTGGTGTTGAGCGCGAAATCGGTGATGTCGGTGGCGGCTGGAGAGGCGGCCGTGCCAGTCCACCGATTGGCGCCGTTGATCCGGATGACCGTCAGATTTCCGCCCGTGTTCCAGGTGACCGTCATGCTGGCGATGGTGACGGAATTGGAGCGGTTGGCGTTCTGGAT
>JAHFFX010000151.1 GCA_023247755.1 Candidatus Omnitrophota bacterium | reverse complement strand
GAGCTATTTTTATTCCCACTCTATCGTGGAAGGCGGTTTGGAACTGACGTCGTAGACTACGCGATTGACGCCGCGCACTTCATTGATGATGCGGTTGGCGATCTTGCCCAGCAGTTCGGGCGGCAGCTTCACCCAATCGGCCGTCATCCCGTCCACGCTGTTGACACAGCGAATGGCGATGACGTTCTCGTAGGTGCGCTGGTCCCCCATGACCCCGACGGTCTTGATGGGAAGCAGCACGGCGAACGACTGCCAGATCTCGTGATACAGGTTGGCCTTCTTGATCTCATCGAGCACGATCTCATCGGCCTCGCGCAGGATGATGAGCCGCTCTTCGGTCACTTCGCCGATGACCCGGATCGCGAGACCCGGCCCCGGGAACGGCTGGCGCTTGAGGATGGCCTCCGGAATTCCCAGGTGTTTTCCGATGATCCGCACTTCGTCCTTAAAGAGGTCCCGCAAGGGTTCGATGAGCTTGAACTTCATGTTCTTGGGCAGCCCGCCCACATTGTGATGGCTTTTGATGACGACGGAAGGTCCGCCCGTCGGCGAGAACGATTCGATAACGTCCGGATAAAGGGTGCCTTGCGCCAGGAAATCGACGTTCTTGATCTTCTTGGCGGTGTCTTGAAAGACCTTGATGAACTCATCCCCGATGATCTTGCGCTTCTGCTCGGGGTCCTCCACGCCTTTCAAGCGCAGCAGGAAACGTTTCTGCGCGTCCACGACCGTCAGGTTCATCTTGAAGTTCCCCTTGAACGCCCGTTCAACGGAAGCCACCTCGTTCTTGCGCAGCAGCCCGTTGTCCACAAAGATGCAATAGAGCTGTTTGCCGATCGCGCGGTTGACGAGGAGCGCGGTGACCGACGAATCAACCCCACCGCTAAGCCCCAGGACGACCTTCTTTCGGGCGACCAACTCCTTGACCTGCCGTTCGGTCGCGTGAACGAACTTGTCCATCGTCCAGCGCGGCAGGCAGCGGCAGATCTGGGTCACGAAGTTCGAAAGGATCTGGCTTCCGCGCTGCGTATGGATGACCTCCGGATGGAATTGCACGCCGTAGATCCTTTTCTGGCGGTTGGCGATGGCGGCGATCGGGGCGTTAAGCGTGTGCGCGATCGCGGTGAATCCCGTCGGCAGTTTCTTGATCGAATCCCCGTGGCTCATCCAGCAGGTGAGGTTGGTGGGCAGGTTCGCGAAAAGATCCTTATTGCTGTCGATGAACAGTTCCGAGTTGCCGAACTCGCGCTTGACGCTTTTTTCGACCTTACCGTCGAAAAGGTGGGTGATCGCCTGCATGCCATAACAGACACCCAGGATCGGAAGACCCAATTTGAAAAGGCCTTTGTCCGGAAGCGGGGCGCCGCGGTCGTAAACGCTCATGGGCCCTCCCGAAAGGATAAGCCCTTTCGCGCCCATGTCCAGGACCTCCTGCGGGCTTATCTTGTAGGGAACGATCTTGCTGAAGACCTTGTTCTCGCGGATCCGCCGGGCGATAAGCTGGGTGTATTGTGATCCGAAATCCAGGACCAGGATCACTTCCTTGGTGCGGGGGCCCTTGAGGGTCGCGGATTCGTTCATTCTGACCGTCTTGCCCATGGCAAAAGATTTCTGGAATTTCGGAAATCTGGAGAAACTCTTCAGCTTACGGGGTCGCTTCCCGTGACGCGGCTTGTGATATTTGGGAAGTCGAGGCTTCTTGGCCTGGACAATTTTCTTGCCCGTCTTGATCTTTTTCTTTTTCATATGGAATCCCTGAATTATTTCCCCATGCCGACCCGCTGGCCGACCTGAAAAACCTTCCCTTCCGTTTGAATGGACGGAGCGATGATGATCTCAACATCGTGCATCTGTTTGATGTTGGACGCCCCCAGCGAGCCCATGGAAGTCTTGAGGGCCCCCACCAGATTCTGCGAACCGTCATCCACTTTGGCCGGCCCAAAAAGGATCTCCTTGAGGGTCCCGGTCTGGCCGACCTTGATGCGGGTCCCGCGCGGAAGATTGGCGTGCGAGGTCGCCATGCCCCAGTGATAGCCTTTGCCCGGCGCCTCATAGGCCTTCGCAAAGGCGGAACCGACCATGACGGCGTCGCCGCCGGCCGCAAAGGCCTTGCAGATCTCGCCTCCGATGCGCATCCCCCCATCGGTGATGGTGGGAACATATTTGCCGGTCTTCTTGTAAAAATCATCGCGGGCGGCCCTGCAATCGACCGTTGAGGTGATCTGCGGGACACCGATGCCCAGCACGCCCCGGGTCGTGCAGGCGGCCCCGGGCCCGATACCGACGAGCAATCCGGAAGCCCCGGCCTCCATCAGCTCAAGGGCAACGTCATAGGTCACGCAGTTCCCAATGATGACGGGGACCTTGACGTCCTTGCAGAACTTGGCGATATCGAGGACCTTATATTGGGTGGCAACGTGCTTGACGGTGGCGACCGTCGACTGGACCACGAAGATATCGCAGCCGGCGTCTTCGGCGATCTCGGCAAAGCGTTTGGCGTTCTGGGGAATGCAACTGACGACCGCGGGGACTTTCTTCGATTTGATCTCTTTGATGCGCTTCGCGATGAGTTTTTCTTTAACCGGTTGCAGATAGACGTTTTGAACAAGCTTGGTGGCCTCTTCGGGAGAGGCATTGGTGATCTTTTCTAGAACTTCCTTGGGGCTGTCATAACGCGTTTGAATGCCATCCAGGTTGAGGACCGCAATGCCCCCCAGTTTCCCCATTTCAATGGCGAATTTGACATCGACAACCCCGTCCATAGCGGCCGCCATGATGGGGATCTCGAATCGAATTTCACCGATCTTACAACTGGCATCAACCTCATTGGGGTTAACGGTCACCTTCCCCGGAACCAACGCAACTTCATCAAAGCCATAACAACGGCGGGCCCTCCGTCCGATGCCTATCCACTCTGCCATGAATCGTTTACCTCCCTAAAAAACATCCAGCAATCAGGAAATTGGGCGGATTTTGGTTCGAATGTAATGGGATATACTATAAGTACTTTATATTCTGTTGTCAACAACAAAAACCTTGCCTGAATAAAAAAATCGGGCCCCCGTGTCTTGCTGTCGCAAGACAGCAGCGGGGGCCCGAGCACTTTCCTTAACTTATTGAAAGAAAAGGATTAGTACATCCCTCCACCCATGCCCCCCATGCCTCCGGGCGGCATAGCCGGCGCTTTATCCTTTTCCGGAAGATCGGTGACCAGGGCTTCAGTGGTCAGAAGCAACGCCGCGATGCTGGCCGCGTTCTGCAGCGCGGTGCGGGTGACCTTGGCCGGATCGATGACCCCGGACTCGTACATATCCACGTACTTGTCCTGGCTGATATCATATCCCAAGCTCGCGTTCTTTTCGTTCTTGAGGCGTTCGACGATGACCGAACCCTCCAGGCCGGCGTTGGCGGCCAGCTGGCGGATCGGTTCTTCGATGGATCTCTGGATGATCTCGACACCCGTGCGTTCATCGCCGGACAGTTCCTTCTTGAGCTTCTCCAGGACCGGGATCGCACGCAGCAGCGCCACACCGCCGCCGGGAACAATGCCTTCTTCCACCGCGGCGCGGGTCGCATGCAGCGCGTCCTCAACGCGGGCCTTCTTTTCCTTCATTTCCGCTTCCGTGGCGGCGCCAACGTTGATGATGGCAACACCCCCGGAAAGCTTTGCCAACCGCTCCTGCAGTTTCTCTTTTTCATAAGAGGAATCGGTGTTCTCGATCTGAGCGCGGATCTGCGCGATGCGGGCCTTGATGTCGGCGGTCTTGCCGGCGCCTTCCACGATCGTCGTGTTGTCCTTGTCGATCTTGACCTTCTTGGCCCGGCCGAGGTCAGACAGGCTCAGATTTTCGAGCTTAAGTCCCAGGTCCTCGGTAACGGCATTGCCGCCGGTGAGCTTCGCAATATCTTCCAGCATGGCCTTGCGGCGATCGCCATAACCCGGCGCCTTGACAGCAGCGCAGGTCAGCGTCTTACGGATGTTATTGACCACGAGTGTCGCCAGGGCTTCCCCTTCGACCTCTTCGGTGATGAGTAGGATCGGTCTTCCGGCCTTCGCGACCTTTTCAAGCAAGGGAAGAATGTCCTTGATGTTCGAGATCTTCTTCTCATAGATGAGGATGTAGGGCTCATCCAGGACGCACTCCATCTTCTCCATATCGGTGCAGAAATATGGGGAAAGATAGCCCTGATCGAACTGCATGCCTTCCACCAGCTTGAGCTCGGTGGCCATGGTCTTCGATTCCTCGACGGTGATAACGCCGTCCTTGCCGACCTTATCGATGGCCTCGGCGATCTTCTGGCCGATGAACTTGTCGGTATTGGCGGCGATGGTCGCGACCTGCTCGACCTCCTTGGTGTTCTTGTTATCGACTTTCTTGGAAATTTTCTTAAGTTCCGCTACGACCGCATCAACGGCGGCTTCGATCCCGCGCTTGAGCGACATCGGATTGGCACCGGCGGTCACGTTCTTAAGGCCTTCGCGGTAAATGGCCTCGACCAGAACGGTCGCGGTGGTGGTCCCGTCGCCCGCGTTGTCGGAGGTCTTCTCGGCCACTTCCTTCACCATCTGGGCCCCCATGTTCTCAAAAGGATCCTCAAGGTCGATCTCCTTGGCGACCGTGACGCCGTCCTTGGTGACGGTGGGGCTTCCGAATTTTTTGTCCAAAACGACGTTGCGGCCTTTGGGACCAAGCGTTACCTTCACCGCCCGGGCGAGCTGCTGTACCCCGCGCAATATGGCCCGGCGCGCTTCTTCATCAAATATCAATTGCTTTGCCATGGGTTCCTCCTGTTGATTGTTCTGGATCTTTTTATCGGTTACTTCACAATCGCCAAAATATCTTCTTCCTTCATGATGAGAAGCTCATCCCCATCCTTGGTGGTGATCTCGGTGCCGGTGTATTTTCCGTACAGCACCCGGTCCCCCACTTTCACTTCCGGGGCCTGAACCTGTCCGCTCTCCAGGATCCTTCCCTTGCCCACAGCCACCACTTTGCCTTCCTGCGGTTTTTCCTTGGCTGTATCCGGAAGAACAATGCCGCCCTTGGTCTTCTCTTCCGCTTCCAAAGGTTTGACCACGATCCTGTCTCCTAAGGGTTTGATATCCACGGTACACCTCCTTGTAATTATGATTTGACGTGATTAGTGATCAGGGCCAAAAGAGTTGTTGAGTTAGCACTACTCTCAATGGAGTGCTAATATACAAAGGTAAGTTTTTTTTGTCAAGAATTTTTTAGCAGTTTGATTTGCGGAGTGCTAATGCGGGTCTAACTTCTTCTCATTAAGGCGTCAATCCCCTTGAACACCAGGTCATTGTCGACAATGAGGGAAGGCAATGGAATATATTCTTTCATCAATTTCGCGTGCCCTCCGGTCAAGACCACCCGGGGGTTCGCTTTTAATTTCTTCGAAATTTGCCGGACCATCCCCGCGCACAGGGCGCCATTCCCGAAGAACAGTCCACTTAAGATGCTTTCCTGGGTCGTCCTCCCCACAATCACTTTTGCACCCTTGATCCTGATCTTTGGCAGTAACGCTGTCTTCGCGTACAAGGACTCCGCCGAAAGGCGGATCCCGGGCAGAATCGCTCCCCCCATGTATTCCCCCTTTTTCGAAACGACATCAAAGGTGATCGCGGTACCGAAATCGATCACCACAACGGGACAGCCGTAGA
>JAHFFX010000049.1 GCA_023247755.1 Candidatus Omnitrophota bacterium | reverse complement strand
GTGCTGATCATATCGCAGGGAGGCATCGGCCGCAGCATCGATGAGATCATGCTCAACAAGGCCCTTTTCGACCTCAAGAACGTGGAAGTGCTCGGCGTCATCATCAACAAGGTCCTTCCGGAAAAATACGAGAAGGTCCGCAAGGCCTTGTTCCAGGGTCTCAAGAACAAGGGCATTCGTCTTCTGGGGGTCATTCCGGCGGACCCGATCCTCAGTTCCCCCACCATCCGGCAGGTGATGAACCAGTTGAACCTGGAGCTTTTGTGCGGGAAATCCACCATCGATACGCATGTCAAGGCCACGATCGTTGCGGCCATGGAACCGCAGAACATGATGACCTATCTTCGCGACGGGGTCCTGGTGATCACGTCCGGCGACCGTATCGACAATATCCTGGTCTCCATCAGTTCGCACCTGATTCGCCGGGGAAAGCGCCTGACGATCTCCGGCATCATCCTTACCGGCGGCATGATCCCGGAGCCCAAGATCATCGATCTGCTCCAGCGCAGTCGCATTCCGGTGCTATTGTCCCCGGATGACACCTACACGGTTGCCGGCAAGATCGAATCCCTGGTGTGCAAGATCGAGACGACGGACAAGGACAAGATCCTGGAAGCGGGCCGGTTGGTCACGAAGTACGTGGATGTCGAAAGGATCCTGAAAGCTTTATGAAGAATTCCGTTTCCCCAAAACCCAACATTGTCATTCTGGAAGGCGCGCGCACTCCTATCGGCCGATGCCATGGCGGGCTCAAGGATATTTACCCGGCGTCGCTGGCGGCGGTGACCTTCCTGGCGCTATTGGAAAGAACGCAGGTTGTTCCTTCCGCGGTCGACAACGTCATCTTGGGCAATGCCGTCGGGGCGGGTCTCGGCCAGAATCCGGCGCGCAAGGCATCCGTTCTGGCCGGGCTTCCTTTCGAGGTGCCGGCCGTGACCGTCAACCATGTCTGCGCCGGTGGTTTGACGGCGGTCATTCTCGGCGCCCAGGCGATCGTCAGCGGGGACGCCGAAGTGGTCATCGCGGGCGGAACGGAAAGCGCTTCGCTTTGCCCGGAGATCGTTTTCAAGGCGGGAGAAAGACGCGGCGATGAGAAGCGAATGGTGGAAAGTCTTCAATATGACGGGCTCTTTTGCCAGTTGACGGAATGCCATATGGGAGAATTGTGCGAATATCTGGTCAAAAGATTCCAGATCACGCGCGTCGAGCAAGACCGGTATGCCTTCGAAAGCCATCACAAGGCCGCCGCGGCCCTTGCCTCCGGCAAATGGCAGAATGAACTGGTGGCCGTGAAGATGCGCACAAAGGCGATCTTTGCGAAGGACGAACGTATCCGCAAGAATATCAGCATGGAAAAATTGGAAGAATTGCCCACCGCGTTCGCCAAAGGCGGGAGCATTACGGCCGGCAACTCCTCCGCGCCTTCCGACGGGGCGGCGGCGGTGCTCTTGGCCAGTGAAGAGTGGGCCGTTCGCAATGGCAAAAGGCCCAAGGCCCGCCTGAAAGGATACGTGTCCGTCGGCGTGGACCCGGTTGAGGTGTTCACGGCGGGCGTCCAGGCCATCCAGGACCTGATGCGGAAGGCGGGATTAACCCTCAAGGATATCGACGCATTTGAGATCGATGAGGCGTTCGCCGCCCAGGCGATCCTTACTCAAAATGAACTGCAGATCCCCGAGGAAAAGCTGAACGTCTGGGGGGGCGACATTGCTTTAGGGCATCCTTTGGGTGCGGCGGGCGCGAGGATCCTGGTGACGCTGCTCAGCGTCCTTGCCGACCGGGGCGGGCGCTTTGGCATCGCCAGTATCTGCTTGGGCGGGGGCGGGGCGGTGGCCGTTCTTATCGAACGCCTGGGATAGTTTTGCGCCGTTGTTGACCGGCGAGGTTAAACCTCACCGATCAGGCGGTGCCGGATGAAGTTGCCGCTGGTTGCGCCAGCCGGATGGCCAGAATAACGAACACTCCGGTTAAAACGAGATTTAAGGCCAAGCTCAGAACGGAAAGGGACACGACCAGATCGTTGACGTGATATCCTATGGCGATCAGCAGCACTCCCGCGCCCACTTCTCCGCGAGGGAACATCGCGATGCTGAGGGCCAGCCGATTCCGCCAGGAAACCTCCTTCCGGTAACAGAAGAACAGAAAACATTTTCCGAGGTTGGAGAGCACCGTCAAGGCCAGGACGTGGGCGATCAGCACCCCCACGCCGATCTCCTGAAAATTTATCTTCGGCAGCGAGGCGCCGACCAGGAACATGAAGGATCCCTTGATGAGCCGATCGACGAGCCGGAACTCTAAGGCCGTGGGCTCTTGGTGCGGTTCGTTGTAAGACGGATCCTTTTTGGGGGGAGAAAGATGCGGATTATAAAGGACCGCCCCCAGGGTGAAGGCCGGCAGCAGGACTCCCAGGTTCAAGTGGGTGGTTCGCTGGACGACCTGCTGGATCACGACGATGCCGATGCCGTACAGGACGAACCAATCCTTTCCGGTGGGCAAATGCAGGGAATGCAGAAAGCGATAGGCCGCCGTCAGCAACAACCCCATGAGGACGACCACGACGAATATTTCCGGCCGGAGCCCCGTGAAGATGATCTGAAAGGGGACCAATAGCAGGATGGCGACGAAATCGTCGAAGACCGCCAGCACCTGGGCCTTCTTGAACAGCCAGGATGTCCCCAGCCCCGCCGCGGCCAGCATGGCGAAGAGGACCCCGGCGGAGGTGGGCGCGGCGAAAACGCCGACGAGGAAGGCCGTCGCCCAGTCGACCGAGAACAAGTTCATGAAATAGACCGAGCAGAAGATCCAGGGGAGCGCCGCCGCGAGGAACGCGTAAATGAAATCCAGACCGTAGCTCTTCACGCGGCTCTTGTCGAGCTTGAATTCCCAGCCGACCTCGATCATGATGTAAGCGAGGCAGATGCCGGTGATCGTCTCGAGCTGGTGGTGCGCGCCGGAGAGGTTGAACACCTGGGAACAGAGGATCCCCAGGACCAAAAGAAAGCTGTAGGCGATCACTAAGGACATATTCTTTCAGGAAGTGGCCGCTGGATCAATCGCGGGAGATCTTTTCAAGCGGTTCGTTCTTGGCTGCGCTGATTGAAATTGTACCAAAAATCCACCGCTTATCAATCATCGCTGTCGGAATCTCGTTTTGCGACGGAAATATCGGAGGTTGACAAGCGGCCCCGAACGATTAAAATGCCTATTTGTAGCGAGTTGATTTCTTTATTGTGGTGTTCACCAATGTCCATCGAGAGCAGGCAACGGCCATGACGAATTCTCCACAAGCGGAATCTTCTGCCAAAAGGTCCGGAGGCGCTACCGCCTCCGCGGGCAACGGCCAGAATCCGGAGATCAAATATTTAAGGAAGATCGTGGATATCACGAGCTCGGAGCTCGAGCTCAACCATATCCTCAAAGAGGTCGTCAAGATTGTCACGGACGCCACGAACGCCGACTCCGTCTTCATCTATCTTTTCGGCGAAGGCAAGAAGCATCTGGTGCTGATGGCCTCCAAGACCCAGCACCGCAAGGAACTGGGCAAGGTCGTCCTCAAGACCGGCGAAGGGATCACCGGATGGGTGGCCCGCGAGAACAAGCCCGTCGCCATCCGTAAGAACGCCTATCAGGACCCGCGGTTCAAAAGTTTCGACGTCCTTCCGGAAGACCAGTACGAGGCGTTCCTTTCGGTCCCGATCATTTATCAGGGGAAGGCCATCGGCGTCATCAACGTTCAGCATAAGAAACCCCACAACTATCCGGCCAATCTGGTGAACCTCATGCACACCGTGGCCAAGCAGGTGGGCGGGGTCATCGAGAACGCGCGGCTGTACGATGAGACCAAGAACAAGGCGACCCAGTTCGACAGTTTGGTGAAGGTCAGCCAGTCCATCACCTCCGAGCGGTATCTCGACGAGATCCTGAACCTCATCGTCGTGGTCACCGCCGAAATGCTCAATTCCAAGATCTGTTCCATCATGCTGCTGGATGAAAAGGGCGAAGAGCTGAGCATCAAAGCGACCCAAAGTCTTTCCGAAGAATACAAGAAGAAGCCCAACATCAAGGTCAACCACAGCTTGAGCGGCGAGGTCATCAAGGCCAAGATACCCTTGGCCGTCTATGACGTCCGCAAGGAAGAACGCTATCGTTATCGTGATCTGGCCGTCAAAGAGAATCTCACTTCCATGCTGTCGGTGCCGATGGTCGTCAAGGACAAGGCCGTAGGCATCGTCAATGTTTATACGAAGACCCCCCACCACTTTACGCAGGACGAGATCGATGTTCTGCAAATGGTCGCCAACCAGGCCGCCGTTGCCGTCGAGAATACCAAGCTCATGGAAGAGGCCCTCAAGGCCAAGGAGGCCTTGCAGACGCGCAAGCTCATCGAACGCGCCAAGGGGATCATCATGCGCATGAACAGTCTTTCTGAGGAGTCCGCCTACCGCCTTATCCACAAGAAAAGCATGGATTCCTGCCGTTCTATGAAGGAAATCGCCGAATCGATCATTCTTATGGATGAGCTGAGAAAGTAACGAAGGCGGTCCCGAGCGAAGTGCGGCGAGGGACCGCCGCTCCGGAAAAGAGATCGCCGAGCCCATGATCCGGATGGGCGCAATGCAAAGCAAATGAGCGGACACCTTCCCCTGCGGTCCCTTCCACCTCGTTCTTATTATTTTCCCGCCTTACTTGGCCTGTTGGTCCTCTCCGCCGTTTGGCAATTTCATTTTATCAACATAGACCGCTTTCTTTCCGATGAAAGCTTGTACGCCTGGCTGGGCGAAAGGATCCAGGCTCGGCCGCAGATCATTTTTTCTCCTGAGGCGGCCAGTTATCAGCCTCCTTTATTGGCGATGCTGATCGCTTTTGTGCGCGAGATATTCCCTTCCGGGATGGCTCTTCGAATAGTTTCCTTTGTTTTCTATTTGGCCGGCATTGCGGCGATCTATTTCTTAGGGGAAAGGCTTAAGGGAGGATTTGCCGGATTATGGGCCTCCATCGGGTTGGCTTTTAACCCGGTTTATTTCGGTTCCGGGGCTTCCGTCTTGACGGACGTGCCATTGACTTTCTTTTGCATCATTTATATCTTTCTGCTGGCCGGGTTAGATCCTCACCGGCCGTTGAGGTATCACCTTATTTTGGCGACGGTGGGAGGCCTGGCGGTCCTTTTGAAGTGGTCGGGGGCGGTATTGATCCCGGTAACGTTGGTCGCTTATGGGATGAGGTTGTCCCCCATGAACTGGCCTTCCCGTGCGGCCAGGGCCTTGATCCCAACGGGAACGATGTTATTTCTCCTGTGGTTATTCATGCGGATCGCGGTGGCGACCTCGTTTTCCGGGTTCTTGGGTAGGATCGCCGCGGATGTCGGTGATTATCAGAGGGTCGGGATCAATATCCTTTCCGCCTTTGCGATCGTGGGGGCGCCGGCGCTCCGGTGGTTGTGCGTTCTGGGAATCCTGGGTTTGCGAAATGAAAAGCGGTATACGGCGGCTCTCCTGTTGAGCTGGCTTGCGACCTTTATTCCGGGGATAGCCATCTTTATCCCCGCTGGAGTGGCGCGGTACTATTTGCCCCTGCTGCCATGCCTTGTGTTGATCATGGGAATGGCGGTCGAGCAAGCGGTGAGCGCCGGGGAGTCCCGATGGGCTCAAAGATTCTTGCGGCCGGCCGCGCTGGGGATGGCACTGGCCGGTTATTTGGTCTCTTTGACGCAGTTTAATGCCGCCGTAATGAAGCAGGAGAATATCAATTTAGGGTACGCCGATGCCGGCGCCGTCATCAGGAAGCTGGCGAATTCCGATACGGTGATCCTGGCCGCTTCGGAGCGTCAATTGCGGTATTTTACCGGATTTAATTTGCAGGAATTCGGAGGCAATATCGTTCCGCTGCGATACGAAAAGCAGGAATTGGAGGAGTTCCTTCGGAAAACACCCGGTGAGGTTCTGATCGTTCTCGATTGCTGGGAAGCGCTGCAGCCCTCCTGGGTGCGCCTGGGCGGAGGCGAAACAACGAATTATCTGCATTCCTTGGGATTCGAGCTGGTTGATGTCGTCCACGGTTTCCTCGACCCGCAGCATCCCGAAGCGGGGATGAGGCCCTGGTTTTGGATTTACCGGAATTGAAAAATCTATCCCAACAAATATCGGATCGGCATTTCGGCAGGGAGGTCCATGATCGCTGGGCTCTTGCGATCAGCGGATCGGCCCTCCTGGGCTGGTGCTTCCTCTTGACCTGGAAGTATCTCGCTTTTGGTTATTATGACTGGGACCTGGCGCTTTATGCCCAATCGATGTGGCTTTTGCTCCACGGTTCGTTTGATAATACCATCCTGGGGATGAATTTTCTTGCCAACCACGCCGAATACATCAGCTTTCTTCTGGTCCCCATTTATGCGATCTTCCCCCATCCGTTAACCCTGGTTTACCTGAAAGTCTTTTCTTTTGTGGTGGGCGTGTTCATGCTCTATGTGTTGGCCAAAAAGGCCGCCGGCCCGGTCATCGCTCTGTTATGGATGACCATTTTTCTTCTTTACCCGGCCAACATCCTCGCGCTGTTCTATGAATTTCACATGGAAAGCCTGAGCATCGGCCCCCTGTTCCTTCTTTATTATTTTTTTCAGGAAGAGAAACCCAGGCCTTTTCTTATAACGATGCTCCTCACATCGCTGATTAAGGAAAATATGTCGCCGCTCATCGTGGCCTTCGGCATATATGCGATGTTCCATAGATCAAGGAACCGGTTTCTCTGGGCGGGGATCCCCGTTTTCTGGGGGATAATCTGGTTCTACTTATCCATGTTCATTATTACCCCAAGTTTAAGAGGGGGCCTTTCTTCTCCCAATCAATATCTCTATCTTTTCAGCGACTTGGGCGGGTCTCCCGGTGAGATCCTACAATGCTTTATCTTTCATCCTCAACTGGTCGTCCAGCGGTTGCTCCGGCCGGAAAATATTTCGTATCTGAGCGAGTTGTTCGGTCCATTCCTGTTCCTGCCGATTTTGAGCCCGGACATCCTTTTCTTGGCCGCACCGGTTTTTGCGCAACATCTGCTGAGCTCCGCGGCCCAGCAGCAAACCATTTCCTATCACTATGCAGCCACTCTGGCGCCGTTCATATTCTTGGCCGCGGTCCAGGCTTTGCGGCGCATCCGGAGGTTTGCTCCCCGGCTGTTCTATCTGTCATTAACGCTCATGCTGTTCGCCCATTTGATCAACTTTCAATTTTATAAAGGCCAATACGCTTATCTGATCAGGCATTTTCAAAGATCGCTCAATGCCATCCGGTGGGAAATGGTGAAAACTGTTCCTGCACAATCCGGTGTTTTGGCCACCGGTGATTTTCTGGCGCCGCTGTCGGCCCGCAGATTTATTTACCCGCATTTGCACCTTATCCGGGAACATAACTCCTTTACGGGGCAGCGATTTATTTTGCCCGGTCAGGTCAACTTCCTCTTGCTGGATTTCAATGATTTTTGGTTAACTGAGGACCTGAAAGCGCATCATAAGAGAGCCGCGCAGGTCTTGCAACAGCTCCTTCGGAGAGATTGGTTCGTTAAAGACGCCGTTGAGGACCTGGTATTGTTTGAAAAAGGTGCTCAAGGTAAGGACCAATTGATCGAAAGATCCACAAAAGCGTTTATGTCCCGAGCAAATCATGCCGAACTTTCTATCGACGACCGGTTCAGTCTATTGGCTTATGAACGGGGCGAGAATACGTTCGGGAGGTCAGGGGTGATCCCGTTTGTTTTTTATTGGAGAGCCGATGCCCCGGTCAGTGACGATTATGAGATGATCATTGTCTTGGGCGCGGAAGGTTCGGAAGATCTATCCAGAACCCGAACGATCGGCTACACGCTTTATCCTACGTATTTGTGGGAGAAGGGCGATTATTTTAGGGAACGGTACTGGTTATATTTTCCGCGTCTTAAATCAGGTGAATACAGAGTGCGGATGATGTTCATTAACAAGAGCAAGGATCGGGTCGCCCAGCTGAAATTCGCCGGCGCAGGCCGGAATGTCCCATTCGAGGTTTATGACTTAGGAATATTTGCGATCAAATAATATTTGACAAGTCGGTTCGCCGATTTTATACTTCTGATTGTAACAGGGCAATGATGTCCTCCCGTTTTCAGGCGTTGAATGTCTGCGGGGGGATTTTTTGTTTATTGGCCGTGAACAGAGCGGTTACGGCCTCAAGCGGGCAGCGACGCCCGGTTCCGATGATCTGCCGCGAGGCATACCGTCGGGGACCGGGCTTTTTTTGTGTATCGAGCGGGATGGGATGTTTTCGGGAAAGGGGGGAACGCCATGATCACGCAAAAAGAGAAAGAAGAGTGTTGGGCGCGGGAACTCAGCCGTTTGGCCATCGGTTTCAGCTTGGCCGTGATCGCCTTCGACCTTTGCCTTTTTTTGTCGGGGCTGCATGTCTAGGGACCGGAGGGGCCTTTTCGGTTTTCGCGCGGCTTTCTGCGGTTGATGATCCATTGTCCTTTTTCGGGATGGAACAATGAAAAATTCTGGGAATCACGAGGACTATCTATTGGATTTCTTCGAACATGCCCCGGTCGGGTTCCATGCCTTCGGCCCCGACCGGATCATCGTGGACATGAACCGGACGGAGCTCGATATGCTGGGCTATAAGAGAGCGGAAGTGGTGGGAAAAAAAAGCTGGGCCGATCTGATCGTGCCGGAGGAGATCCCGCTCTTTGAAAGGCACTGGCGGGAGATCAACGTTCGCGGCGAGGTGCGCAACCTCAACTATACCCTGGTGCGCAAGGACGGGCGACGCGTACACGTCCTGTTGAACGCCTCCGCCCGCTTTGATGCGTCGGGAAAGCTTCTCAACACGCGCGGCAGCGTCGTGGACATCACCCAGCGTTATCAGTTGGCGCGCACGCTGGCCGCCTCCCGCCAGAAACTGAGCCGGCATAAAGTGGCCCTGGAAAAGAACAACCTGGTCCTGTTCAGCTGGCTCGATAAGTGGGAGGAAGAAAAGAGCTTTCTTAAGAACAACCTCCAGAAGAATATCGAGGAGACGATTTTCCCCTTGGTCGAAAAGTTGAAAAGACGCGCGACACCCCTCGACCGGCGCAACCTCATGCTGCTCGAGAAGTCCCTGCAGGAGATGACGGGCGAGTTCGCTTTAAAGCTCATGGACAAGAAGTGGCGGCTCTCCGCCCGGGAGATCGAGATCTGCAAGATGCTCAAAACCGGCCTCAAGACAAAGGAGGTTGCCGATCTACTGTGCACTTCCGTCCGTACCGTCGAACATCACCGGAACCATATCCGCAAGAAGCTCGGGATCTCCAACCGGGCCGCCGACCTTTCGGAGCATTTGAAGACATTTTCGCTGTGAACGGGTGTCCGGGTGGGTCCGGACGCTGATACCTACGAAAATGGGTATTGACGATACGCAAAAGTGTTTTATAATTGCATCGTCTTGTTGATTTCGCGGCAGAGTTGTTGCGAAGATTTCGGGAAGCGATTCCCAATGGACGCAGGCGCCCAATGAAGGAAGTTCGGATCATTGGGCTTTTTTGTTCTTAGAGGCTGGTTCTTTGCCGGGCAATGAGGCCCCGCTTTTTCCGACGATGGAGGAAGAAGCGGGGTCTTTTATTTTTGAGGGCCGTATGGACAAGAAAAAACTGGTCGTGGTGGGCAATGGCATGGCGGGGGCGCGGGTCGTTGAGGAGATCCTCAAACGCGCGCCGGGGCGCTTCGACATCACCATGTTCGGGGCCGAGCCCTACGGCAATTACAACCGCATCCTTTTGAGCAACGTCCTCAACCAGACGCAGGAGCCCCAGGAGATCTTCCTTAATCCCCTCACCTGGTATCAGGAGAACAATATCACGCTGCACGCCGGCATCAAGGCTTTCAAGATCGACCGTCAGCGCAAGGTCGTTCTGGGAGGACAGGTGCCGCCCGGCATCCTCCCCTATGCCAACAACGAAGAATTTCTCAACAAAGTGGAATTCATTGAAGAACCGTACGATCAGGTCATCATCGCAACCGGTTCCCGCCCCTTTGTCCCGCCGATGGAAGGCTTCGGCGGCGAAGGCACGTTCCTGTTCCGCACCATCGACGATTGCCACGCCATCGCGGAGTACGCGCAGCGCTGCCGCAAGGCCGCGGTGATCGGTGGAGGGCTCCTGGGGCTGGAAGCGGCTCGGGGGTTATTGACGCACAATGTCGAGGTCACGGTGATCGAGGCGGCGGGTCAGCTCATGAACGCCCAGTTGGATGCGGAGGCCGGCCAACTGTTGCGCCGGACGATGGAAGCGATGGGTATCCGCGTGGTCACAGCGGCCAAGACCTCCAAAATAAATTTTCAGGACGGACGCATCGCTTCCCTTTCCTTTGCCGACGGAACGCTCGTGGAAACGGATATGGTCGTGGTCAGCGCCGGCATCCGCCCGATCACCGAGATCGCGCAGGCCTCCGGCATCGCGGTGGGCAAAGGCATCATGTGCGACGACCAGATGCGCACCAGTGACGCGGACATCTTCACTCTCGGCGAATGCACCGAGCATCGCGGGAGGCTGTACGGCCTGGTCGATCCGATCTGGGAGCAGGCGCGGGTCCTGGCGGACGTGATTTCGGGCGCGAACCCCAACGCGCTGTACACCGGTTCCAAGACCGGCACCAAGCTCAAGGTCATGGGCGTCGAGCTCATTTCCATCGGGGAGAAGGAACCGAGCCTGCCTTCCGATGAGGTGGTGATCTACCGTGAACCAAACCACGGGATCTATAAAAAACTCATCATCCGCGACGAGAAGATCCACGGCGCCATTCTTCTGGGAGATATCGAGGGCGGCGACATCCTCATGCAGATGTTCATGCGGGATGAAAAGGTCCCGGCCAAGCGTTCCGAGCTCTTCTTCGGTTCGGTCAAGAGCGCGGTCCTGGTGAACATCGCGGACCTCCCCGACAACGCGCAGATCTGCAATTGCAACGGGGTTTGCAAGAAGGAGATCACGGATGCCATCGTGGAAGGGGAATGCCTGACCGTTGCGGCCGTCGGCAAGAAGACCAAGGCCGGCAAGGGCTGCGGCTCCTGCCGCGGGCTCATCGCCCAGCTCATCGAATCCTGTGTGGGAAAAGTTTCGTACGACCCCTCCGAGCATTACTACGTCCCGGGGATCCCGCTTGAGAAATCCCAGCTCGTTGCGGAGATCAAATCGCGGGGCCTTAAGTCGGTCAGCGCCGTCTTTGCGGAACTGGCCGGCGGACGGGAAGACCTCGACAGCAAAGTGGGGCTCGCCTCGCTCTTGAAGACGATCTGGCCCAAAGAATATGAGGACGAACGCGACGCCCGCTTCATCAACGACCGCGTGCATGCCAACATCCAGAAGGACGGGACCTTTTCCGTTGTCCCAAGAATCTATGGTGGGGTGACCTCGCCGGAGGAATTGATGCGCATCGCACAGGCGGCCGTCAAATACCAGGTGAAGATGGTCAAGATCACCGGCGGACAGCGCATCGATCTCCTGGGGGTCAAGAAAGAGGACCTTCCGGCCATCTGGAAGGACCTGGGGATGCCCAGCGGCCACGCTTACACCAAGGCCTTCCGCACCTGCAAAAGCTGCGTGGGAACGGATTTCTGCCGCTACGGCGTGGGCGATTCCATCCGGATGGCGCAGGAGATCGAGCGTCGTTTCCAGGGGATCGAATCCCCGCACAAGATGAAACTCGCCACGGCCGGCTGTCCGCGCAACTGTTCGGAAGCTTATGTCAAAGATATCGGCGCGGTCGCCATCGAAGGCGGGAAGTGGGAGATCTATGTGGGTGGCGCCGCCGGAAGTTCGGTCCGCAAGGGCGATCTTTTGTGCACGGTGGACACGCATGAGGAGGTCTTGAAATATATTGGAAGGTTCATGGAGTATTACCGGCAGCATGCCAAATATCTGGAACGGACGTACGGTTTTGTGGAGCGCGTCGGCATCGATATGCTGAAAAAGATCCTTATCGAGGATTCGCTGGGGATCTGCGCCCAGCTTGATGAGCGTATCCAGCAGGCGGTGGACGCTTATAAGGACCCGTGGAAGGAAGCGGAGATCCCGGCGTACCCGCACCAATTCGAAGGACCCCGCCTGGTGGAGGTCCTCAATGAAGCGGAGAACAACGGGTGAGGAAAAAAGGAACATGATATCTCCAACGAAGATCATTCATTTGGGTTCGATCGACCAGGTCCCGGTCGGTCAAGGACGCTGCTTCATCATCGATGGTGAAGAGATCGCGGTGTTCCGCTCCCGGGACGGCCACGTCTTTGCCGTGGAGAACCGTTGCCCCCATCGGGGGGGGCCGCTGGCGGAAGGGGTCATGGGGGACGGGAAGGTCGTGTGTCCGCTGCACGGGCATAAGTTCGATCTGGCCACTGGCCAGGGCGGCGAGAAGCCGGAATGCGTTCGCATCTTTTCAGTGATCATCGACAATGGGGAAATAAAAATCGACGGGCGCGATTTGGCGAAGCCGCAACCCCGATCCATGGTTCGATCTTAGGACAACAGAGAGGGCGTTTAAGAGAGGACGGAAAGCGCTTATGAATTTCATCAAAAAGGGATTTCTTCGGATCAGGTTTGTTCTTGTGTTCTTATGTTCGCTGGGGATCGGTGCCGGCCAACCTTCGGATGCTTCCGCCGGCATGCTGGAGAAAGATGAATTGACGATCGGTTTCATCAAGCTTACGGATTGCGCGCCGCTGGTTATCGCGAAAGAGAAAGGATTCTTTGAAGAGGAGGGGCTGTTCGTAACGCTGCAGGCGCAGGCCAATTGGAAGGTCCTTCTCGATCGGGTCATCAGCGGGGAATTGGACGGCGCTCACATGCTGGCCGGCCAGCCCATCGGAGCCGCGCTGGGCATCGGGACCAAGGCGGATATCATTACGGCCTTCAGCATGGATCTTAACGGGAACGGGATAACGGTTTCCAACGACGTCTGGGCGCTCATGAAATCCCATGTGCCTTTGGAAGACGGGAAGCTGGTGCACCCTATTAAAGCCGACGCCCTCAAGCCGGTCGTCGAAAAATTCAAGAACGAAGGCGCGCAGTTCAAGATGGGCATGGTCTTCCCCCTGTCGACGCATAATTACGAATTGCGTTACTGGCTCGCCGCCGGCGGTATCTCTCCCGGATATTACACGGCGACGGATACCAACGGCAACACGGACGCGGACCTCATTATCTCGGTCACCCCGCCTCCGCAGATGCCGGCGACCCTCGAGGCCGGAACGATCCATGGCTATTGTGTCGGAGAACCCTGGAACCAACAGGCGGTCTTCAAGGGGATCGGCGTTCCCGTCGTCACGGATTACGAAATCTGGAAGAACAATCCTGAAAAGGTTTTTGGGGTCACGAGAAAATGGGCCGAAGAGAACCCTCAAACCCACAAGGCGCTGGTCAAGGCCCTCATCCGCGCCGCGAAATGGCTGGATGAAGACAACGGCAAGAACCGCGCCGCGGCGGCCCGCATCCTTTCGCGGCCGGAATACGTAGGAGCGGACTACGAGGTGATCGCCAACAGCATGACCGGCACGTTTGAGTATGAGAAGGGCGATAAGCGCCCCCTGCCGGACTTCAATGTCTTCTTCCGTTTTGACGCCACGTATCCTTTTTACAGCGACGCTGTCTGGTATCTGACGCAGATGCGCCGCTGGGGACAGATTCCCGAGGCTCACCCCGATGAATGGTATAGCGAGGCGGCCCAAAAGGTTTACCGGCCCGACATCTGGCTTGCGGCCGCGAAGGAGTTGGTGAAGGAGGGGCGTCTTTCGGAATCGGACATCCCGCAAACGGATGGCTTCAAGCCGGCCACGTCCGAATTCATTGACGGGGTCACTTATGACGGCCGCAAGCCCAACGATTATTTAAAAGCATTCAAGATCGGTTTGAAATAAAAGGGTTCTGCCAGGAAGGAAGGGGCTTAATGCATAAAAAACTTTTCGGGGACAGGAAAGGCCAGATGGCCATTGAATTGACGGCACCACCGAAGATCAGTCCCCGATGGGACGGGAGGCAGGCTCTGGGGCGCCTCTATTCCACGCTGGGGATCCCGGCGGCGGCGTTCGGGATTTTTTTGTGGGGCTGGTCGCTGGCTTCAGCGCACATTGAGACCAGTCTCGGAAAACTTCCCGGACCTTCCGAGGCCTGGGTCCAGGCCCAGGAATTGTGGAAAGAGCATTGGTCCGAGCAGCTCAAGCGAAAGGAATTTTATAACAAACAGGCTCAGCAGAACGCCCAGAAACTGGTCGAAGATCCGGCCGCCCGCGTCAAGGTGCGCAAGTACACCGGAAAGCCCACTTATTTCGATCAGATCTGCACCAGCCTGCTGACGGTCTTTACGGGATTCTTTATCGCATCGATCGTGGCGGTCCCCATCGGTATCATGTGCGGGCTAAACCGCACGATCATGACGGCGCTCAATCCGTTCATCCAGATCTTCAAGCCCGTTTCTCCGCTGGCCTGGCTGCCGCTGGTCTCGATCGTGGTCAGCGCCGTTTATACGACGCAAAACGGCGGCCTGGAAAAGTGCTTTATCATTTCCGCCATCACTGTCGCGTTATGTTCCTTGTGGCCGACGATCATCAACACGGCGCAGGGGGTCGCCAGCGTGGATAAGGATATCATCAACGTCTCCCGGGTGCTGAAGCTGGGGTGGTTCACGCACGTCTTCAAGATCGTTCTGCCGTCGTCCTTGCCGCTCATTTTTACGGGGTTGAAGATCTCCTTGGGAGTTGGCTGGATGGTCTTGATCGCTTCCGAAATGCTCGCCCAGAATCCCGGGCTGGGGAAATTCGTCTGGGACGAATTCCAGAACGGCAGCA
>JAHFFX010000150.1 GCA_023247755.1 Candidatus Omnitrophota bacterium | reverse complement strand
TCATCGCTTTCCTGGACCACGCAAAATGCGACGACGTTCTCGATCGATCAGGGCATTGGGAGTGTCACTCCCGTTGCCAGCGGTTCACGGTCGGTTTCTCCCTTAACTACCACCACCTACACCGGCACGGCAACCGGGGCCGGGGACAGTGGGCAATGCTCTGCGACGGTTACGGTGAATGCACCACCTCCGCCTCCACCGCCGCCACCGCCGCCACCGCCACCGCCGCCACCACCACCGCCGCCACCGCCTCCTCCCCCGCCACCGGCGCAACTGCAGTGGAATTCGTGGGACGTAGTAACACAGGCGGGTTCGCCACAGGCCGTCGTAACGTCCGTCTCGGGTGGAGTGACCGCAAATATCGAATTGTATGAATCGACCAATAACGGTGGGGTCACCCGGGGATCGCTCTTCAGCACCTTCACCAGCGGCGTGCATCAGGAAGCGTTCAATAACCTTCAGGCATTTTGGGCGAATGCCACGGGTGTGAATGCTTATCCCTATGCCGGCAAGAGCACGGTCAATCGCGGCTCTGATGCCGGCGAAACGAATGCCCCGGCGCCTTTAGGCGTGCGCGACCTGCAACTGCACCCTCCTTCCAACAATCATGAAACGATCGCGGCTTTCCGGGTTCCTCAAAACGGCACATATGTCATCTCGAATATCGGGGTCCGGCGAGTGTCGAGTAGCGGGAATAACGCGCGATTGCGGGTCTTCAATGCCCAGGGAACGCAACTGACCAACCTTAATGCCACGAACAACCGGCAGTGGGTCACGACCTCCACCGCCTACACCATGTCCAATCTCACGGCGGGCCAGTACATTTATTTCGGCGTGGACCGTAACGGCAATTACGGGTATGACGCGACGGAAGTTTCCTGGACGATCACGAAGAATTAAGTTAGCGGGCGAAGAAACTCCCGTATTCTCTGATGGAACCACGCAGGGCCGGCGCTTTTAAGCGCCGGCCCTGCGCATGGAAAAAAGTCGACGTGTTTACGAGCGGGATGAACCGACTCGAGCAGTTGCGCACCCCTCTGCCCTTCTGGGCAGGGGGTGCAGCAACCATTCTTCCCTAAAAAACAAAAGCGCTTTGTCCCGGAGGACAAAGCGCTTTTGAATGGAAGAATGGTTGCGGGGGTTGGATTTGAACCAACGACCTTCAGGTTATGAGCCTGACGAGCTACCGAGCTGCTCCACCCCGCTGTCATTATTGACAGCTGGGACGGATTCTCGATCCCCGCAAATTTTAAGATCAATTAAAAGAACTCAACAACTAAACGTTATCCCCTGCCTTTACTTCTCGATGTTGCCCACTTCCGGCGTAAGGCGATAGACCACTTCGCCTTCCCGGATGAGGCCCATCTTCTCACGCGCCACTTTTTCGAGATATACCGGGTCTTTCTCAAGGAGCTCCTTTTCCCGGCGTAAATGCGCGTTCTTCTGCTGCAAGGAAGCGATCTGCTTTTCGTAATCGTCGTTGCGGACGTCCAGATCCTGCATCCGCGTGTACGACGGCAAGAAAACGACCAGGATGACCACGGTCGCGATAAAAAGCCAAAGGGCGTTGCGCATTCTTCAGTGTAAAGTGTTAAGTGAAAAGTGTTAAGTCGTAAGTGGTGAAAGATTATAGCACTCGTTTCTCATTCATACAACAGGTTGCTTTCCACCTTAACACTTAACACTCTACACTTGACACTCAACTACCAGATCTTTCCCCAAAGCTGTCCTTCCCGGCCTTTCCCAAATTGAGGTAGCCGGGACGGCAGTTCTATGGGGCAAAATTTGTCACCAAATTTTGCCCCATAACTGACCGGCGTACACCGCCTTGCTCCCCAACTCCTCCTCGATGCGCAAGAGCTCGTTATACTTGCAGAGCCGGTCGGTGCGCGACAGCGAACCGGTCTTGATCTGCCCCACCCCGGTGGCGACCGCCAGGTGCGCGATCGTGGTGTCCTCCGTTTCACCGGAGCGGTGCGAAATGATCGACGTGTACTTGCTGGACTTGGCGAGCTTGATGGCTTCGAGCGTTTCGGAGAGCGAACCGATCTGGTTCACCTTGACGAGAATGGAATTGGCGACCTTCTTCTTGATGCCTTCGGCCAGCCGCTTGGGGTTGGTGACGAAAAGATCGTCCCCGACCAGCTGAACGTTCTCCCCGATCGCGTCGGTCAGCTCCTTCCAGCCGGACCAGTCGTTCTCCTGCAGGCCGTCCTCGATGGAGATGACCGGATATTTCTTGATCATGTCTTCGTAGACCTTGATCATGTCCTGGGCGGTGAGCTTTTTGCCATTGTAGGAGTACTTCCCTTCCTTATAGAAGGAAGAAGAAGCGGCGTCGAGCGCGATGAACATGTCCTTGTCGGGTTTGTAGCCGGCCTTCTCGATGGCTTCGAGAATAAGCCGAATGGCCTCTTCATTATGGACGAGGTTGGGCGCGAACCCGCCCTCATCGCCGACGGAAGTGGAAAGGTGCTTGTCATGCAGGATCTTTTTCAGATTATGGAAGACCTCGGTGGCCATGCGCAGGGCTTCCTTGAAGGTCTTTCCCCCCAGCGGCATGATCATGAATTCCTGGATGTCGAGGTTGTTGTCCGCGTGCACGCCGCCGTTGAGGATGTTCATCAAGGGGACCGGAAGGATCTTGGCCTCATCCCCTCCCAGGAACTTGTAAAGCGGCTGCTTCTTGTCCAGGGCGGCGGCCTTGGCGACCGCGAGCGAGACGCCGAGGATCGCGTTGGCGCCGAGATTGCCCTTGTTCTCGGTGCCGTCGATGTCGATGAGGAGCTTGTCGATCGCCTTGAAATCCGGCTTTTGGCCCGTCACCCGCTCATTGATGGTGGTGTTGACGTTGGCCACGGCCTTGAGGACCCCTTTGCCCAGATAACGGCCCTTGTCGCCGTCGCGCAGCTCGAGCGCCTCATGCTCGCCGGTGGACGCCCCGGAAGGGACCGCCGCGCGGCCCAGGACGCCGCTGTCAAGCAGGACATCGACCTCAACGGTGGGGTTGCCTCTTGAATCGAGGATCTCGCGGGCCTTGATTTGGGTGATTTTGGACATGGTAAATTTTCCTTTGATCCGAATTCGTGTTGTTTTGGGGGAAAAACAGAATAGCACAAGCTACCACAGTTTTCCGGGGTCGTCAAGGACTCGCTGGCCATAGCCGGGCGGGAATGCTACTCGAAGCTGACCTGGGAGATCCGGATGTATTGCGTGGGCGAATTCTGCAGTTGGGCCACCGGTGTTAAACGATAGGCCCCGGGAAGGGCCTGGCCGGGGAGAACCTCTTTCGTGCGATAGGCCACGGACTGGACCGCAAAGATCTTTCCGATCAGGCCCTGGGCATATTGTTGACGGATGTCCTCAAGCTTTTCGGCGGCGGTCGAGCTGGAAATGGCGCCGTAATTGTAGATGATCAGCTGCTGGGCCCTTTCGTAAATGACCAGAATATTAGGATCGCCGAGCTTTTGGAAATAATCGGTGAGAAAACGCTGTTCACGGACCAGCAATAGCCAGTTCGTCAGGCGGTCCTGCATGGCCACCGGATGATAGAGAACAAAACCGGCGAGACACGCCCCCAGGATCCACGCCTGCCGGGTCAGAAACCAGCGGGACAGAACCACGATGCCCGCGACGGCCGCGGCAACGAAGAACGGCAGATACAGCCGGCCGTTAAGGGGGTGATCGTTGATCCCGCCTTGATAAGACAGCACCACGG
Source organism: Candidatus Omnitrophota bacterium (assembly GCA_023247755.1). Classification (GTDB taxonomy): domain Bacteria; phylum Omnitrophota; class Gorgyraeia; order Zapsychrales; family JAHFFX01; genus JAHFFX01. Next base: position 2,019 of record JAHFFX010000150.1, on the reverse strand, counting down.
CGGCCAGCGCCAGGAGGCAGGCCGTGACCGTGAGCGTCCAGGTTCTTTCCCCGGAAGGACCAAGTTTGCGAGGGTCGCGCCGATCCCGCAAGCCCTGGACCAGCAAAAAACCCATCGCCCCGAACCACAGAATGTTGAACACTCCCCCATAACCCAGCGAACCGCCGGGATCAAAGAGATATCTGGGCAGTATCGTCAGATTCGTAAAGAAATTCTCCCACCCAAAAGCCGCCAGCCACGATCCACCGGGTAAATCCCGGTCCGGGGAAGAACTCATGAGCGCCCGCTGCCAGATCAGGGGCAACAGCGTCCAGGGCGCCAGAAGCAGTACCCTGGAGCGCTGCCAGTGTTCGCGGCGCAAGCACCGCCGGGCAGCGAGGACCGTCAGAGTGACGACCAAGAACAGAACCGACTCGTAGCGGACGTTCGCGAGCATGAGCAGGTTCAGAAGCAGAAGAGAAAAGTTCCCGGCGGAGGGCTTTTGCAGGAATTCCCTTAGACCCAGGAAGGACAGCAGGATGAACAGCAGATTGAACAATTCAAACCCGCCGGAGGTCGCGCACAAGGACACCATCGGCTGACCGACGACCGCCACCATGACGGCGGAGGCGCCCGCCTCCGAAAGCCAGGGACGCGAGATAAAATAAACGCTGGCCAGGACCGCCCAGAGGACGAAAAAATTCAGGATAAAGACATTCTCGACCCGGTAGCCCGTCAGGACATGGAATAGCTGCACGAAGAAAGGGAACAGGAACGGCCGCTTGTCGATCACCCGCTGCAAGGGCCAGAACATGTTGTAATACCGTTCCCCTTCGGTCACACAGTCGATCCGTCTCTCGAACGTCATGCTGCGGGCCACGGACAGCAGGTTCGCTTCATCGCTCAAGACCCGCAGATATTTGGGAACCGTGGCAAAGACGGCAACGGTCAAGAGCAGCGCAACGAACACTCCCCGGCAATGGGTTTTCCATAGAACGCGCCGGGCCGGTGGGCCTTGGCCCTCCTCCTGAAACCGCTGGTAGAGGGCCAAGGCCCACCCCAAGAACAACCCGAAGATCAGGTAATAGGAAACCCTGGACAGCGCCCAGGCGAGCGCATTCTTATCGAACAGGCTCCCGATGAGAACCGCCGCCCATGATCCCCAGGAAAGGACAGCCGCGTATTGATAATAGGAAGAATGACCGGATTTTGACATTCCGCAGATTGCTGTCCGGTTATGACAGCCGTTGGTCGGACGAAGACACTTTTGATTTTAGTATATGCTAAGGCCTCTGGACCGGCAATAACCGCCTCATCTATTTGCGATCCGAATTTTGCCTTCTCCTTGGTGAAAATCCGCGCGTCAGCCGCGACTTTTTAATCTGGGGCCTTTACTTCTCCCGGCGGATATGATAGCCTTTTATCGTTCGTTCTTCGCAATCACTTCCACGTTTAACTTGTTCCCTTTCATGAACCTATGAAAAGAATCTGGCTCTTCCTTCAGATCAACTGGCTCAAGCTCCTGGTCATCCTGGTGTGCCTCATCGCCACCGTCCTCATCTTCAACTTCCTTTACGACGGCCTCACCAGCTTCCGCACCCTCGAATCCTTCAGCCGCAAACAGCTTTCGGCCCAGATGGGCTACTTCCTCATCGTGAGCATCTTCTCCATCTTCGTGCAACTGCCGCTCTTCTTCGGGATGCACTATTACTTCATGCAGGGCGGGGGAATGGGAAAAATGGGCTCCTCGGACCTCAGCAAGGCCAAGGTCAACGTCAAATGGGACGAGGTCATCGGCATGGAATCGGCCAAACGCGAGGCGTGGGAGCTCATCAAGCTCCTCAAGGACCGCTCGCTGGTGAAGATCATCGGCGGCAAGATCATCAAAGGCACCCTCATGATCGGCCCGCCCGGCTGCGGGAAAACGTACCTCGCCAAGGCCATCGCCACCGAATGCGGCCTGCCCATGCTCTCGGCGGTAGGAAGCGAATTCGTCGGGATCTTCATCGGGCTGGGCGCATCGAAGATGAAATCACTGTT
>JAHFFX010000149.1 GCA_023247755.1 Candidatus Omnitrophota bacterium | reverse complement strand
GGGCGAACACACCGGAAAACGGCGCCCAGCGGCAGGCCATAACACCGTCGGGCAATTGGGCCGGGATCTGGTCCGGGAAAGGATTGATAAGCAGCCCCCGGCAGCCGATCCGCTTACAGACCTCCAAAGAGACCGCAAACATCGCCTGCGCCTGCTTCATCGCGGAACCCGCCGTGAACACGACCGGGGCCGGGCCGTGGCTGAGGAACGCCTCGACCTCGGGAGGGACGCCCTGGACCTGGCCGCCGTCGTATAAAGGAAAGTTCGTCAGCCGCACGCTCGCCGGCCAATCGGGTTGGGGTGGCGCGAACCATTCCGGGAAAAGGCCGAGAGTGCATAGCGGCGAATGCCACCAGTCTTCCATCACCCCGCGCACCGGACCCAGCTGCAACGACGCCCGGAACCGGTTCAGCTCCGGAGTCACGATCCCATCAACGGTCGCGCCGACGAATTTAAGAACAATTTTTTTAAGCGGCCGCGGCAGGTCCGATACCCAACCCGCGCCGCTGTAGACCGGCGTATCGTGGGCGCTTACGAACACCGAAGGTTGAAGGTGCACGGTCACAAACGGGACCCCGAGCTTTTCCTGCGCCAGGCGCGCGCCCCACGCGGAGGTGCTCCCCACCACAAGGGTCTCGCCCGGCACGTACCGTTCTTTCAGGAATTCATATACGAAGGGAACGATCGGCAGGAACGCATTGCGGGCCACGAACTCAAAGCCCTGCAGCGGGTCCCACAGGCGCGGGTCCTCGAGCATCCAATCGTAATCGGCCAGCCGGGAAGAGGCAATGAACTCAAGCCCCGCCGCTTCGCTGATCTCCTTAAAGTGATCGTTGGCGAGGAGCGTGCAACGGTGCCCGCGGCGCGCCAGCTCCGCGCCCAGGCCGATGAAGGGGTTCACGTCCCCGGCGCTGCCGATGGGGATGAGGAAGATGTTCATGGGATGTCCGCTGAGTGATTGGAAATTGGCATTTGGAATTGCCCGGCCGGGTGACTGGGTCGCGGAGTACCCGGGGCACCCCTCGTTCTCCGGCAAATGGTCTATGACTGATGACTTTTAAAGAATCCCACGAATAACTCAAGATTGCAAGCGCTCCGTTGCAGATCCCGCGTTCATTTCCCGGCGGCCTCCCGGATCGGTACAACGAGCGAGAACGTGCTGCCTTTGCCGAATTCGCTCCGCACCCAAATCTTGCCACCGTGCAGCTCCGCCAGCTTCTGGCTCAAGGCCAGCCCCAGCCCCGTCCCTTCGTGGGACTTGTTGTGCGTGGTCTCCAGTTGGGTGAAGCTCTGAAAAAGCTTCTTGCTGTCTTCCGGCTTGATCCCGACCCCATGGTCCTCGATCGAGACCCTGACGTACCAGTCGTTCTGCGGCGACCACATGACCCCGGGCGGGATCCCAAGCTCCGCGCGGGACACCTTCTCGGCCCGGATCCGGACCTCCGTTTGCGGCGGCGAGAACTTCACGGCGTTGCTCAAAAGGTTATAGATGATCTGCTTGAGGCGCCGCTTGTCCGCGTAGATCTTGAAGTCCGACGCGACAAAAGTGTCCACGGCCATCTTCACCTTCTGTTTGAACGCCCGCTCCTTGAGCATCGTGTAAGCCGACTGGAGGACCTCGGCCAAAAGGAAATTCGAATGCTCAAGTTCGACCCTTCCGGCCTCGATCTTGGAAAGGTCCAGGATGTCGTTGATGAGGCTCAACAGGTGCTCCCCGCCGGAGATGATGTTCCGAAGGTATTGTTGCTGCTGCTCGTTGAGCGGTCCGAAGTACTGCTGCAGCAGCGCGTCCGAGAACCCGATCACGGAATTCAACGGGGTGCGCAGCTCATGGCTCATGTTGGCCAGGAATTCCGACTTGGCCTGGCTGACCTCCCGCAACTTCTCATTGTGTTCCTGCATGAGGTCCGCCTGGAATTTCCGCAGGGTGATGTCTTCCACCGCAAGGAGGATCCGGGGCGAAAGCGCGTCCGTCAGGAACACCCGGCGGGCGCTCAGCAAAAGGATCAGGTCCTTCCCCCGGAACTGCGGGTGCGGCTGGCGCAGCTCGAATTCGTTGAAGCTCTTGTCCTCGGTGACGACCTCGTGCAGCAGCTGGCGCAACCCCGGATGGTTCCAGCGGCCGTGATGTATGGCAAAGAAAGGCCGCGACTCCACTTCGTCCGCCTTGCCGCCGAAGATGCGGTAGAACGCGTGATTGACCGAAAAAATGACAAAGTCGGAATCAAGGACCAGCAGCGGATGATGGATCGAGTGAAAGACGCTCTCGGCATACAGGACCGCGGTCTTAAGTTCCTCCTCGCGCTTTTGCTGGAGCAGTTCGGCCTTCAGCAGATGGTCCCCGCAGACCCAGATGATCGCAACGAAGATGACGACGTTGCTGATGACCGTCAGCGTCACCCCCGAGGACGTGTCATACAGGCCCGCGCGCTCGCCGAGCAAACGCATCCAGCCCAGCAGCATCGGAACGAGGAACGCGGCCGGCAGCAGTGTGCGGGTGACCGCTCCCGCCGAGGAGAACGACGCCACCACCCGCATCATCCCCCGGCCCCCCGTGGTAAAAAGGATCCCCAGAAGCAGGCAGCCGAACCCCAGCGCCGTGTAAAAGGCCATGCTGATGTACGACCCCACGGTATAGAAATAAACGATATGGTACAAATATCCCAGGGACCCGATCCAGACGATGAGCAAGGCGAGGAGCGCCACCGTCTGCGTCAAAAGCACCAGCGGGGTGGCGCTCAACAGCAGGGACCCCGCGGCGCACAGGAAGGCGAACGCGGTCTGCGGGGCCATCACATTGCCGGCGAGCTTATTCGTAAAAAGGAATTCATCGATGTTCACGTCCCAGCCCCAAAGATACTCCGCGATCTTGACCGCGGCGATGCCCAGGGCCGCCCAAGCGAGGACGCCGGCGGCCCCGATGGACCTTGCCTTCGCCGGAGCGCGCCTCAGCCACAGCGAACCGGCGCACAAGAGGAAACACAGCGCCGTGACGGGGTTGACCGCCACCGTTCCCGAAGGGAACTTTTTGAGGACGTCAATATCGAATTGCCATCCGATGAGGACCATGCCACCGATGAGGAAGACCGCCAGGGCAAGCATCCGGGAAAGAAAATGAAATCGCGGGACGAGGTCGTTGAGGGACGGCTGTGGCTGGAAGACCGGTTCTTTCATGCGCGGATGCGGGATGGATGCATTGGAAACCAACGGCCCTAAGGGCCGAGGAGCTTTTTTACTTCCGCGGGAAGGATCTTGATGTCCAGGGGCTTGGTCCAGTGTCCGCTGAAACCCGCGGCGAAGGCCTTTTCCCGGTCCCCTTTCATGGCGAAGGAGGTGACGGCGACGACTTTGATGTCCGCAAGCTCCGGGTCTTCGCGCAGCCGGCGCAGCACTTCATACCCGTCGAGGAACGGCATCTGGATGTCCAACAGGATGAGGTCCGGGCGATCGGCTTTGGCGATCTTAAGCCCGTCGGCCCCGTTGGCGGACTCGAGGACCGTATATCCGTGATGCTCCAGGACGTCTTTCAAGAGTTGACGGTTGTTAGGGTAGTCTTCCACGATCAGGATCTTGGCGGGCATATGTCTGTCCTCCTTGTTCGGCGGGGGTCTTCAGGATGGAAGATCCGTCAAAGCTGGGACCGCGGAGCCCCACAGCTCCGGGAAGAGTGGCGAAAGTTATAATAGCATTTTATTTCGGGAGTGAAACGGTTTTTAGAGATTTTCCAAAGAGGCGGCTCCCCGGTCACCCGAGAGGCAATGGCAAATGCCCAATGTCAAATGACAAATAAATTCCAAATGACAAATTTCCGATGGTCGGCATTGGTCATTTGAAATTTGCCATTCATTTGACATTTGGATTTTGACATTTGACATTCCGCGGTAACCTTGTGACATGGTGACCTTCTCCCCATTTATTCCGGCACCGCTTCATCGAGCTTCCCGGCCGCGAAATAAATGACCGGGACCAGCAGATACACGGCGATGGCGAGCCCCGTGTGCAGCAGCGCAAGCAACACCGCCGCCAGATACAACAGCGGCCCCGACACCAGCAAGAAAAGCGGGGGCTTGGCGCGGTGTGCCTCGACCAGGCGGCCGACGTAGAAGATGTAGCTTTTCATGGCGACAAAACTGACGGCGGTGGCGAACATCGCGACCCCGTAAAAGCTGACGGCGAGGGTTTCCCGCGGATAGCTCCCGATGAGCGCGGTGGGAAAAGGGATGAAGGTGAGGCACATCAGGAACAGGCTGTTGAGCCAGAACAGCCCCCGGTCGCAGCGCTTGACCATATCGAACAGCTGGTGGTGGTTGACCCAATAGATGGTGATGTAAAGGAAGCTCACCACGAAGCTGAGGAACTTCGGCAACAGTTCAATAAGCCCCTGCTTGAGCTGCTCTGCAACCTATGGTCCGTGGACCTCGGGGACGCGCAGCTCAAGGACCAGCAGGGTGATCACGATCGCGAACACTCCGTCGCTGAACGCGTCCAACCGCCGCGTGCTAAAATTGCCGGACCGCAGCAGGCCTTTAAAGATCTTTTTCATTCCAGTCTCCAGTGCGGCAGATGAAGAGAAGTGGAGAAGCGAACAGGTTAGGCCTTCCTATGATACTTGCTCTGTCCCTTTTTAGGGACTGTCCCCTTGTAATGTACCTGGTACTTTATTCTTCTTTTTGGTATCAACAGCTTTGATAAGGCGTCTGCCTCTCCTGATGAATAACTAATCAAGTAAATCTCTTAACCATACACTTTTATACTTAAATTGGGAAAGTTTACCTCGAAGCCGATCTGCTTTTCTATTAATTCTTGAGAAGTCACCATATGCAGCTGGATGTGTTAATCCAATTACTGTTCTATGAGGATACAAGTAGGACAACGCAATATAAGGTTCTCTCCCAACAGCAATAATATCCCATTTTTCGATCGCAGGCAGAATTGCAAGCTCACGAGACAAAAATTTATTACAGCACCTACGAAAAGTTTCTACGGGAGGATATCTTTTAAGACCCGTACTCTGACATTTCGCCAAGTCAGTCCATAAAATTGGGCCTGAATACCCCAATTTTCTAATTAAACTTCTTAAGTTGCTATAATAACTTACATCCTTAATTTGCGCTTTCCATAAAGTCAATGTCCTTTCATAGCTAATCGTTTGCTCTTTATATTTTTCCATCTCCCATTTATTAGCTATCCCGGGGTTAATGCCGGAAGCTATGCAACCTTCAGATTCGTCCCCGTTCTCACCTTCTTCTAGAATCATCCCTCTTGGAATAATCCCTTTTTGGGGATCACGTGTAATTCCCTCGTAATTTTCCCGACACCCGACTAATTCTTCACCTATTGCATAAATATAGTTTTTTAATATTGAATATTTCATATGTAAAATTAATCCCGTGTCCCTGAAACTTTATTCTTATTGATCACACGGCCCCACATACTGGCCAGTGACCTCGATCGTCGTATCCGTCGCCTGGCCGTCGACCGTCTGATGGGACTTGATATGGCCCGTCATGGAATCGCCCGAATAGGTCATCTGGCCGGTGGACTTGCTGTCGGTGCAGACCGTCTCGAAATTCACGGTGTTGCCGCTGATGGAATGCGTCTGCCGGCAGCCTTCTTCAGCAGTCGCGTCTGGCGCCGGATTTTCATTAGTAACGCACTTGGTGACCGAGGTCGACATCCCCGCGCCGGCGCCGGCCATACGAACGTTCATTCCCCCCATCATCTTTTGCATCATCGCCTTGTCCTCCGGGGACATATTCTCCATTTCCTTCATCGCG
>JAHFFX010000048.1 GCA_023247755.1 Candidatus Omnitrophota bacterium | reverse complement strand
CCTCGAGCAGGCCTGCGTTCTCTAGATCCAGAATAAGCTGGCCGATCATCATGGCCACAATGGCCACCGATTCTTTGAGGTCATCATCGTTAAGACTTCCCGCAAAATCCAGGAAATCTCCCAAATCAGCAGGTCGGCCATCTACAACATCAGTGTTATAAAGGAAGAATTTGTAAGTTTGATCCAGCGACTGAACTCTGCCGGAATCGAGATTATGGAGCAGTTTCGCGCCGAGCTTGATCCAGATTTTCCCGCCCAAGAGAAGCGCCGCCTGATTGCGGCCCAATCCCTCGAACAACCGATCGAGCCGCTCGCTCAATACCCCTGCTGTGCGCCACCAGCCGAACTGGCTGCGGGTAGGATCAAGGGTGTGTTCCCGGAGGGCTTCCACGATCCGCAGGCTGCGGTCCGCGGAATGCCGGGTCAGGCGCAAACTGCCGGCCACTTCCCGATAATTGGTCGATTGTCTTCCGAAGTGGAACCGCGCGAAGGTGTGATACGGGCTTTCCCCGCCGATGGTCTGGTGGCGAGGCTCGGCCTCCATCACTTCTTTGGAGAACTGAACGACTTCGGTCCCGGACGGCGACGGGAAGCCGGGCTGATATTCGGTATTCAAGATCAAGCCGGGCCGGCTTAACAGTTCCTCGAGGCTGATTACGGCTTCGGTTTCACCCTCGCGCAACACGATCTTCACCTGGAGCTCCAATTGATATCCGAAGAGCTGGCTCAGAACGAACGGCAGATAGTTTCTCGGATAATATTTGCCGAGCGAGGACATGAATAAGCCGGATCCGACCTGGACCTGCCGGTGTTCCTGTCCCAGAAGGACAAACACCTTCGGCTGCGTGGTGCCCAAAGCTTTCAGGTCCAGACGGCCGGAGACCAGTTGAATGGCCTCTCCCGCAGCAATGGCTTGCAACAGGTCGGCCGGACGGTCGATCGGTCGAAGCCCGTTCTCGATGGAGCTGGTCTCGAGGAAGGAGCCGCCGTAGAGGAAGGCCAGCCGTCCGACCAGGTCCTGGAAGGTCCAGGCGCCAAGCGTAGCCGGCCGGCCTTGGGGACCGAGGACCGGCTCGAGACCGAACCGTTCGGCCAGCGCCGCCCCTTCGACCTTTTGAACGATCACCCGCACCTGAAGGTTCTCCAGCAGCCGGGTCTTTAATTCGGGGCTCAGGAATGAATCGGTGCTATGCGCAAAATCGATATCGAGGTAGTCGCCCAATCCCTGATATTCCATGAACCAGACCGCCATCTCTTCGGCGAAATTCCCTCCGGTCCAGGCGCGCGGATACTCGTTCCAGCGCCGGTCCGACAATCTGGTAAATAAATTCTTCTGATAGTACATATGCGCTTCGTTCTGCCCATACAAATGCTGATGGGATTGCCAGTACTCGGCCCAGTGCAGCTGATCGGCGCGATAGAACAACTCGCCCGGCACCAGGCTGACCAATTCGTTCCGGGACAAGCTGATCAATTCCTCAAAGGAAATGGCCTGCTGCCGCAGGAATTCCTGGATACTCTGATCGCCCTTTTCCCAGAGGATCCATAACAAGGACCTGAGCACTTTAACGCCCAGCACCGACGTTCTGAACTTGCCACTATGATATCCTTCCATCAATCTCTCCCGTTCGGCCAGGAGGGATGCATCCAATAATTCATCCTCAATGGCAACGACTTCATAGATATCGCCGATGATCGGGACGATCGAACGGCCGTCCGCAAGGACGAACGGCGGCAGGACCTTGCCATACAGGCCCTGGTCCTGCGTCATATGATTGACCCAGCCCGGACGGCCCGGGAGCGTCACGAAGAAATTCACCAGGGCCGGCCGGTGCAGCGGTGATTCCGGCATGTTCTTTTCCGCCTCGGCGGCGAATTCCTGCCAGCGCTGGAAGGCGTCCCACGGCATCATCGGCAGAACGGCCATCATGGCCACGCCGGGAATGTGCCATTCACCGGTCAGAAGCGCATACACCGCCGCACCCAGCATGATCCAAAGTGTAACGGAATTCATCTGCATCCTTCGGTATCCAGTTGTAAAATCCAGGTCATCCCATGTCGTTCCAGTAGCAATATCAGAGACACTCAAGATTGATGCCAAATCGAGATGTAAATGATCGAATTCTCTCTTCATGTCCTCAGAGATAAATCGCCAAATTGTCCCAACTTTTATATGAATCAGCGGATCACGCACCAGCCACCAAGATACCTCTTCTTTCGTACTTGGTTCACCGGACAAAGGATACTGAGTAATCCTCAAGTTTCCTGATGTCTCCTCGAAACTTGGACGCCATTGAATCATATATTTCTCTTTTGTCAGTGGAGGTGTTAGACTCCGCCGTAATTCTTCATCGTCGCTAAGTTCGGCCACGGCCCGTTGAACCTCATCATCCAGTTGAAATTGTCTTAAATGGATAAACATAAGCCAAGATCCATCGGGCATCAAATGCATGTGGAAACCTTCACCGGTTCTAAAGCGCAGGGTAATCTCCAAGTTAGGTCCGTATTCGATATGCCACTGGTCTGACTTTTCAAAAATTTGATCCAATGCCTCTTCTGTAAGAGCATAGAGACCCGCGGCCTTTAAGATTTTACCTACGTAGATCTGATCGAAGATGGCCATAGATGATACATACTGTTCACCGCCTTCAATAGCGGCTACCTTAAGATAATCGCGGGCCGTCATCGTCAGTTGAGCGTAGGTTTCTGCTGTAACAAGTCCATTAATCACTAAAGCACTTCTTTCTTCCCATTGCTGCACTGACGCTGTCACATGTTTACCTATCAGTTCACGGTTCTTTTGGGCAAACTCGATAATTCTATTCCGGGTAATTTCGAACAAAGTCTCTCCGGTTCGCGGTTCATGGCGCCAGGCGACGGCCATCATGGCGACACCCGGAAGCTGCCATTCACCTGTCGCCAGGGCATACACCGCCAGGGCAACGCCCATAACCGGCAGCACCAGGGAGCGCGCCTTGAGACCGTTATGGGCGATCGCGTTCATCAACAGGACCGCCACCGCCAGGAGCATCAGTACGGACGGCAAGCCCGTCTGCAAGCGCCCTTCCGCTCCCGACATCCGCCGATGGAAGGCGCCCACCTTGTCCCACATGGCGCGGGAAGAAACGACGAATTCGGGACGAGTGGATTGAATAAGAAGGAAGTTGAAGATGCCGATATAAACATCATACGTGCGGCTCAGGCCCCGCAGGTATTCCCGGATTTCTTCCGCAGGCTTTCCTTCCCGTTCAAATTGCTCTTGCAAGGTCCGCGGATGATCGATGGAATAACCATGCAATGTGTCCATCTTATATTGCGCCCAGGCTCTGGCTTTCTTAAGCGCCCGCTCGCCTTCGATGGCCGCCAAGCGCATCTTCACTTCGATGGTCACCAGATGGTTGTCGCTCAAGGCGCCCAGGAAGAACTCACTTTGCAAGCCCAGTGTTTCAGAGATGACCTCGCTTAACTCATGCCCGACGACCGGTCTGCTCAATTTCCGGACGGGATAATAATAAATCCCCTCACCCCTAAATTCCTTGGTGTACACCAGAGCCCTGAGCGTGTCATCCAACTCCTCCGGTAAGCTCTTCCAGGTTTCGTGCTCCCCGTACGCCTCCCGCATGGCCCTCAGCATACTGACCATTCGGGCAGCATTTTCCGAAATATAGAAGGCATAGTTAAATTCATCGTTATAGCGGAATCGCTCGCCATTCGGCAGATCGACATGGGCCGGCAACCTATAGGCCCCGATCTTCTCCATTAACTGAGCGGGGCTGGTCCGGCGATAGTCTTGGGTTGAATCCACCAACCGTCTTAACGTCAAGAAGGTCAGGAAGAGCACCTGGCGGGCCGTCAAGTCCTCCCCTTGGTAGATCACCGGATAGGCATAGCTTTCCCATTGGATCGCTTCCTCGACCTGTGCGGCATAAACCGCCACGAACGCCTGTTCGGCATTTATGGTCCGCGGGAATCCGGAGAACCGGGCGTTTCTCGAATTCTTCCGCAAGGCATTGATGGTTTCCATGGTCTGAACGATGCCTAATGCGGATTCGCCGCTGCTGAGCGGTTCTTCCCGGTTGCGGATCGATTCTACGAACGCCCTGAACTCCGGAACCAGCGGCCGCTCCAACTTCCTGGGCAGGATGCCGAGAATAGCATTCAAGAATTGGCTGTATCCTCCCGGTCGCGCAAACGGTCTTTCCTGGTTTTCGCTGATCTTCAGCTGCTCCGGACTCACCGAGTGGTCAAATTCGAAGACGACCCCGTTCGTTTTCACCGTAAGGCGCCGGGTCGCCGGACCGTGATGCTCGCGGCTAATATCGATCACGACCGGGATCTCGCCGTATTTCAGATGAACCGACATTGACTCGCCGTTTCTTGAGCGGCGGATTGAGACCAATTCACTGGGCACCGGTTGCCTCAGTAGATCGGCCACCATATAGAGATAGTGATACCCCAGATCTTCGAGGACATTGCTCGAGTGATCAATTTCTGGCCGGAAAGGATTAAGGAATTCGCCCCTGATGGAGATCACTTCCATCACCGGGAGAGGTCGCATAATCCCCGATAAGAAATGGAAGTTCGTCGCATACCGGAATGTGTGCCCGACCATCAGAACGAGATCTTTGGCGTAGGCGGTGGCGACCAGCTCGACAGCGTCACTGGTCTTGAGCGTAAACGGCTTCTCCACAAAAACGTCCTTGCCGGCGGCCAAGGCCAGGCGGACCACATCGGCATGCGTCGCCGCCGGGGTTGCGATCACCACGGCCTGCATCGTTCGGTCGGCCAGGAATTCTTCAACGCTTCCCAGGACGATCGTCAAATTCTCATCCGCGCCGAACTTTTGCTGAATCTCGGCGAACTTCTCGGGATCACGCACCAAAGCCTTCACCCGGAAGTTTTGCTCTTTGGCCAATTGCAACAGGACCCCCAGAAGAATCTTGCCGAACCGACCCAGGCCGATGATGCCGATGATAAGGGCGTCGGCGGCCAGGACCGTCATTTCAGACTTGAGCAACTCAATGGCCTGATCGTATTCACTCAGTTGCTCCTTGATCTTTTCCGGAGTAGAACCACCCAATACTTGCAATTCAACCAACGGCTGGTGCTCTTTGGTCCAAGGATTGAGATTGATTTCATCGGTCGGCTTGGGTAACTCGGGATAAAATTCCAGGCCCACGCCATAGCTGATCAGGCCGACCGGCGTTTGCGCCTGAGCCTCTCGTCCTTTCAGCCACTGCAGGACCTTAATCAATTTTGCAGCACTATGACTGCCCAGATAAAATGGGTGGTCTCCCAATCTGCGGCCATAAATATTTTCCCCAGTTTCGTAATGCCGCAGCGCCACGGTCAGTCCAACGGCAATCTTCCATGGGGCCGGCATTCTTCCTTTCCCTAACAATCGATTAATTCCGATCGGCAGCAGGATTTCTGTGATCTCCTGGTCAAACTTATCGTCATCGCTGTGTCTTCCGTGAAGCAGCAGCCGGAAGGGAACGATATCCTCAAGCATCGCATCCGGGAGGAAGGCCATATTGGAAATCAAACGCAACATATAGTCCGAATTGTGCCAGGTCACGATTTTACTGGTGACATAGGCGGTGGCCAGCGCGATCGACAGTTTTCCAACGTTCAAGGAATATTCGGTCGATCTGGCACTGTAGGTTTGGCTCAGGTTCCTGAACGCTTGATAAACCTCGAGCAGCATGGGTTCAGAACGGACATATCGAACCGAGTCTAAGATCACCACGGATGCGGCCAACAGGGCAAATCCGGGATGCTTCTGGAAGCGTGAATCACGTGTGATGGAAGTTTCACTCATGACAGACTCTAAGAGGCTTATTTGTTTGGCCGTGAGAAGTTGATTAATCTTCGAATTGATGCCGGCGATCGCTCCCTCATCGATGACTTCCTGCTCAATAATCTTTTGCAATCTCACAAGAAGTTTAAGCAAGATGGCCAACACGGCCAGCTCCCCGCTAAACAGCATGGTCATTTTCGCCTTCGGTCCTTTGGCCACGTTCTCCAAAAGTCTCTGTTTAATGACATCCACATCCACAAATCGTCCCAGTTTTCCGGAATGGACGCCGACGGCCGGACCGTGGGTCTCGGTGGTGATCATTTCCGTGTGCGTGTCGATAAACCGGATCGCTTCGCGCAGCGGCATCCTGCCGCGGATGGCCACCCAAAGGATGAGGGCCGCGATCATCGGCTGATTGAAGGACGTTCCTTCATAGGCCTTACCTTCTGGATTAATGGTCGCGTAGCGAAGGTCATTGCCGAAATACGCGTAATCGGTCTTTTGCAATTCACCTTCCGCTGTCCGGGTCACGCTCGTCACCGGGATGGCCAATTCATAGATCGGATAGAAGGCGACCCGCCACAGAGGATCGTTCTCCCAGGATTTGTTACCGGCGGACATGACGAACACAACTCCATGGGCGTTTAAGGAAGCGACCGTCTCATGAGGCAGGACACCATTGACGATTCCCGCATGATTGATGATGGACTCCCGGGCCGACAGCGGCATGGCCACCACCACGTGCTTACCGAGATTGGCCTTCACTTCCTTAAGCATCCTTCCGGCATCCGCTACTCGTTTGATCCTGATGCCCGCCTGGCCTCGCGTAATCATCCTGGCCACTTCTCTCACCCTCACGGGATGATCATCGCCTTCCTCCGACGTATCAAAGATAATGAGAATCCCTTCGGATTTGACAATGGCCGGCGCTTGAGAGGCAACCTTCGGACGTAAGGCATAAACACGATCAAGAATATCTTCTGCCCGCAATCTCAACAGGAGGTCGACTGCACCGGACAACCAGCCTGGAACAAAAGCAGAACTGACCGGCTTGCTCAAGAATTCGGTCATATGCTCTTCGATCCATACGAGCAATTCCTCGCGCAACGTTCGGCCGCTGGCGCCGGCCCGACGGAACAATTCCCGGCCCAGCCAGTTGCCCATATTCAGCCCAACGAAGGCATAAGGATCGTTGATGTAAAGCGGCTTTAATTCATTGAGCAACTCGACCGCCTTGCTCAACATCTTCTCGGCAATGTGGCCTCTTGAGGCATCGGCCAATCTAAGAAGGATCTGCTCGGTGATGTTATCGAAGGTCGGCGCGAGCTCATCAATCATCGTCCTTAACTCAACGGCCATCCTTAACTTCGTCGTGATATCGCCGGATCGGGTGAGCGCCAGGATCACTCTCTTATCGGTCTGTTCTTCCAGAATTCTTTGGAGATACCCGGCCGCGTCCATCGGAGAGGCCGTTTTGCTGATCGAGAGAGCCACCCGGTCGATTTCGATCTGGTTTAAGCCACGCTGGACCAGAAGCTTGCCGACCGCGGCCAGGATTTCGAACATGCCGGGCAGACTGCTTTGCATCCCCGCCTGCGGGCCTTGGTTCTGTTCAGCGCGCCAGCGTTCGAATTCTCTTTGCGCTTGCTGATCCATGTTTGCTTGCGCCGGCAAATGTTCTTCCTTATTGAGCCCGGGATAGAAATTAAGAACATCTTCGGCAAAGGTGTAAACCAGATTCATTCTTTGCTCTAACGCACCCGAGCTGATTCTTGAAACTTTAGGTTCGAGCTTCAGAACAAAATCATGGTATTTAATGTGCTTCAACGCGAACTGGATATACGCCTTATCCTCAAATCCCGTGACGATGCTTTTCATGGCCCCCGGAACAACATAAGGCGGCCCATAAGCCCCGGAATCGAATTCCAGGCTGGACGTTTCCCCGGGGTAAAGATAGTGGGCATCTTCGCCGAGGTAGGGAACAGACCCGTAACCAGATAAGCTGTGCCTGCCAATTAAAATGGTGATCAGCTTTTGGGAATTATGAACGCCGTTCACCCACTGTTGGGTGAGAGTTACCCACCCTTCATGAGTTTGATAGAACAATTCCGGCTGGATCCGGCGCTCATGATTCGCGAGAATGGTCTCCCTCGGGAAGGAGGCCCCAACTCCCCCTCTCCTATTGATGCCAGGCTCAGGAACGGACAAATAAGGATCTATCGGGTGAGGACCGTTTCCAGTCGCTTCAATATTGATCGTTTGTCCATCAATGATCTTGAAGGAGATACCCGGGCTCGTTCCATAGTCAAAAACGTCTAACAGATCAAGAATGTTAATCCTTGGATCAATATATAATCCGGTTATTTCCCGGTTGGTGGCCAGGTCTCTGGCTACGCCATAAATCGTTGTGATCAATGAATCGGAGCGGCTGGGAGATACCGATAGCAGGTCTAAAACGTCATCGGTGAAGGTCGTCCCTTCATGATTGTAAACTTGGAAGCCCAGATGGTTTATCCGCTGTTTCAGGGTTAGCACTTTTAACAGGGCGAGGACGGCCATTATGGGATTAATCGCCATCATGGCAAAACTTCCTTCCGCCGGCGGGGCTTGCGGCTCCGCGGTCCCCACCACGGCGATATCGAGATCATCCAGCGTGGTGCCACTGATGAGGTCCTTCAGAATGTTTGCCGCCGGCTCCGCCACGATGATGGTCAGCGCCTCGGATTCTCTTTCCAGGCCGGGCCTGATCTCTTTCCAGACCGTTTGCTTGGACATCGAAATGAGCGGGTTATGATCCATCGTAAGGACCATCGGCTCTACGGTCCCTTCCTGGCCCGGCAGAAGGTATTGGGCGGCGGTCAGCGTTCCGGAATCGTCCGGCGCGTCAGAATTCGGGACCCATTGGACGATGAATTTCGCTTTCGCCAGCGCCATGGCTTCCTGCCGGATCGCTTCATCGGCGATGAGGTCATCCACGGCCGATATGGTCTCGGCATTCTCCTGGAATTCTCTTAAATGGATGAACATGAACCAGGTGCCGTCAGCTAACAGCTGCATCCGGTAACCATCGCCCGAACGGAAATTCAGGGATAACTCCAGGTCCTGGCCATAGTCTAAATGCCAGTAGAGGGCGCTTTCCGTGATCAGGCGAATGTCATTTCCTTTAAGCGCATAGAGATCCGCCTCGATCAGGATATTCCCCAACATGAACCGATCCAGAACAGCAGTAACCGCATAAACCTCGCCGCCCTCCGCGGCAGCGACCTGAATATAATCTTTTGCGGTTCCCACCAGTTGACGGTATGTTTCCGCCATAAGGACGGATCCCAGAACCGCGTTGACCCTTTCTTCCCATCGCTCGGGCGACTCCACATAATCACGCCTGATATCAAGTCCCTGCTGAACGAATTCGAACAGTTTGTTTCGGGTGATCTCAAACCGGGCATCGCCGGAGCGCGGCGCATGGCGCCAGGCCGCGGCCAGGACCAGGGCGGTGAGCAACGCCCACAGGTCGATCAGGTTCATCTGCATTCCCGTCTGCCCGGATTCTCCCCTATCGGCCGCCAAGATTTTTTCAAGCGCGATGCGCAGTTCAGTGAACCAAGATTCCTTGATATGTTGAATGATTCGCGCATCGGCGATGACCTTGCGGAGCTCTTGCTCAATCGCATCACCGATCTGCTCCGAATCCGATGTCAATACCAGACCCAGCGGAAGCCACTCAAAACGATCGAGCGCCGCATCCCGGGCGCCAGATAACCGAGAGCTCTGTTTCCGATCGATAAGGACGAAGCGATGAATGAGGAACTGGATGCCGTCTATTTCTTGTAGGAGGTCCGGCAGGACAAGATCCACATCCGCGACGCGCTTATAAATTCCCGTTTCTTCTCGCAGTTCCCTTACGGCTGCACCCATCGAGCTTTCCAAACCTTCCGCCAGATCCTCTTGACTGAGCATTCCTTTTTGAAGGATGGCCTGGATCTCGGCCTTTGTTTCATAGTCGGAAGAGGCACCGTGGTCGCGTTTACCGGCCGGGAAGATGAAGAGACCGGCCCGGTCGCTGGTGACGGCCCTTCGTGCCATCAAGAAGCGCCACTCTCCGTCTATCCTCCTGAGGACCATCATGGCGCTGATCTCAAGCTTGCGCGTCTCCTTGGGCAGCGTTCTGAAATCATTGATGTAGGATGTCGCGGCCAACCGGCCCTTTGAATAAGTCTGTTGTATGCGGGCTTTGAACTCTTCCGCGCCCAATTTATGCAGGATAACCGCCAATCCCTCGCCGGCAGCTTGGCTCTGCCGCAGGCGCCATTGCCACACGCCAATGAGCAGGGCGGCCAAGGCGAGCAGCGAAAGCAGGTTCATTTCCATCTTCGCCTGCGGGCCATTGGAAGTTGACGGCTGAACGAGCCCGGTACCGATGATGCCCTTGATCTGCTGCATCAGCGCCGCATCGGTCACGATGGGCAACAGCAGATCGCTGGTGAATCCGACTTCGAATTCCACCTGACCGTCGGCATAGGTTTCTTCAACCTTGAACGCCTCGGCCCCGGCCAGTTCTTCGATGCCGGAGAAGTAAATGCCGTGGATTTCAAAATGGCCGAAGTGTTTGCGATAACCTTCCTCGAGCCATTGGTTGAAGTCTTTTTGGGTCCGTTGGGCTTTCTCTGCCCTGAGCCCGGCTTCCGTTTCCCGGATGTGGTTCATTTCTTCTTCGGTAGCGAAGTAAATGTAAAGCGAGCGGACCTCAACGTTGCCTTCACTGGCCCAATGATAGGCACCGTCGGCCCCCACCTGCACCAGGCGGCCCTGAAGCGACTGACCGCGCTTCAGCTCAAGTTCTTCCCTCAATTCCTGCCGGATGGCCTCCAGATAAGTCTGTCCCGCCTTGACGTGCCCGCCATAGATGGAGATCTTAAACGGCTGCGAGCGCATCATGTGCGGCCGCAACTGCAGGACGACCTTGCCATCGGGCGAGACGATGATGGCGTTCACCGTCCGGTGACGCAGGGAGAAGTAGTGGGCCAGCCGGCTGTCGAGCGTTCCTGCGATAATCTCGCGGCCGTTCTCGATCTCGATGATATCGAACTTTTCGCCGGCGAATTGGCCGCCCCGCTGTTTCCATCTCATCAGGGCCTCCCGGATCTGTTGCTCGGTCCGCAAATCTTCCCGCTCAAAGACCTGGCCGAACCGCAACAGTTCGGTGACCGCTTCCGCGGTCCGGATATTTTCCTGGATGGCGTTGAACCATCCGCTCACCTGAGCCGAGATCCAGGCGGCCAGCGCAGCCAGCAAGGTCCACGGGGTGAGCAGATTGGTCCGCAATCGGCCTTCGGTCGAGATCTGAGCCGGTTTGCCGGAACCCTGATCTTCTTTTTCCAGGATGATCAATCGGTCGGGGATCAGATTGTCCTCCAGGATATGAACATTGTTGAAGCCCGTTAAGCGTTCCAGGGAAGCTCTAAATCTCGGTTCCAGACCCGGCCGAACGATTCCTTTGATCTCACGGTAGTGGAGAGACCGCAAATAAGCGGCGGCATAGAATTCATCCCGGTCGGTCAGGATCATCACCCGGTCCCCGGGCCGCAAGAACTCCCGATCCAGAGCCGTCAAATACTGTTGATATTGGTTCATCGCCTCGGCCGGAGAAACGAACCCCGAGCGATAGACATCCCACAGGTAGAACAGGCCTTTGAGAATGATGGTCTTGTGCGGCGTGCGGATCGGCGCGGTCAACTGCGGATACAGTCCGACATTCAACGCATCGGCATCTTGCAGATATCGGACGTTGCGGGCGTAGCGGGCCTGGTACGCCTCTTCACCCATCATTTTGATATTGTTGGAAAGGCCATCGGAGCTGTTAAGGAAGATGACCTCGGTCTCATCACCCGCAAACTTAATATCGGAGCCGGAGGCGGGAAAGATCAGCGTATGCCCTTTGAGGATCCCTTCCCGATGGATGAGCTCGATCAAGGCCTCATAGGAAGTAAAGAGCGCTTGTCCATCCGGTAACCCGACGAGTGAGTTCTCAGCGGCCAAGGAGAATGACGCCTCTTCCATCCTGTCGACCAATCGCTCTTGGATATCCAGTGTCCTATCGCTCTGCTTGCGGACCAGGATATTGATCTGCATGATTCGACCGCGGAAGAGATAGACCGAAGCGATCACTTCCGGACTCTTGTCGGCGGCCTTCTGCAAGAAGGGCCGGATATCTTCCAGCGTCCTTCTCGATACATTCTCGATCCCTTCCACACCGACGATATCCAGCGGAATCTCCCGGCCTTCATCGATCAAGTGTTCGATTTCCCTGATTTTCCACCGGTCCACGCGGAAGACCATCGGTGGAATGGCGGCCACGAGAACGGAGGCGCCATCGGAAAGGGCAAACAACTTGGAGAGAAGGACGACAACAATAAGACCGGCGAGCGACAGAACAATGCCAATCACGACCGCTTTCACAGCGGATCGGGTCGCCCCGCGGATGAGGCCTTTGTGGGCCGCAGACAGCAACAGAATGATGACCGCGGCGACCGGCGCCAACAGGTTCATTTCCATCCCCGCCTTTGAGCCGTCATAATCCGCTTTTCTAATAGTGGAACGGAGGATCTCCGGAGAATCCTTGAAGTTCCGTCGGTAAATATGATCGACCGCGGCGGGCGAAGAAACCTCCTCATAAGGCAGGGAGCGGTTAAATCCGGGATTCGCCGCTTCGAATATCATGAACTGGGCGCCGAAGACCTCCTGGGCCGCATAGTCAGCCAACTGCGTCAAGAATTGGCCGATGCCCGAATAGCCTCTGTTCGGGGCACCTGCATATTTGCCATTGCGGTATTCTTCATGAATCCAAACACTGTCCGGAACGGCCCAAGAGTCAAGGTCCTGATCTCTGAGGCTTACCAAACCGGATTGATGCTCACGGGCGGCCAACTCCAGATCTTTAGTCCTCAACACACGATAGGCCTCCCTCAATTCTCGATCGCCAATAAGGCGATTAGCCTTAACGACAACCAAACCAGCGTTGCTCTCAGAGACATAAACCAGGCCTTCCCGGGTCCGCACAATCAAACTGTCGCGCCGGCCGATAAAACGGCTGGTACCGGCAGCTTTGCTCAAATCGAAAACGTCAATATTCAAAGCTTCGATTTGCACTTCCTCAAAATTCACCGCCCGTTGGCCGTCCGGACCGAACCGATGCAATGCCATGAAGGGCTTGCCTAATTTTAGACGGAATAAGAGTACATGCTTTTCATCAACTCTATAAATCGCATGACCTTCTTTAATAAACTTCTTGTGAGCGAACCTTGCTTGATCAACTTGTTGGAATGCCGCCCACACCGCCAACACGCCGATCAACGACCAGAACGTGAGCAGATTCATGTGCATTTCTGTCTGCGGGCCGCGGTTCTTTTTAGCGGCGCGCTCGGCCCTTAAGCGTTCAAATTCTTTTTGTCCCGCTTCGCCCAAATGACCCATATGATAGGCGTCTTCCATTTCGGAATAGGTATCACTGGTGTAATCCACTTTTCCGGTGCCGACCTGCAGTCTCATAAGCGCATAATTTGTTCCACCTCCGTGGTAAACGGCTTCGGCGATATCCACGCCTCTGCGATCAACTCCTAAATGGAAGAGGATCCAGTCTTCAAAATGATAATCTTTGCCGTACGAGAACCATTCATTCATAAGGCCGCCAGTCCCATAGCGGATCTTTCGAACGCTGCTTAACGCGCCGTCCAAATTGATCCTATTCAGGGTTCTTCTCAACTCGGTGCGATTTTCTCTGTGCACTAATATTCCGCGAGGCTGGGCTTTCTCATTTTCACCCCAGATCGCGACACCCACACAATAGAAGAGGCAATCGGTCTCCAACGTTTCCTGAACGTCGTCCGATGGGGAATAATAATCTCTTATCATGCCTTCCACGCTCAGGCCATGTT
The DNA here is from genome assembly GCA_023247755.1 of Candidatus Omnitrophota bacterium. Taxonomy (GTDB): domain Bacteria; phylum Omnitrophota; class Gorgyraeia; order Zapsychrales; family JAHFFX01; genus JAHFFX01. Next base: position 1,332 of record JAHFFX010000048.1, on the reverse strand, counting down.
TGTACATGCCTTCACCCCGGTTATAGATAGGGCCAAGGAGTTCGAACAAGACGTATTGATCGAGCTCGGAATGTTGCGCCAGATAACTTGGGCTGAAGTTGCGGATCCAGTCGCGGACCGCCCAGGTCCAGCCCACGTCATAGCCGCGTTTTTCCGATTCGATCCATTTGTGAATATTGATCGTCCCAGTTAACTCTTCGATCATCTTTTGGACCAGGGCCACCGGCAATAATTCAACGGTGAAGAAACTACTTGGCATTTCCGTCTGGGAATCTGGGCGGGATCCACCCTGTTGTCCTTTGTTCGGGAGCAAGGCCTCCTCCCAATTCAGATGCTCCAGATTCAGATTTCGAGACGCTCTAATGATCTCGATTAACGTTTTACCGTTCGACACCTCCGCCTGAATCTGCCGATAAGCATTCTCATAAAGATCAGCAACGTCTTGAGATTCCTGGATCATCGCTTGAACGTTATCTGTCGCCTGCCGTTTCCCAACTCTCCAGGTATAACCGGATCTTCTGACGCCTTTCCATGTTTCCAGCTCCGCGGCTTGTTGATGATCACCGGTCCATCTGATCATCAGCGGACGGACATCTTTCTGAGGGAAGCCAAACCAAAAGCCCGTAACAATCTCTGCCAGACTTTCAGGGACGGGCTGGAAGAGGCTCTCGGGGCGCTCCGACGATACGTTAAGAAGCCCGAACCACTCCAGGACCTTGGGATTGTTTTGGATAAGCAGTTCAACTGTAGGTTTATTGAAAATTATTCCGCCGACAACTTCCAAAGCAGAACCCCAGAAATCACGGGTGAACTTATGCAGCACAAATCCGAGATCGGTATAACGATTGAGATAATCGATCGCTTCCTTCTGCTGGTCGTAAGTTTCGACCAAAAATTCCATCTCAGTTGCCGGTTTAACCCCATAGATAACGGCGGACAGATCGGCAAAGTTCGCTGCGAGCTTTAAGACTTCCAACAATACGGCCAGCTCTCCCCCCATCATCATGGTCATTCCCGTCGCCTGCGGGCCTTCAAAGAAGCGCTTCTGCTTGGCCGGATTGAACGGCCCTTCGAGGATCAGATAAACACGATTGTTATCACTGTTCGGATATCGGGTCCGGTGGGAAGCCAAATGGATCGCCTTGTCGCCCGCATGCAGCACAGTGGCGACCCGATTTTCTCCCTGACGGTCCGCCAGGATCTCCTCGGCCTGGCCTTGCACCTGCATCAGGACCTCTAATCTCGGCCGATCGCCGCCGGTGGCTTCAGACCAGTTCAGGGCCCCGGCCGGCTCATCGATGTGCAGCATCTCGGCCTGCTCGGGAATGGTCC
>JAHFFX010000148.1 GCA_023247755.1 Candidatus Omnitrophota bacterium | reverse complement strand
TCGTTCAGACGAGGCTGGCCGAACATTATTGCCTGCGTTACGCCAAGTGCCCGGATTTCCGGAAGTTCTACCGGGAGGAGCTGCGGCAGCGCAAGGACCTGGAATTCCCGCCGGAGGCGAACCTCCTGTCGGTGGGGTTCCGATCGGTCAAAGAGGACGCCGCCGCGCGCTGCGCCAACAGTTTCTTTGAGGCGCTCACCCGCAAGACGCCCAAGGGCGTCTCCGCCATCGAGCCCCATCCGGATGTCGTCGCGAAACTGCGGGACAAATACCGTTTCACGGTCCTTATGAAAGGAAAGAGTTCGGAAACGCTGTTGAAATGTTATCATAAAGCGATCAAAGCTGTTTCCCGCAACCGCGGCGTCATCGTTACCATGAACCCGGATTATTCGCCTTCGGTATTTCTTTAAACGTGGGACGTGTGCCGTCCGCTCGCCCCGCCTTCGGCGGGTCTTGCTGGGACGTGGGACGTAAGCAGTTGAATGTAGTGGCATTCCAAGAACCACGTCCAACGTCCCAGTGAGCGAAGCGAACGAACGTCCTACGTCCAACGTAACTTCAGTAAAAGGAATTATGAAGATCATTTTTTTCGGCAGCGATGACTTCGCGCTGGTCAATTTGGAGAAACTCCTGGCCTCGGATCACGAGGTCGTCGCCTGCGTCACCCGGCCCGATAAACCCAAAGGGAGGGGGCTGAAGGTCGCCGCCTCGCCGATCGCGGACTGCGCGCTCGGACGTAAGCTCCCGCTTTTTCAGCCGGAAAAGATCACGGACGCTTCCTTCATTGCGTCGCTCAAGGAATTTCAGCCCGATCTTTTCGTCGTGGTCGCTTACGGCAATATCCTGCCGCCGGAGATCCTGGCCATTCCTTATGTATGCGCAATGAATGTGCACGCCTCGCTTCTTCCCCAATACCGGGGGGCCGCTCCGATCAATTGGGCCATCGTCAACGGTGATCAGGAGACCGGGGTCTCGATTATCAAGATGAATTCGCAGATGGATGCCGGGGACATATTCTCGCAGGCCAAACAGCGCATCGCGCCCGGTGACAACGCTGCGACCTTGCGGGAGAAACTGGCCCAGCTGGGCGCGCAATTGCTGGTCAAGACGATCAATTCCCTGGAAAAGAACGAATATACGCTCACCGCGCAGGATCGGCGCAAGGTCACTCTGGCCCCGAAGCTCACCAAGGAATTGGGAAAGATCGACTGGACCAAACCGGCTTCGGTCATCCACGATCAGGTGCGGGGGCTCGTGCCGTGGCCCGGTGCCTTTACGACCTGCCAGGGCAAGCAGATCAAGGTCCTGGAAAGCGCCGTGATCGCCGCGCCAGGGAAAAAGGCCAACCCCGGCGAGATCGTCGAGCTTCGCTCCGCAGGCCTTCTGGTGGCGACGGGCGAAGGGAACATTCTCCTTACCAGACTGCACCCGGAATCAGGAAAGGAAATGTCATCCGCCGATTTTATTTCCGGGTACAAGATCAAAGCCGGTCAGTCCCTGGGAAGCTGAGGCCCGCCCATGAATCCCGCGTTCCGAAAGGTCCTGCTCACCGTCATCTTGGCGAGCGGCACGCTCTATTCCTTCCTGCAATGGCAGCAGATCATTCCGCATGTTGACAATGTGCGGCAATTCCTTTCCGCCGGCGGCGACCTGGACCGGCTGCGGCGATTATCGGGCGCAAACCGTGTGGGGACAGAGGTCCGGGACGTTATTCCTCCGGGATCGGTAGTGTGGATCGTTGACGAACCCGGCTCCCCGGTCTTTAGGGCCATCGCGGTGCGCTACGCTCTTGCTCCGCTCACCATCGGGGAGAACTGGGATTATGCGGTCGATTTGCGCAAAGGAAGCACCGGGGCGCTGGAAAAAGGGACCCGGTACCGCTTAAAGGACGACGGCGTTATTTGGGCCAAGCCGGGACGGGCTTTCCTTGTTCCCGCCGCTTCGCGGCTCCAAGGTCCGTCGATCGCCGGTGATCTGTGCGTTTTTCTGCTCCTGTCGGTTTTCTTGACCGCGACGGGCGGGCTGGTGCTTGCCCTGTTGGGATTTTCCTATGAAGTCTGTGACCGTTGGTGGTTTTGGACGACGGGTTATCTGGCCGGGTTACTGATCACCTCCGTTGTTGTGTGGATCTACTTGATGATGGGAGGGAGACTGGTCCCACAATCCATCGCGATGCTGTGGGTGGGACAAATTCTCTTGCTTTATGGCCTCAAGAAGTTCGTTTTTCGAATTGCTCCGGCTATTCCCGTGGAAACGCAAATGCATTCCTTCGACCGGGACGGCGGCGGGGCGCGGAGAATTTTACCGCTCCTGCTGGCCGGGTTGTGGATCGCTCTTTTTGTCCTGATCATCGTTTCCATTCCGGTGAGCGTCTCGGATGAAATGGAGATCTGGGTCTACCGGGCGAAAATTTTTTTCTTTGAGAAGGCCCTGGCGCTCCCGCGGGATCAGCCGTTCTACAACTATTATCCCGTTTTATGGCCGGTGAACATCGCCGCCCAATTGACTGTTTTGGGAGTGGGCAGCGAGGCGATCGCCAAATGGGCCTCGGCCGCCGCGCTGCTCGCGTTTCTGGGGCAATTGCGGGGGGCGGTCCTGTTCTTGCGGATCGGTGCGACACGGGTTGTTCTGATCGTGGCGGCGTATCTCTTGGTGTTCTTTCACTGGGTATTGCTGACCGCTCTTCCTGAGAATCTTTTCCTGGCGGTCTTGACCGCCGCGGCCGCGGCCGCCGTTTTCTGGTTGCAGTATCCGTCCCGCGGGGAATTCCTGCGGCTTGCCCTGTTTTTTTCCGCAATGCTCGGCGGGATAAAGTTCGAAGGGGCGGCGACCGCGATCCTCTTGGGGATCTGTTTGCTGGCCGCGGGTCGTGGCCTGAAGTTGCCCGCCGGCGCGCCGCCGCGCCTTGCCGGATTCTTTTTCTTTCCCTTGCTGTTGCCGGCCCTTTGGTTTTACTGGTTGCTGGCGCACGGTTACGATATTTCCATCTTTCACTTGCGGCAAGGCTTTAGCGCCGCGACGTTCTCAGCCGTGCTCAAGGTGGGGAGGGAGGGTTTGTTGCAGCCGGCATCGTTCTTTTTGGCGGTTGCCGCCTTGGGGAGTTTGATCGCGGTGCGCAACCCGCGGCCCTGGAACATCGCCGAGAAGTTCCTGGCCTGGCTGTCGGTCGCGCTGGCGCTCTTTGCCTTCGCCGCCGGGTTAAACTGGAAAGCCGCGCAGATTCTGAACTTCTATCCGGAGGTATTGTCGCGGCTGTTGCTGCGGGCGACCCCTTCGTTGATGGTCCTGTGGGCGGCGCGGGTCTTTTTCAAAACAGATGCGAATTCCCGATAATCCCCGCAAAAGCGATCGCTTTCTTTCTTTTTTGTGCGCCCTGCTTGTCGCGGCGGGGATCCTGGTCCGTTTTTCCCTCTATGGGGAGAATGCGCCTTTGTGGCAGGATGAGGCGTGGCTGGCGATGGATTTGCACAGCCGCTCCTACGCGCAGATCCTGACGAGCGCGGGTTATGCCAAACCCGTGCCCATCGGGTTCGGCCTGATCACCAAAACCTTCATGGAATTGTTCGGCGCATCCGAAGGGGCGCTGAGATTCTTTCCATTCTTCTGCGGAGTGCTTTCCCTGATCTTGTTTGAGCGGTTGTTGAGGCGTATCGCCGATCCCCTGGCCGGGTTGATCGCTCTGGGTCTTTTTTGTTTTATGGGGTCGCACGTTCATTATTCCGCCGAATTGAAATACTATGCGAGCGATGTGGCCGCCATCCTGTTGATCTACTGGTTCGCCCTTGCGGCCGACGAGGATCTGCGGATCCCGACCTGGGTGGGTCTCGCCGTCGTGGGCGTTGTCGCCGCGTGGATATCCCATGCGGCGGTCTTTGCGCTGGCCGCAGTGGCCGGTGTTTTCGTGTGGAAAGCCGTGACGCGCCATGATGAAGAACGCGGGGGCCGCATCGAGTTTGTGGCCGCGCTTTGGGTGGTGAACGGGGTGATCCTGTATTTGCTTTCCTACGGAAAAGTGGACAGTTACGAAGGCTGGCGGCAAATGTGGTCGCAGGCTTTTTGTCCTCCGCTGTGGACCCGGGAAGGCGTTCGGTGGTTGGCCGATGCCCTGTGGGATTTCTACCGCAATCCGCTGTTCCTGACGTTTCCCAGCGTGGGGATCGCGGCTCTTGCCATAGGGTTCTGGCAGGCCGTTCTCGGCAAGCCCGCCGGTCTGGTTGACGAGACTCACCGAAAGCAGCCGTTCATCGCGGCCGTCTGGACGCTTTCCTTGCTGCTGATATTGATCGCCTCGTTGTTACATAAATTTCCGTTCTCGGGCCGGGTCCTTTTGTTTCTGGCCCCCGGGGCCCTGTTGTTCATCGGCCAGGGGATCAGCTGCCTGGTTCGGACCGGCCCCATCGGCGGCCTCGCCGGCTGCGTGCTCCTCGTTTTTCTCTGGTACCCGCTCGGGAAACCGTCTTCCGCCGAGGCGTTCGGTTTGAACATCAAACCCGACATGCGCTCGGCCGTGTCGTACCTGAAATTCCGGGTGCGGCAGAATGATGCGCTCTACCTTAATAATGCGGCCCAGTTCGCCGCTTCGTATTATGCGGCGCTGCGGATCCCCGGTGCGTTCCCCAAAACGGTGGGGGTGCTGGGTGATTTTGTGAGAAAAGACGAAACGGGCCGACCTTTCATTCAGATCTTCCATCCGCAGTGTTCCTGTGACAGTTGGGTTTATTCCGACCACCGCTTGGTCCCCGGCCGGATCAACGCCAAACAGCATTCGATCCACAGCCTGTACGGGCATTCCCGTACCTGGATCCTCTTTGCGGAATCGGACCCGCCGGAGCGGAAATTCTTTCTGGAATACCTCAATGCCTTCGGAAAGAAGGTCGACGAGTTCCGTGCCGAGGGCGTCGAGATCTATTTGTATGACCTGAGCCCGCCGGATCCGAAGGTTTCCCGCGAAATTCTTTAGAAAAGGAGATTTTCCGCAAGCTTTCGTTTGAATCGCCTTGCGGCTGTGTTATAATCCAAAAGTCATTCTTGAAATCGAATTCCGAGTGGCCCCTCGTGCCCCGTGACAGGCTCCCAATGATCAAGGCCTGGGGCTGGGCACCGGGAGCTTGGAGCCGCAATGATTCTACCGAAAATAACCATGCCCGAACTGCGCAAAGACCCCATCGTGGGCCGCTGGGTCATCATCGCCACCGAACGCGCCCAGCGTCCCGGCAATATCATCGACACCTCCGAGTTGACCCGGGAAGAAACGGGTAAGCCCTGCCCGTTCTGCGAGCATCATGAATCTTCCGTCCCCCAGGAGGTTTACGCCGTGCGGGAGAACCATTCCGGCCATGACGCGCCGGGCTGGAAAGTGCGGGTGGTCCCGAGCTTCAACCCCTTTCTCAAGATCGAACCTTATTTCCAGCGCCGCGGCCAGGGGCTTTACGACGTGGTCAACGGTTACGGCGTTCATGAAGTGGTCATCGAAACCCCCCAGCACGTGGCCAACATGGCGGACCTCGACGCCGGTCAGATCGAACAGGTCATCCGGGCCTACGCGGTCCGTTTCCAGGAATTGAGCAAGAACACGCAGCTGAAGTTCATCATGGTCTATAAGAACTTCTCGCGCACCATTCCCAGCCATTTCGCCCACGCCCGTTCGCAGATTGTGGCCACTCCCGTCAATCCCATGCGCGCCAAGGACAAGCTCAAGCGCGCCCGCGATTATTATCTGCATCGGGAACGCTGCATCTATTGCGACCTGATTAATCAGGAGCTCGAGGTAAAGAAGCGGGTCGTGCTGGAAAGCGAACATTTCGCGGTGATCACGCCGTTCGC
>JAHFFX010000047.1 GCA_023247755.1 Candidatus Omnitrophota bacterium | reverse complement strand
CTTATTGCTTACGCCGTATAAACATCCAGAACGTGGTCCGCGATGACATCCCAGGAGAACACCGTCTCAACGGCCACCCGGCCGTTGGAACCCATCCAGCGGCAATGATCGAAATCTTCCAAACAGGTCCCCACGCCCCAGGAGACCGATTCGACGTTCGGTTGGATCTTCAATCCCGTCACGTCGTGCCAGACGATCTCCGACGGTCCCCCGACGGAAGACGCGACGACGGGCTTGCCGGCGCTCCAGGCCTCCAGGATCACGATGCCGAAGGGCTCGTTGCGGCTGGGAACGCAGACCAGATCCACGGCCCGGTAAAGATCCGCGAGTTTCCAGCCGTTGAGGAATCCCAGGAACCGGCAGGCATGGTGAACGCCCATCCGCTTCGCCTGCTCTTCCACCGACGCGCGCATGTCCCCGTCCCCGACAAAAATAAATTTGGCATTGTTGTAATAGTTCAGGACGTTGGGGATAGCATCCACGAGAAGGTCAGGGCCTTTCTGGTAGACCATCCTTCCGACAAAAAGGACCGTGGGGTCGAGCGGTCCAATGCCGTAAAGTTTCTTCACGGCGCCGGCATCGACCCATCCGTCGTAACCCTGCGGGTTGACGCCGTTATAAATGACCGACACCTTCCAATCCGGAAGGTTGTACATCCACTGGATCTCGCCTTTGAGCGTCCGGGAAACGGCGATCACCTTATCGGCGCAGAACGTCCCATGCCGCTCCTGGTCGCGGACGATGGCCGACTGGCCGCCCCAAAAATTATTCCCGCAGCGGCCGTATTCGGTGGAATGGATCGTGAGGACCGAGCGGTGCCCCGTCGCCTCCTTGATCCAGACCATGGCGTTGACGGCCAACCAGTCGTGTGCGTGGATGATATCAAATGGCCCGATGTTATGTTCCGTCGCCAGGAACGCCTCAACGAAGGAACGGCACATGTTGTTGATCTCTTCAATGAAATTTTGAGAGGAAGGATAGGGGCAGCGGTGGTAATGAACGCCGTGAATGCATTCGTAATGCGGATGGTCGTGGCGGCCTAGGCGGGTGAAGACGTGCACTTCATGGCCCTTCCGCTCCAGCGCGCAGGCCAGTTCGGTCACGTGGACGGCAATGCCGCCTACGCTGATGGAATGCATTGACTCCCAAGCAAATAAAGCGATCCGCATCAACACTCCCTTGTGGAAAAGCAGGTTTCTATCCTATCAAAATTATTATTTATTGTAAATAGATATATACGGGAGAGGAAAAATGCAGGATTCCAGAGGAGCTCAATCTTCAGACAGGACAGGAGGTTACGAAAATATCATTAGTCTGGATAGGGCGTGAGTGGATGGTTTTTTCTACAGCTGGACCCGGGAGTCTCGATGCACCTTCAGGACCAACCAGCAGATCCCATAACCGATGAGCCCTGCCCCCACCCCCACCACCACGTACCCCAGCAACACCGGCAGCAAGGCCTGCAAGAAAACGGTGCTCCCAAGGTCCCGCCAATGGAAATCGTGCAAAAGGTCCCGGTATTGCTCGCCAAGCTCCTGCCAATTTTTTCCCAGCAGGGAAGCGCCAATCTGCACGGAAAGAACAAAAGTGACAAAGCTCAACCAGGTGTTGGTAAGCACACTCCCGACCAGCGCCGCCGCCCGGTTCACCTTAAAGAAGACCGCCAGAACCACCGAGGCCATCGGCCCCATTCCGGGCAAAATACCGGTAAAGATCCCCAGCCCGAAACCAGCGGCGATCTTGTGAGGCGAATCGTTGATGCCGACGAGGTTCGTTTTAAACCATAAAAGGATCTTTTGCAGGGATTCTTTCAAGGAATTATGAAAATAAAGCGGCGATTATTTCAACCGTTCGGTGATCTGATAAAGGATCCCTCCCGCCACCTGTGGTTTGGGCAGGAGCATTTTCTTCGCGGTCACTTCGATGGAGGTCTTGCCGTCCTTGCTGGTAATTTTGATCACCACATCATGGCCGTCGGACTTGCCTTTGATCACCCCGGCCTTTTGATCCTCCTGGGTCACCTGCCCTTTTTCCTTAAGGAATCCAAGGCTCGTCTGATAGGCCTTGCCGGGGTCGGCGCTCACCTCTGCGGCCGAGTTGGCATCGCCCATCAGCGCCGCGGCGATCCCCGCCGGCAGGAAAGCGACGCCCAGGACGTTCGCGGCCCCGTAGATGGCGGCGTTCTTGATCGCCGTCCTGCCGGTGGCCTCGAGCAGAATGAGCACCGCCAGCTGCTGCGCGCTCTTGATATCCTTGAACTCCTTGTCCTTGATGTTGGCATCATAGGCCTGGATGATGGGCTCTCCGGAGGCCTGAAGCTTCTTGTGGACCACGCGACCCAGGTTGATCCTGGCCACGTCGATCTGCATGGGGAGTTCCTTCTGCACAGCATCGGGCTTCTTCTCCTGCGGCTTTTGCTTCCCCTCCTGCTTCGTTTGCTCCACGACCTTCAGAGCATCGATATTGAGCTTCCCGTCCTTGTCCTCGACGATCACGACCTCCTTGAGATCCAAGGCCACCAGCCGCAGGTGCAGCTTGTTCTGCATCAAGGCGGCAAGATCGTATTCCACCTGGATCAACGGGATGTCCACCAAAATACCGGAAGGAAAACCCGGCGGATTATAGAGCTGGAAATTCTCGATCTTGACCGACTGGTTCATGAGCCCCAGAGAAAAGCTGCCGATCTTGATCGGGGCGCCCACGACCTGGGACCCCACGGTCATCACCGTCGCCTTGATGATCTGGTCCTTGAGCAAACCCAGGACCAGCAGTAAACCCACGATGGAAACCAGTATAATACCGATCTTTTTCATCGTTCTTCTCCGATCATTCACCTGCGTTGGTCAATTGGACTTTACTGTCATCAAAAGATTTGTCGAAGAAATACAGGTACATTACCGCCATCGCATCGATGTCCCCCGATGAGCGGTTGTTATAAGTGCCGACGAGCTCATATTGGTGGTCTTTGTAAACGGGAATGCCGCGCCCGCTCGAATAACAGGTCGAATTGGCAATGCCCAAACGGTCCCGGTAATTCGTGGCACGGCTTTTGAAAATGGTTTTTCCCGTCGTTAAATCCCGAAGCTCCAGAGACTCCCCATAAGGATGAAGGTGGATACTGATATGGTGCACCGTCGTGTCGAAGGGGAGGTCCAATCCCAGCGGCATCGTCGAGCGGTAACTGTGCCTTCCGGGAGGGACATACCAATGAAAGGATAATTCCTTCCCCTCTTTGTTCTTGAAGATCAAGCCCTGGGAGGTTTCCACGGCCTTGGCGTCCGCCTCAAAAATCTGCGGGGTGATTCCCGCATCCACGCCTGATTCGATCGGGCAATGCGGCCCCTTGAACTCCCCCTCCAGCGGCACGGTGACGGAGAAAGAACGCCGGAACAGCGGCTTCAGTGGGCGTTTGATTTCGCGGTCCTTGTAATAATCGAAGACCGCTTCCGTTTTGATGCGGAAGGGCCGCTGCGGCATTTTGCTGTTGATGACCATGGCATGAAATTCGAACGGCTCATCGGAATAGAACGGGATCCCGAAACCCGCGGGGAGCGCGACGTTCGTTCTCCCTTGGATCAAGGTGACCATCTTCTCTTCCTGATGCGTCAGATTTTCAAGACGGGCATTGTGCTTTTTGCTGTCATAGACATTGGGATCGAACTTAAGATGGCTGTGGCAGAGATATTCCTGCGAGGTCAGAGCGTTCCGGTCGGTATCCACGACATCGACCCGAAAAGCCGTCAACCACAAAAGTTCGTGGCTCCCCTCCGCTCCAAATTGAAAATCCGAGTTATCCGTCGGCCCTTGCATGGACCGGTAGATCCGGTCGATGGTATGAATTTTGGAAGAGACCGTGACGCGGTACTTTCCTCCGCCGAGAGACTCCGGCGGTCCGTCGGCGGGGGCGGCCAGTGCGGCCCAAGGCGTCAGCAATACCATGAGCAACCACAAACAAATTTTAGAAAAGCCGCGGCATCGGGCGAATCGAGTCATAAGGCCGTATCCGGGTGAACCAGCTTTGTGGGCCGGTACCCCCAGACCTTTGTCGCAATCTCGGTGCGTTCCATTTCGAACAATTCGGAGAGCAGCGAAAAGTAGGGGGACTTCTTGTCCAGCACCACCCAGAACTTGGGGCCCAGCGCGATCAGCTCCTCCGTTTGGGTCCGGTCGAGCACCCAACCGCTTTCTTCTTTTTTCAGGAACACCGGGCCCAAATTCATATGATCCGGATAATAAACGACCGCGCGATCCCCCGCGATCAAAGATCGAAAAGGAAAATTAACGTCCTTCCAGGTCCTCATGAAAAGATCATGGTGAATGACCTTGTCCCCTCGCTTGCGCCAATCGGCGTCGAAGATCGGCAGGTCGTAGCAATACACCCCCTTGGAAAGCAGTGTCAGCTCCAGACGATAAGAATCTTCCGGAGAATCTTGCGGAACGAAATGGCTGAGGAGATATTCGTGGGACGGCAAGGGATCAGTTGCGGGAGACTGGGGGGAAGAGGAATCGTCGGGAAAAGCCGCAGCGGCAAAGACCACCGTCAGAACAAGCACCAAAACCGCAGACTTTGTCATGTTCTTTCCGTTCACGTCAGTTCCCGTTCAAGGCGTTTCGATCTGAACGTCTTCGCCCTGGACCTGAACTTTGTAAGTGGCAACGTTCTCGAAGGCCGGGGCGCTGAGGACCGCGCCGGTGGCGACGTCGAAAGTGGCGCCGTGCCAGGGGCAGGTGACCACCGTTCCCGCGAGGGTGCCTTCGGCGAGGGATGCTCCGGCGTGCGTGCATTGGTCTTCGATCGCGAAGAATTTTCCGTCGACGTTGAAGAGCGCCACACGTCGGGCGCCGACCGCAACGGAGAGCGCCTTGCCGCAGGCGATGTCGTTCTTTTTCGCTACGCTGATGAGGCTGGGCATGGTGTTCTTGGTCTGGGGGATCGGTTAGGCGATCGGCCCGGAGGCGAGCATTTCCTGGACCTTGGCGATCAGCTTATCCATCATCACGGGCTTCGACATGAAATAATCGCCGATCTCATGGCGCTCGGCGTTCCCTTCCTTCTCGATTAGGGAACTGAGCAGGATGATCGGCAGTCCCTTGAACCGGGGGTTGTTCTTGAGCTCCTGGGTGATCTTCCAGCCGGAAACGTTCGGCATGATGATGTCCGTGATCACCAGATTGGGGTCTTCGGCATTCACGACCTTCAGGGCCTCCTCGCTGTCGGTGACCGGCACAACATCAAAACCGGTCGCGTTCAAGCGGGTCTGCAGCATTCTAACCAGCATGGGGTCGTCATCGACGACGACGATCTTGGGGGTGGTTCTTCCTTCGCGGATCACGTGTTTGACCTCCTGTTCAACGATTTTAAGTTCATAGGGTTTTTCGATATATCGGGAAACCCCGCAAAGGACGATCCGGTCCTTGTCTTCCGGAAATCCGCTGCCGGCCAGCACGATCACCGCGGTCTTTTGCGTCTCGGCGGATAACCGGATCCGCTCAAGGACCGCATAACCCGCATCGCCGGGCGCGATCAGATCGAGAATGATGAGGTCCGGCCTTATGTCCTGGGACTGCCGGATCCCCGCGATAGGGTCGGCAACGGTGACCACCGAAGCCCCTGCCTCCTGAAGACGGTTACCGAGATCGCGGCTGTCCCCTTCCTTTTCTTCGATGATCAGGATACGCTTTGACATTGTTCTTCCTTGAAACTCTCGCCGAATACCTCAAAGAAGACGGGCCAACCGAAAGACATTATACACCATCCGCCTTGGCTTCAAACCAAAATAGTTCCCGTTTATTCCCCGGCGGGAGAAAGAACGAACCAACCGAGGATACGCCGATATCGCGGACAAGAACCGGGATCATCGCTACCGGGAAAGTTCTGCGGATGGGCTTAACGCAAGCTTTTTTCGGCCTCAAGGACCTCGGCTTCCTTGGTATAAGCCGATGGCTTCTCAAAGCGGGAGAACAAAAGATAAGCGCAGGGCACCACGAAGAGGGTCAGGACCGTGGAGATCGCCACCCCGCCGATCACCGAAACGGCCATGGGTGCGACCGTTTCCGAGCCCGCCCCGAACGAAAGCGCCTCCGGTACGGCGGCGGCGATCATGGCGATGGAGGTCATCAGGATCGGCCGCAGCCTGATCGGGCAGGCGTCCAGCAGCGCTTCCCGCACGTTCATCCCCTGCCGGCGGCGCACGTTCGTAAAATCGACCAACAATATAGAGTTCTTCTTGACGATCCCCATGAGCAGTACAAGTCCAATCATGCTGTAAAGATTGATCGAGGTGTGGCTCACCCAAAGGGCCAGAAAAGCCCCGGTGACGCTGAACGGCAGCGCCAAAAGCACCGTGAAGGGATGGATGAAACTATTGAATTGCGTTCCCAGGACCATATAGGCCACGAAGAGCCCCAGGACCAGAGCGAAGATCAAACTTTGGAAAGACTCCTTGAACGCCTGAGTGCCTCCGGAGAAGACCATATGATATCCTGCCGGTAAGAGCTCTTTTTCTATCTTGGAAACGGCGCTCAGCGCCTCCTGCTGGGAGTGGCCCTGGGCGGCATTCGCAAAAATGCTGATGGCGCGTTCACGGTTCTTACGGGTGATCGAAAAAAGCGTGGGCTTTACTTCCGAGTTGACCACCGACGAGAGCGGAACAAGCTCTCCGGTCTGGTTGCGGACCCACAATTTGCCGATGTCCTTGGGGTCGGCGCGGTCGACTTCGTTGAGACGGACCCGAATGTCGTAGCGTTTGCCGTTGCTCGTGAACTTGCCGGCACGCACGCCTCCCACCATGGCGTTGACGGTGTTCGCGATGGAAACGATGCTCACGCCCTGCTGCGCGGCCTTGACGCGATCGGGACGGATCTGCAGCTCGGGCATGCCCAGGTCATAGTCGGAATCCACATCGGTCATCACTCCCGAATCCTTCATGCGCTGGGTGATCTCCTTGCTTAAGCTTCCCAGTTTTTCCCAGTCCGGCCCGCGCACGGTGAACTCCACGGGAAAACCGCGCTGCGCGGTGAATCCCGACAGGGAAAGGTCCTGGATGACCGCGCGATCGACCCCTTCGATCCCGTTGAACGCCTTGCGGGCAATCTGCATGAACTCCTGCTGCGTTATATGATGGCCGTTGACGACCGGGCGGTCGGGTGGCGCTTTCATGGTGATGAAAATGAACCCCTGATTGACCTGGCCTCCGGCAAATCCGCCCACCGCGCTGAAATAGCTCGCCAGCTCGGGCCGCTCCATGAGGTACTTCTCGGCCTGTTTGAACACTTCATCCGTCTTCTCAATGGAAGACCCCAAAGGCAGCATGATCCGGGCGAGGAACCGGCTCTGGTCCTGCGAAGGGGTGAACTCTTTCTTAAGAAAAGCCGTTATGGACAAGGACAATACAAAGATAAGAACCGCGCCGAACAATACCCTCCGGGGCCGGTCCAGGCAGAAATTCAGAGAATCATGGTAGCGGCGCGCCAGTCCTTTCATGAACCGGTCGACAAATCCGCCCAGCCGCGTGGTATGCCCGACGACCAGGAACTGCGAACAGCGCATCGGCGTGATCGTCAGCGCTTCGAGCAGAGAGAAGATGACCGCAACCGAGATGGTGACGCCGAACTGGAAAAAGAACCGTCCGACGATCCCCTGCATGAAAACCACCGGGACGAAGATGGCCAGAATGGCGATGGAGGACGCGAGCGCCGCAAAGGTGATCTCCCGCGCCCCGATGAGCGCGGCCGAGAGACGGGACTTCCCCTGTTCCTGGTAACGCGAAATATTCTCAAGGACCATGATCGCGTCGTCCACCACGATCCCGATGACCAGCGAAAGCGCGAGCATGGTGAACGTATTGATCGTGAACCCCAGAAAATAGATCACCATGAACGCCCCCATCACCGAGGTGGGGATCGCGAGGATGACGTTCAGATTGGCGCTCCAGGACCCCAAAAAGAAATAACAGACGATGGAGGTCAGCAGGATCGACAAAAAGAGGTTGAGCTTCAGGTCATGCACCGAGGCCTTGATGAACTGGGTCGTATCGAAGACGACCCGCAGCTGGGTGTCGGGAGGCAGCTGCTTTTGCAGGTCTTTTATTTTGGCGCGCACGGCGTCCGCCACGGCCACGGCATTGGAGCCGCGCTGCTTGACGATCCCCAGGCCGATGGCCGTCTCCCCCAAACTGCGGGAAATGCGACGCAGGTCGGACAGACCGTCTTCGACGGAGCCGATGTCCGAGAACCGCAATTGATTCCAGATGGGCCCGCCCCGCACGCGTTGCGGGATGACGATGTTCTCGAACTCTTCGGGCGTGGACGCCTCCCCGTAAACCCGGACATTGATCTCTTTGGGACCGGTATCGATATAACCCGACGGAAGATCGGCATGCTGGGAGCTGATCGCGCTGAGGACATCTTCGACCGTGAGTTCTTTTTCCTGCATTTTCTGGGCGTTCAACCACAGCCGCAGACTGGGTTCGACATACCCTCCCAAACGAACGTCCCCCACGCCGGAAACGGAAGTGAATTGATCTTTCAGGACCTCATTGACGTAGTGGGTGAGGTCCCGCAGCGGCAGTTTTCCGGTCATGGCCACCCACATGATCGGCTGGTCCTCCGGATTGGTCTTGGTAACGACCGGCGGATCGATATCCTTGGGAAGGTTGCGCTGGGCCTGGGCGATCTTGGTCTGGATCTCCTGCAGGGCGGCGTCGATGTTGCGGCTGAGATTGAATTCGATGGTGAGCTGGACCTGGCCTTGCCTTGAGACGGAAGTCACTTCCTTGATGCCCTCCACGCTCATGACCGCGTCTTCAATGATATCGGTCACATCCGTTTCCATGACCTCCGGGGCCGCCCCCTCCCAAGTCACCACCACCTGGACCGTGGGAAAATCCACGTCCGGCAGCTGGCTGATCCCCAGGCGGTTAAAGCCGATCAAGCCGAACACAAAGATGCCGATCATGAGCATCCAGCCGAACACCGGCCTTCTGATGGAAAGATCGGACAGGGTCATTGGTCTATTTCTCCGATGGCGACCTTAAGGTTCCAAAGCGCCCTTTTCAGCTCACTGTTCGTGGCGATGAATTCCCGTCGACGGTCCTGGAGGTCCGCCAACGCCTGCAGGACTTCCAGATTGTTGACGAGGTTCAACCCATAATCTTCCAGCTGAAGGTTATAGCTTTTTTCGGCGGCGGCGAGCGCTTTTTCCAGGGCCTTGTTGCGGGTCTGCAAGGCCTTCAATCTCGTGTAGGCGTTAAGGATCTCCAATCGGGCGTTGCGTTCCGCCAATTGCAACTGGATCGCGGCCGCGTTCGCCTGCGAACGGGCCAACTTGACCGCCCCGATGGTTTCCGTGCCGTTAAGGATGGCGACTTCCACCTTCGGCGTCACATCCCAATCCACGCTTTTGGCATTGCCGACGCGCTTGGTGTAATAATTCGCGTCCAGCGTGGCTTTGGGAAGGAGCTCGGCACGCTCCACAGCGACCAGACTATTGGCGACGGTGACCGCTTCCTTCGCCGCCAGAACGTCCGGACGCCCTCCCGCCTTGGAAATGAAATACTCTTCGCCGTCCAGTTTGATCTCCTCCTGGTCCTCATCGGCGACCGCATAAACGGTTCCCCCGGTCAGGAATTCCAGCAGTTGCCGAAAGATCTCCTGTTCGCTGAAAAGCAGTTCCCAGTCGGATTCGATGTGCCGCAGCTGGGCCTCAGCGCTGGCGACCTCGCTGGGACGGGAACGGCCCAGCTCGACGCGTTTGCCCAGTTCCTGCAGGCGCTCGTTGAGGGCCGTCTTGGTCGTATCGAGCGCGGCCATTTCCTGCTGATAGGAAAGGAATTGATAGAACGCATCGGAAACATCCGTAAAAAGGATCTGTCGGGCACGCCGCAGCTCAAGTTCCCGCTGACGGCGTTCGGCCTTGCCCGCCTTTACGGCGGCGATCTCCTTGAATCCGGCAAATAGCGATTGACTGGCGGTGAATTTCCCTTCGGGGGCTTCCCGGAGGGTGAAGTTGCTGCCGCCCGGGCCGTGCTGGTACTGTTCCGAATACTCGAAGGCGAGGTCCGGCAGCATGCCGCTGACGGCCTGCAGGAAATGGGCCTTGGCCTCTTCGATCAATTCTTTTTGCAGGGCCACCTTCTCGCTTTGCTTAAGGGCCAATTGATAACATTGCTGCAAGGTGAGCCGTTCCTCGGCGGCGCGGGAAATCTGGACGGAACCCAGCGACAAGAAGAACGTTCCGATGATGATCACGGAGTTCAAACGTTTGCCGAAGCCCCGGGCCAGGGGCCTTTTGACCACCGGCGTCTGGCAAAGGATACCGACGACCCGCTCCAGGATCATAAGGTGCTGCGCGCGGTCCCGGGCGGAAAGCTTCGAGAAGACCCGGATCAGCGTGTGTCGCTTTTGCTCCCAAACGTTGGCAACGATCCGCTTCCCCTTCGGGGTGATCTTGACCCTGACCTCGCGCCGGTCGTGTTCGACATCTTCCCGGCTGACCAAACGCTGGGCGATCAGCCGATTAATCAGCCCGGTAGCGGCCGGACGGGATATATTAAGGAAGGCGGCGAGTTCGCTCATGCCCCTTTCGCCCTTGCGGGAAAGATACTCGAGGACCCAGAATTGCGGCATCGTGATCTTGCCCCGGGAGAGATGGTTGGATTCATGGCGGGAAAAGCCGCGGATGCATTGCGGCATGAGCTCGATCATTCTTTTACTGAATTTGTGGATATCCATACACGATATAGTTAATGTAGTTAACTATTTGCTCAGCGAATCATATATGCGGCCCGTTCGGATGTCAAGTGAAGAATCAAGGAAGATGCTGGGGCACGAAGCAGGGACTAAGCGGATGGTTCAGCGCAAGAGCCAGAAATAGAAGAAAACGGAAACAACGATCCGGTAAACGCCAAAAGCGACAAAATTATTATTCTTGATGAAGGCGAGCAGGAACTTGATGCCGGCGATGGCCACCACGAACGAGGTGCTGAAGCCGACGGCAAGATAACCGTACTGGCCACCGGAAAAACCTCCGCCGCTCTTGAGCAGGTCCAGGACCGTGGCCGCCAGCATCGTCGGCATGGCCAGCAGGAACGAGAACTCGACGATCGTGCGGCGCGTCAGGCCCAGGAGGAGACCACCGATGATCGTGGCGGCCGCGCGGGAAACACCCGGGATCACGGCGAGCGACTGGAACGCGCCGATGGCGACCGCCTTCCCGATGGGGATCTTCTCCAGCTGGTCCATTGCCCCGGACTCCTCCTTGTGCCATTTCTCAAAAAGGATCAGCAGGATACCGCCCGCGAACAAGGCCCACAGGACAACGTACTGGTTCCCAAGAAAGAAATGCTTGATGAGCTTGTAAAGGACCAGGCCGATGACCGCCGTTGGGACGAACGCCGCCGCCAGCCGCAGAAGGATCGCCCGGTTCAATAGAAACCGCCGGCCATAAAGCGCGATCACCGAAAGGATCGCCCCCAGCTGTATGGCGATCTCGAAGCTCTTGAGGAACTCCGTCTGTTCCAAACCCAGCAATCGGGAGGCGAGGATCAAATGGCCGGTCGATGAAATAGGCAAGAATTCGGTGATGCCTTCAACGACCCCCAGGATGGCGGCGCTCAGGATATCCATGAGTAGTTATTATGCAAAAAGCCTGTTAAAAGGGTATCAATTTCTTGTTTTTTCCTTGAAGGAAAAATGCCGCGGCCGGACGGAGGACAGCGCTTCGAGGAAACGGTGGAGCGGATATTTACCTGGCCTTCACCTGTTCGGTGGCGACGTTATTGTGGCTGGCGATGACCCTCCACTTGCCGCTTTCCTTCATCCAGGTCATGGTATAGCGGCGAACGGAACGCCCCGCCCCGTCCGCGCTCTTTTCAATGGTGAACAGATAATACTGGAGAATGCCGATGGTCCCGAAAATGCCGCAGCTGATCGGGCTGATGTAGTGAATGGGGAACTTGGTGGTCTCGCACCAGAAACCGACCCACCGCGCGAGCCATTTCTTGTCCACCATCAAAGGGCTTTCGTGGCCGAAACCGCGGAACTCCGGATGGATGTATTCGAGAAAATCGGCGACCTTGGCGTTGATCAAGAGGTCCCAATGACGCTCCAGCTCGGCCCAGAGCTCTTTCTGCTCTTTGGACCATTCTTCGGGGTTAGGGGACACGGATTGGGCCATACGGCTCTCCTTTTAGCTTAAATAATTTTTGTGACATCAAGAACTTGTCCATCATAACGGAAGAGCCCGGGCGTGTCAATCCTTCGATTGAGCTTGAGGTCGAACTAAATGAGCCCGGCGCCCAAAGCGACGGCGACGGCAAACAAGAGCAAGGAAACGATTCTTTGCACGGCGCCCATCGTAACCTTTTTCAATATCCGGTTCCCGAACCAGGCGCCCGAAAAAGCGGCGATAACCGCCAAGGCCAGAACACCGCCTTGTTTTCCCCAATCCGCTTCCGGCCTATGGGTGGCATAAACACCCAAACGGGAAAAATCAACGAGGCAGGCAATGACGATCCCCGTTGCGATAAAGCTTTCTTTCCCCAATCCGCATTTCACCAGAAAAGCGCTCCTTAACGCCCCCTGATGGCCGGACAGCCCGCCGAAAAATCCGCTTAACACCCCGCCCACGGGAAGCCACCGCGGATCGATGGCGAGCTTCGTAAAAAATGGCCGTTCCTCCAGGATCACAAAACCCATAATGATGACCGCCATGGCAATCTTCAACGTCGTCACAAAACAGGCCCTGGAACCGATGGAATAGCTGAAAAGCGGCGCGAGATTTTGCATCCGCAACAAGAGCCACGCGCCCACCAGAGCCGACAAAACGGCCGGGATCCCGAACCGACGGATGATCCCGGCATCGGCCTTCCTCCCCACCAAAACCAATTTGAAGAGGTTGTTGAGGAAATGCACGACGGCCGTTACCGCCACCGCCGCGTCCAGCGGGAAAAAGATCGCCATCACCGGCATGAGGAGGGTCCCCAACCCAAATCCGGAATAGAACGTCAGCAGCGACGCCCCAAAAGATACGATAGGAATAACGACGTATTCCATGCTTTTACACAATCATCCGCAAACGAGAGCTCAGTGGACGTGCTGCCCGATGGCGTCAACGAGCTGCTGGACGTTCACGGGCTTGGCCAAAAACATTTCGCCACCGATCGTGCCACCCGCTTGACTCACTTCCTCCGCCGTCACTGTGGCCGTCAGGAATATGATGGGGACCGATTTGAGCGCCCCATCCTCCTTGAGCCGCTGCGCGACCTCGGAACCCTCCATGTCCGGCATGACCACATCCAGCAGTATGATATCCGGCTTGAAGGCCCGCGCGGCCTTGACCGCTTCGGTCCCCCGATTCTCGATGCTGACCTCGAACTGCCCGGTCGCCTCGAGATTGAGCTTGATCAATTTCGTCAAGCTTTCCTCATCATCCACCAACAGCACCTTTTTCTTAGCCATGATTCCTCCTTCAATCTCGGCGGTGCGACTTACGTCACCCTTGTTCCGCAAATCCCATCGCCATTTGATTTATTTTTCTTACGGGGAACTCCAGCCTGACATGCGCTCCCCCTTCTTTTCGATTGCGGATTTCTATCGTTCCTCCGTGCAATTGCATAATATTCTTGACGATTGGCAACCCTAACCCGGTCCCTCCCTGTCCACGCTTGGTCGTAAAGAACGGGTCAAAAATACGGCTCATCACATCGGGAGGGATCCCCGAGCCCGTGTCCTCGATCACGGTCACTACACAATGCCCTCCTTCCGATTTCACAGTGGAGGTGCAAACCGTTATCACGCCTCCTCCTTGCGACATGGCCTCGGAGGCATTATTAAAAAGATTGATAAAGACCTGCAGCAGCTTTTCTTTATCCACGACAACCATCGGAAGCGCCGGATCCAGTTTCCATTCCAAACGAATATGCCGTCGATCGAAATTATTTTTCAGCAATAAGTAGCTATTCTCCAAAATAGGATTTATATTTTCCGGCTTAAGCGACATCTGCGGTGGACGGGAAAGGTCGAGCAATCCTTTGATGATGGAATCGGCCCGTAGCACGGCGTGCTGCATGTCCTTTAGGATCGCCGGGATGATCTTATTGTCCCCGAAATCGATCTGCCGGATGAAGTATTCCAGCCCCTGCAGCAGGACGGCCAGCGGATTCTTGACCTCATGGGCCACACCCCCGGCCAGCTGCGCGATCGTTCTTGCTTTTTCATTATCGATCATCTGCTGCTGCAGCTTTAGTTTATCCGTGATATCTTCACCGATGCTCAGGGTGCCGATGATGTCTCCTTTCTCATCTCGCAGAAGCGTCGTGTTCCAGGAAATCCTCCGCTCCTCTCCGTCTTTTCGCAAGATGACGTTTTCATACTGGGGGAAGAACTCGCTTTCCATAATCCTCCGGAAGGCCTGGTGCGTCTGACCCCCCGTCCCCCCAACCACGAACCGATCAAACCAGGGCTGGCCCAGGACATCGGCCTCGGAGAAACCGGTAAGCTTGAGATAAAAGGGATTGGCGTATTCGACCCGGCCGTCCTTATCCAGCCCCACCGCCACGAGGCTCACGTTCTCCAAGAGCGTTCTCAGCCGGCGCTCCCGCTCCTTCGTCAGGGCATTAATCGAAAGCAGTTCCTGGGAGCTGAGCTCCATCGAGCGCTCGATCATCACGCGGTCCGCGTCCGACTGGTGGTAGGCCTCGTTGATCGATTCCAAGAACGGCCGCCATTCGGGAGGAAGGGCGCCAGGGTCCTCGACGTTCAAGTGCCGCTTCAGCTGCCGCTTTAGTAAGGAATGTACCGGTCTCATAAGATGGGAGCGACCTTCTCCACCCTTTCCGCTAAATTCGGGAAGATCAATTCCGCCCGCGCCCCGCCTTCCTTTCGGTTGACGATCTGGATCGTTCCGCGATGCAACTGGATGATATTGCGCACGATCGGCAACCCGAGCCCGGTGCCGCCCCGGGACCGTTTCGTGGTAAAGAAAGGTTCAAAAATCTTTGGGAGAACTTCATCGGGGATACCGGATCCGCTGTCTTCCACCTCGATGATGACCTTGCCGGAGGGGGGATATTGGGAAGTTCCCGCTGTTTTTTCCGGTTGGAATCGGCTGCGGATCAGGAGAGTTCCACCTTTGGACATGGAATCGATC
>JAHFFX010000147.1 GCA_023247755.1 Candidatus Omnitrophota bacterium | reverse complement strand
CCCGGTCGCGTTCGTCCTCGGGCTTGTAGTTCCCGTCGACGCCCTGCGCCTTGCGGTCGGTGTAGCGGCGGTAGAAATAGGTGTAGGTGATCCGGGCGCGCAGGATCTTCTCCTCGCCCAGCTCCTGCTTGTATTCGAGCCAGGGGGAGATCGAGCCGCTGTCGTAGGCGTAGTAATCGGGCGTGAACACGTCATCCGACAAATCGAGCGTCGAGCGCGTGTCGTAATAGGCCATATTGCTGTGGTTGTGCGTGACGTTGTTGTCGAGCCCCGCCGTGAGCCTTTCCCAGGGGAGGGGGTGGCTCACGCCGAAATCCATGGAGCTGACCTGGTCGCGCCGGCGGCGCGAAAGGTCCAGGGTGCCGTCGTCGAGGACCAGATGCTTGTCCTCATAATGCCGTTGTTCGAAGTACGGCTGGGCGTAGAGATTGAGCCCTCCGGCGTTGGCATAGTCCAGCCGCACCTTGGGTTTGACCGCGTGGTAATCCTTTTCGTCGATCTCGGGAGGGGTGACGGTCGTTTCGGAAATGAGCGTCTGGAAGTTCGGATATTTACGGCGGTAGTATTCAACGGAGAACGCGGCGTTGCCCTCATAGGTGTCGGTCTTCTTGTTGTGGCGCAGTTCCAGGTTAAGCCCCGTGTCGTGGTAATCGTACAGCCCCTTGCCCCATTGCTCTTCCTCGGATTCCTTCATGAAGTTCCAGGTGCCGAGCACGGTGACCTTGGTGAACCAGCCCGGCGCGAACTCCTTGCGGAAGGCGAGGTTGGCGTTGGTGGTGAAATAGGAATTGTTGATGCGGTTGCCTTCTTCTTCAGGAAGGAACTGGGCCACGCGGTTGAGGTGCACGTCGATCAGCGGAATGATGCAGTAGGTGTCGGAGAGCTTGATGACCGGCGCCCAGAAGCCCGACAGGTCCTGGCCCATGTCGGTGGTGCCTTTCTTGATCTCGGAATAAGCGCCCAGCAGTTCGAGGTGCGACACCTGCAGGATCTCGGCGGCGCGGGCCAGGCCCGTCAGCGAGATCGAAAGGAAGACCGCAACCGTTAGCGCGGGTATTCGCATAAGTGATTTTAGTATAGCAAAGCGGGGAGCGGGGTAAAGGGAGGGATGAGAAATTTTCGATGGGGGGAATCGAGCGGCTGTTATAATAAATTAATACTTAGGGTGCCCCAGCGACCCAGTGACCCGGCCACCCAGGCCAACTAAATTACGGGCTATAAAACCTGGGTAACCGGGTCGCTGGCGCACTGGGTCACCCATATATTAAACGACAAGACTACCCCATGACTTTCCACTCCACCCCCAATCCCCCGCACGCCCGCTACTCGCAAAAACCGTTTCCACCGTACCGATTTATTCTCGGTGAGAATCCCCATCCCACCGCCGATCCCGCCGGGCACTTGTACGGCAAGGAAGAGGAAGATCCCGGGACCCTGACGCTGGAGAACTGGTCGACGAATGAAACGTATCTCTACGGCGTGGACCTTTACAACTACGCCTACTGGTGGGAAGCCCACGAGGCCTTCGAAGGGCTGTGGCGGGAATTCCCTCCGGTCGTTATCGAAGCGCATTTCCTGCAGGGCCTCATCAAGATCGCGGCGGCGTTCTACAAATGGCAATTGCAGGACCGGCGGGGGGTGGAGATCCATTATGCGGGCGGCGCCGAGCTCTTGGGCGAAGTCGCCGCCCGGCACCCGGTGTACATGGGTTTGGACCTCAAGGACCATTTAGGGAAGCTGGAGAAGCAATTTAAGAAGGTCTTGGGTACCCAGCTACCCAGCGACCCAGAGCCCCAGTCGACGCGCTGGCCGGACCCGCTGGAGGATTATCCGTTCATTGTATTGAAGCAGTAGTCCGCCGGGTCACTTCGCAAGAATAACTTGCAATTTGAAAGTGACAATGTTATTCTGTTGGCCGGTCGCTTGAAAAATGCAAGCAACTGTAACCCTTTAAGCCGGGAGGCCGCTATGATCAAGTTGTATGGATTAGGACTGTCGTTCAACGTAAGCAAGGTGCGCTACTGCCTTAATCATCTGAACCTGCAATACGAGTGGGTGCAGACCAACCCCATCGCCGGCGAGAACCGCGCCGAGGAGTACCTCAAGCTCTGCCCAACGGGCAAGGTCCCAGCCATCGACATCGACGGCTTTACGCTCTTTGAAAGCAATGCCATCAACCGGTATCTGGCCGTGGCCAACAATTCGCCGCTTTACCCGCAGGATAACAAGAAGCGCGCGGTCATCGACGCCTGGATGGATTATGCCTCGATCCACGTCGGCCAAGCGCTGGGGCGTGTCCTTTTTAACCGGGTATTCGCGCCCATGACCGGTCAGAAGTCGGATGAGGAATCGGTCAGGGTCGGGCTCGAGTTCCTGGACAAGTATTTTCCGGTCCTGGAGAAGCAGTTGTCCCAGAACCCCTATCTTGCCGGCCGGGACATGAGTCTGGCGGACCTCAATCTTCTCGCGATCCTGGACCCCTGTGAACTGGCCCAGATCAAGACGATCGACCAGTATCCTTCGCTCAAAAAGTGGCGTGCCGGTCTCAAGGCCCAGCCGTTCTATCAAAAGTGTTACAAGGATTATTCGCAGTTCGTGATGGAAGCCATGAACGCCAAGGCGGGCAAATAAGCCCGTCCGCGAAAGCCGTAAGGGGGCATGTTCCGCAAGGAAAACCCGGAACATGCCCCCAATTTGCTATAATCAATCCATGAAAACCTCGAAAGCCAACCGTAAGATCACGGGCTGCCTTACGCGTTCCGCGTGTCCGCTGACCAATACGCTGGATCTGATCGGGGACAAATGGACGCTTTTGGTCATCCGGGACATGTTGTTCCTCAAGAAAAAGGCCTTCCAGGAATTCCTGAAATCTCCCGAAGGGATCGCGACCAATATCCTCACCGAGCGCCTCCAGCGCCTGCAAGAGGCGGGCCTCATCGAAAAGCGCCCCTACACCAAAACCCCGGTGCGTTACGAATACCGGCTGACCCGCCGCGGGGAGGACCTGCGGCCCCTGCTGATGGAAATGATCCGCTGGGGCAATGCGCACATCGAAGGCACGATCGTGCCGCCCAAGAAATTCTTGAAATAGGAAGTTGGGCGCTGACGATCACGGGCGCCCGAGTTCGCGCGCCGCCGGCGCAGATGTGGAATTGAGGAGCGGTCGCCCCGGGCCGCCCTCGCCGGAAACGCCGGCGGCCCCTTCGATCGGCCCTCGCGAATTGCGCGTCTCTCGCGCGCCCCGCCGATTTCCCCCAACGCAAGATGGATGGGCCGGGAGGATAAAAAAATGGGGTTGCCGATCGAGATTCCCCAAAGAAAGCCCGCAGTTTCTCATACAAAAACAAAACAACTGTTTGTCAATCGCTTCCGCTGTGATAATCTACTCCAACCACAATCTGTTCCAATCCCAAATCCGATGCCCTGACAAAATATCCACTTTGCGCCAGTCGCGACCACAATGATCGCTGACCGCAACAAAAAACCTGAAACCAAAAAAGAACGGAGTGTGCGATGAAAAGAGTTTTCGGTATTGCCTTGTGCTTGTTTTTTGCCGCCGCATCCGCCGTGAACGCGCAGCCGGTATTGCAAAACGCTGATATCCTGTCCGCCAATGTCTCGACCGCTTCGGGGACGGTGATTTTTAATAACGGCGATGGGACCTTTACCCGGCAACCGGATCTGAACGTTGGCGGTCTTCCGGTGGCGGTCGAAGCGGCGGATTTAAACGAGGATGGCAACATCGATTTGGTCTATATCAACGGCGGCAGATCGGGAGAGCATGCCTTGTCCTTTCTGTTCGGGAACCCGGACGGAACGTTTCGAGCCCGTACCGCTTTTTCCCTGGGTTTTGAGTCTTCCAACGGGGTCGCGATCGGCGATTTCAACAATGACCATCATTGGGATATTCTCGTGCCGAACTGGTTCCCGGGCGGGCAGGTGGAGATCCTTACCGGCGACGGACACGGGAATTTTACCGCCGGATCCCCCTGGCCGGTCCAGGGCCGGGCGAACAATGTCGCCAGCGGCGATTTCAACCACGACGGGAAACTCGATGGGGTGGTCTGCAACTGGGATAACGGGAAAGTGACGATCCTCTACGGGGATGGCAACGGCGGTTTCTCCAGGGACCAGCAGCTGGATGCGGGCGGAAACCCGCAAAGTGTGGAGGTCAGCGATCTGGATAAGGACGGAGACGACGATCTGGTCTTCTCTCACGGCTCCAGCCAATTCCTCACAGTTTATTTCAACCACAATAACGACGGCACCTTTGAGCGCCAGGATATCCCGGCGATTGTGCAGGGGCCCGGGGGTCCTTCTTTTGTCAGACTGGGGGATTTTAATAATGACGGTTATGCGGACCTGTTTACTTTCCAGGAGATTAGCGGCGCGTGGTCGCTTTCGGTTTTTCTTTGGGACGCCGCGCACCACGCGTTCAACTCCCAGGTCACAACACCGGTCGAAAATCTCGGGGGCATTCCCAACGGCCTTGAGGTCGCCGACTTTAACAGCGATGGCAATCTCGATGCCGTCATCGGCAACCTCTCCGCCGGCAAGATCTCCGTTTATCCGGGATCGGGCGACGGGCATTTTAATGTGGCCCAGCAGCAGGATATCGTCATCAACACCGCCGCGGTCGGCCTGGCCGTGGCCAATATCAACGAACCGCCGGCCGTCGAGGCAGGCGATAACCATTCGATGAGCACCGCGCAGCAGAACAGCACGGTATTGCACGGCCAAATCACGGATCATGACGGAGATTCGCTCTCCTACCGTTGGCTGGAAGGCACGTTCGTTCTGAAGGATTGGGCGTCGGTGGGGCTCAACGGGATCGCCGATTTGAACTTGGCCGGTGTCCCGCCGCTCAGTGTCGGAGAACATACCCTGACGCTGGAAGGCAATGACGCCAAGACCTCGGCCTCCGATACGATGATCCTGACGGTCAACAATTCTTCCCCGGTCGTCGCTCCCGGTGGGGGAGGCACGGTCCAACTTGGCAGCCCCATCGTCTTGCAGGGACAGGTGGCCGACTTTGATGGGAATTTATTGACGTATAAGTGGTTGGAGGGTTCGTTCGTATTGACCAGCGGCTCCATCAGCACGCTGCCGGGAGGCGCTCCGCTGGCCCTGCCGTCGTACACGATTCCGGGAGGGCTTCCCCTGGGAGTGCATGTCATTACGCTGGCGGCTTCAGATGGGACCAACCCGGAAGTATCCGAGGATATCACCATCACCGTCATCGATACAACGGCCCCCACCGTGCAACCTTCGGTAAACCCGGGGATCCTCTGGCCGCCGAACCACAAAATGGTGGATGTGACGATCAACGCCAACGCAACGGACAACAGCGGCCCGGTGCTTCTTGCGGCTGCCGTCTCGTCCAGCGAACCGGCCGAGGTGGATAATCACGGCGATCCGATCCCTGATTTTACGACCCCGGTCATCGATCAGGCGACCGGAGTCATCACCCTGCAGTTGCGGGCTGAACGCAACGGGCAAGGGTCGGGACGGACATACACGATCACGATCACCGCCACCGACGCATCGCATAACAGCTCGACGGCGGTGGTGCAAGTCGTGGCCCCGCATGATCGAGGGCATTAATTCCCCCTTGCGGGCCCGGAGTTCCGGGGACACGTAACCCAATTAATTCAGTACGCTGATTCCGGGAGACGCACAGAATTAATTAGGAGAATAAAGTGCCAGGTGCCTTAAAAGGGGACAGGGCGAATATCGCGGAAAAGGGCTGACCTGAGCTAACCCCACTTTAACGGACACCCAAAATCGGATACAATAACCGATAGGAGGTGTCTAATGAGTAAACGAGGCCGATATTCAAAAGACTTTAAAACCGAAGCTGTCCGGCTGTTA
>JAHFFX010000146.1 GCA_023247755.1 Candidatus Omnitrophota bacterium | reverse complement strand
CGCCACCAGCCCCGGTTCGGCGAAATAATCACTCAAGGAGGGCATCGATGGGTTTTTCTTCGAGCAGGGGGGTTGAGGAGGAAGCCGGCAGCTCCTGAACGTCCTTCAGCTTCCGCTCGATCGTGCGCGACTTGCGGGCGGCGTCCTCGATCGAGGAACTGGCTTCCTGCAATTTCTTATGCGTTTTATCCAGAAAATCCCCGAACACCCTGAATTCGGTCTTGACCGTCCCCAGAAGATTCCAGATCTCTCCCGCCCGTTTTTCCACCGCCAGGGTCCGGAACCCCATCTGCAGACTGTTCAATAACGCCAGAATGGTCATGGGACCCGTGAGGACCACCTTGTGTTGCCGACGCAGAAGATCCGCAAGCCCGGGGCGGCGCAGGACCTCCGCATAGAGACTTTCCGTTGGAAGGAAAAGGAACGCGAAATCGGTCGTGTTCGGAGGGTCGATGTATTTGTCGCGGATGTTCTTCGCTTCGAACTTGAGCCGGTTCTCAAGGGCCTTTCCGGCCTCTTCGATGAGGAGCGGATTGCCGGCCTCCTGCGCGGCCTGCAGCCGTTCGTAATCTTCGGTCGGGAACTTGGCGTCGATGGGAAGATAAACGATGCGGCCGTCGTGCCCGGGGGTCTTGATGGCGAATTCCACGGGATCGCGGCTGCCTTTTTTGGTGATCACGTTCTTTTCGTATTGTTCGGGGGTGAGGATCTCGCTCAAAAGATTGGCCAATTGTCCTTCGCCGAACGTGCCGCGGGTCTTGACGTTCGAGAGGATCTTCTTAAGGTCCCCCACGCCGGAAGCCAGTGTCTGCATTTCGCCCAGCCCTTTGTAGACCTGCTCGAGCTGGGTGCTCACCAGGCGGAACGACTCTCCCAGTCTTTTCTCCAGGGTCGAGTGGAGCGTCTCCCCCACCGTCTCGCGCATCTTCTCGAGCTTCTGGCTGTTCTCTTCCTGAAGATGCTTGAGTCGCTCCTCAACGACCGACCGGACCTTCTCCAGTTTTTCCTCGTTGAGTTTGGTCAATTGCGAAAGTTGCTGGGAAAAGGTATCCAGCTGGTTCTTCTGGAGGTTGGAGACGTTCGTCATGCCCGCAAGAACCGACTGGCTGAACACGTTGAGGTTCTTTGCGGATTCTTCGCGCGCCTGCTGGGCGGATTGGCCGGCCTCCGAACGATTCTTGGCGATCTCATCCTTGAGGCGGCTTTCGAGCTTTTCCTGGTTCTTCTCAAGGGCCTCGAACTGCGGCCGAAGGTCCGCCGCATTAGAGGCGGCCTTGCGCAACCATAGCGCCAGAAGCAGGAACAGATTGACGGCGCAGAGGGAAAGACAGGCGATCAGCAGCACTTGCGTTGACATAGCTTAATTTTCTGAAAGAAACGGGTTTTGGGAAATTTCTTTACGGAGCGTAGTAAATGGCCTGGGGAATGACGCTGGGTTTGCGGCTGGTGATTCCCGAATCACAGGTAGGCTGGAAAATCTTACCCACTTCACTTCTCTCCCGCGAGTTGACCAGATAAAGATAACCTTCCTGCCCCTCCCGAACCGAAGAAAGGTTCCGGGACTTGGACGCTTTATTCTTTTTGGAGGTTTTCTCCTTATTGGAAGACGCGGTTTCTTGGGGGAGGACCTGTTTCACCTTGATCAGAGGTTCGCCATTGCCCAACAGGTATTTGTTGACCTTAATATCGACCAAGGCCAACGTCTGGCCCTTTTCATCCTTTTGCTTCTGCACCTTCACCACTTTGCCTTTCACGATGAGATCGGAAAGGTCCGCCACATAGAGCATGTTCTTGCAGTCCGCGACCCACTTCGCGCCCATAGCGGGACGCGACCAACCTATCAAAAGGAAGACCGCAACGGGCAACCAAACAATTTTTTTAGGGCGCATCGGAATCCTCCTTTTGCCGGCTACAAGCTCACCGGTTCTCTTTTTTTGATTCCTCCAGCAGCTTGATGATCCGCTCTAGGCGCGTGGTGATGACAACGGGAACGGCTATGGTCCAGACCAGG
Source organism: Candidatus Omnitrophota bacterium (assembly GCA_023247755.1). GTDB lineage: Bacteria > Omnitrophota > Gorgyraeia > Zapsychrales > JAHFFX01 > JAHFFX01. The sequence goes on along the minus strand of JAHFFX010000146.1, from coordinate 3,872 downwards.
AAAAAGATCCTGATGCCGAAATACCATAGGGCTTCCGAACCATCGGGGATATCACACATCAGTCCCTCCTTTGTTCATGGATGCATCGCATTGGTCAATATTATACAAACTCCGATTTCCCTTGTAAAGCCCAAGTCTTACGATTTGGACTTGCGGGAACCGTCCGGGAAGGCGTCCCGGGGAGCTTTGCCGCAGTTGCGGCAAAGCTCCCCGGGCGGTAGCGATCCCCTTTCGGCCCGGGAGATGAACCGATAACACACGCGGCAGCGGCGCTGAAGATCGTAGCTGGTCCGCTTCAACGGACAGAGCTCGCAGCGCGGGTGCGTCCGGCAAAATTCCTTGCCCAGACGGACCAGCAGCGCGTGATATTCATTGAAGACCGGGCCGTCCGTTATGAGATTCGCGTTAAAGAGATCCTGGATCCCGTGATAGTCAATCCGCTGCGGGACCAGCCCGTGCCGGTAGAGCATTCGTCGGGTGTAAGCGTCCACCACAAAAACGGGTTTCCCGAAAGCGTACAACAGTATGGAATCCGCTGTCTCCGGGCCGATACCATTGATCCGCAGCAGCCGCTCACGGAGCGCCTTTAAAGGTTCCCGCCGCATCGCTGCGAGACTCCCGTTATAATCCTCGAACAATACTTGGATGAAATTCTTGAGCCGCCGGGCCTTGATATTGAAATATCCCGCCGGGCGAATGAGCTTTGCCAACCGGGAGACGGGAACATCCAGCAAACCGCGCGGATCCAGGATACGGTGCTTCTTCAGATTGGCCAGAGCCTTCTCGACATTGCCCCAGTTGGTGTTCTGGGTAAGGATGGCGCCCACGATGACCTCGAAGGGTGTTTCGGCGGGCCACCAGGATTGCGGGCCGAATTGATCCAGAAGCTTTTGGTATATTTCCTGCAGAAGCTTTTGTTGCTTCATGGATTGACCGGCGCAGGGCTTAGCCCCCAATGCTTTCAATTAAAAGATCGGAACTCTGAGCCCTTAACCCTTGAGCAGAACTACCGGTGCCGATGCCGGGATTTCTCGCGCAGCATTTCCAGGTACAGGTCCGATTCGCTCCAGTCTTTTTCCTTGCGTTCCTTTTCCGGAGCGGGATCGAACTTCTTGGGGTCGAGCTTGTACTTGGGTTTTTTAAATGGTCGAGACATGGTCCCCTCCTTGTTCCCAATACCGCTCTTAAAGTCTAATCCCCCTTTGCCGGGAAAGCAAATCTACTCGAACTTGTAAACCTTGCAGATCTTCTGCACGACCTCCCAGCGGCAGGTGAGCCCCTTTGGAAAAGTCACCATATCCCCGGAGGTTATCTCCACTTCACCGCCAGCGGTCTTGATAAGCACCTTCCCTTCATAGATATACGCGATCTCCCACTCCGCGTAACTCCAGTCGAAGCTCTTGGGCTCGCATTCCCACACCGACCAGGGGCCGCTGGCCTGAGGTGTTTCCGGGATGTCCAGACGCTTGCGTTCCTCGGCCGACGGCCGGTGGATCTTGATCACGCTCATGGCCGGATCTCCGCCTTATCGCCGATCGATTCCACGAATTTCCAGTCCAACCGTTTCCCGTCCTCATCAAAATAAACGTACACCCGGCTCGACTTAAGGACATCGGTGGGATGGCAATACATCCATTGCTGCAGCGGAACACCGTTCCTGCGGACTTCCTGCATAAGGACCGGTTCCCCGAAAGCGTTCCGGAATTCCTCGACGCCTGGATACTGGGCGAGATCGTTTTTCTCCACCGCTTTCAGTATCTTTTGAAAATTCCCCTCCTGGCGCTCGATCACCTTCACCTGGCGGTCCTGATCTTCCGAGAGGTCTTTTAAAGTGAGGAGTTCCTGCAGGTTGGAGAGCTTGGCGCAGCCGCTGAGGAAAACCACGAATAACAGACAGAGAATTGTTTTCATAACCTCTTTAGGGTAGCAAAAAAAGGCGCGGCCGCCAACACCTTTGTCCACTGAATGGCGGCCGTGTGAAGAACCCTACTTGCTGATACGATTCTTTTCCTCGTTGAGCCGGTCGATGGTGGTGCCGATCTCGCGGATCCGACGCTGGATCTCCTTGAGGCGCTGGCCGTATTCCTTGAGGCTCTGCGGGTCCCGGCCAGTGAACTTTTCAGTGAGCACCCGGGACTTGATGTAGGTTTCGGTCTCCAGGTCCTTGTGTTCCTTCTCCAGGGCCTTGACCTCCTTTTTGATCTCTTCGATGCGCTTGAGCGCCTGCTTGTGCTGGCGGTGCAGTTCGTTCACGGCGGGACTGTCCGTGCCCTCGCGATGGCGTTCCTCGTTGCGGATCCGCTGACCTTCCGAGCGCATCATCCGCTCGCGCTCCTTGTCCCCGGCCTCCCGCTCCTGCTTTTTCATCAGATAATAATCAAGCCCCGCGGGAAAGTTCCGCAACTGGCCGGAATCCACCTCGACGATATGATTGGCGATCTCCTTGACGAAGAAAAGGTCGTGGCTGATGAAACACAGCGTGCCCTTGTACAACTGGAAGGCGCGCGTCAGCGCTTCCACGCCGTCGATGTCGAGGTGCGTCGTGGGCTCATCCAGGCAGATGAAGTTCGGCGGATTGATGAGGAGCTTGGCGAGGATCAGGCGGCTTTTCTCCCCGCCGGAGAGGACCTTCACCGGCTTAAAAACATCATCGCCGCGATAGTTGAACATGCCCAGGAGCGTGCGCACCTGCACGGCGGGGACGCTGCCTTTCACCATCAGGGCGACCTCATCGAACGCGGTACGCTCCGGGTTGAGAACGTCGAGCCTCGTCTGGGAAAAGTAGCCAAGATCGACCTGGTGCCCCAATTTGCGGACCCCGGAATCGATGGGGATCGCGCCGGCCAGGATCTTCAACAACGTCGATTTGCCCGCGCCGTTGGGCCCCACGAGGCACATCTTCTGGCCTTTGGTGATCTCGAAATCCAGGTTCTCATAGACCTTCTTCTCGGCGTAGGATTTGTTCACCCGGTTGAGATTGATGACGGTATGCCCGCTTTCGCGGGTCTGGGGGAATTCGAACTCCCGGATGCTGATACGCTCCTCCGGGACCGAAATGCCGTCCAGCTGGTCATCGATGCGCTCGAGCATCTTGCGCTTGTTACGCACGGCGGAGGCCTTGTTGGGTTGGGCGTGAAAGCGCTCGGCGAAACGTTCGAGCTGGTCCTTTTTCTTTTCCAGCACCGTCTGCTGCTTCGTCAGGTTCTTGATGCGTTCTTCCTTTTGCAGTTCGTACGTCTCGTAATTGCCTTTGACCTTGGTCATGCGTCCGTGCTCGAGCACGATCGTGTAATTGGTGACCTCGTTGAGGAACACCTTGTCGTGCGAGATGATGACGAAGGTGCCCCGGTAGTTCTTCAGGAAGTCCTTGAGCCAAAGCGTGGCGTTGAGGTCCAGATAATTGGTCGGTTCGTCCAGCAAAAGCAGATCGTACCGATAGGTGAGGAGCTTGGCGAGGAGCGCGCGCATCTGCCAGCCGCCCGAAAGATTCTTGATGGGCTTGCGGAAATCGTCTTCCTTGAAACCCAGCCCCATGAGGACCTTCTCCGCCCGATGTTCCAGTTCGTAAATGCCGAGCGCCTCCAGCTCGTGCAGGACATCGCCGTAGCGTTCGGTATCGGCCTTGTTCTCTTCCTCCAGCCGATGCTGCTCTTGCCGCAGCGCGTTGACGCGCTCATCTCCCGAGGTCAGCTCATCCAGCACGGTCCGGTCGGAATCGAAATGCGATTCCTGCCGGAGGTAACCGATGTTCAACCCCTTTTGGACCTGAATGCTCCCGCCGGTGGGCTCGTATTCGCCAAGGATGATCCGAAAGAGCGTCGACTTCCCCGTGCCGTTGGGCCCGGTGAGGCCGATCTTCTCGTTGGCGAAGA
>JAHFFX010000046.1 GCA_023247755.1 Candidatus Omnitrophota bacterium | reverse complement strand
GTCCGGCGGTTCGTAAGCAGTCTCCCGTCGCGGTTCGAAGTGGCGACCGGCGATGTGCGCTTAAGCGGGGTGGTGCTCGATATCGACGAAAAGAGCGGCAGCGCGCGCTCGATCGAACGGATCCAAAGGAGATTTACATGACAGTGCGGGATGGAACGAATCGGCGCAAATTTCCCCGGGTCACTTACCCGTGCATGATCACGCTGCGCCGGGAGGCCGGAGAGCCCGATGTGATCCTTACGCATACCGAGAACATCGGTATCGGCGGCATCTGCGTGACCTTGAACCGGCCGCTGCGGATTTTTTCCCTGGTGGACCTCGAGATCGACCTTTTGGACCTCGGCGATCACCTGCAGTGCTGCGGCAAGGTGGTCTGGACCATCCAGCGCAAGGCCGAGGAAAAACGAAAACCGCTCTTTTATGACACCGGGATCGAATTCCTGCAGATCGAAGGGGCCGACCGGCAGCGGTTGGACAACGTCATCCGCCGGCTCCTGAAACAAGCCAAAACATCTCCCAACCCCTGAAACTTTTTCCCCAAAATAGAATGTTCTGTCCCAAAGGATACTTAAGATGAGGGTCCGTTTTGCTCCCAGCCCGACGGGTTTTCTGCACATTGGCGGCGCCCGCACCGCGCTTTTTAACTGGATGTACGCCCGTTCCCAGAACGGCAAGTTCATCCTGCGCATCGAGGACACGGACCTGGAGCGCTCCAAGAAGGAATATCTGGATGAGATCCTCGACAGCATGCAGTGGCTGGGGCTCCAATGGGACGAGCTGTACAAGCAAAGCGATCGTTTTCCGATCTACCGGGAATATGCCCAGAAGCTCCTTGGGGAAGACAAGGCTTATAAGGATGGGGAAGCCATCATCCTTAAGATGTCCGCCCCGCCGATAGTCCCACCTTTGTCGGAACGGCGGGGCGAGACCTCGCCACCCGCTGACCTCGATGCCAATAAAGCAGCGGATGGCGGGCCCTTACAGATTATCAAATGGTTCGATTTGATTCGTGGCGAAATTACCTTTGACGCCTCCGAGATCAAGGATCAGGTGCTCATGAAGTCCGACGGCTCGCCGACCTACAGTTTTGCCTGTGTCGTCGATGACGCGCTCATGGAGATCTCCTGCGTCATCCGCGGCGAGGACCACATCTCCAACACGCCGAAACAGCTCGCCCTCTACCACTCGCTGGGGTTCAAGCCGCCCAAGTTCGCGCATCTGCCCCTGATCATGGGCGAAGAGGGAGGCCGGATGTCCAAGCGCCATGGCGCCACGGCGGTCACCGAGTACCGCAAAATGGGTTTCCTGCCGGAGGCGGTCGTTAATTATCTGATGCTGCTGGGCTGGTCGCCGGGCAATAATCAGGAGATCGTCAAGATGGCGACAGCGCTCAAGAATTTCTCCATCAAAAAGATCAATAAGGCGGGCGCCGCTTTTTCCATGGAGAAACTCGAGTGGATCAATTCCCAATATATCAAGCAAACGGATACCGCGGCGCTTGTCGCGCTTTTGCGGCCACTGCTTGCACAGCGCGGCTGGGCCGACGAGAATTTTGATAGTGCAAAATTGGAAAATATTGTAAACTTGTTCAAAGCCCGGATGACGACGCTGCAGGATTTCTTCTATTGGGGCGAATTCCTGTTCGTTGACCCGATCACCATCGACTCCGAAGCGCGGGTCCAGTACTTGAGCCAGGACCGCGCGAAGGAATTCAAGCTCCTGGGGGAACGGCTCAGGGAGATCCCCGAATTTAACGCGGCCTCTGCCGAGTCGGTCTTTCGCGAGCTGGTCGCAAAATTAGGGATCGCGTCCTCGGAGCTGGTTCATCCGGTGCGGGTGGCGCTGACGGGCAAGTCGGTGGGGCCGGGACTGTTCGAGACCATGGCCGTGCTGGGCAAGGACCGTACGGTCAAGCGCCTTTCCGAAACGGTGTTCCATGGCTGAAGAAGGGAGGCACAGAGAAAACATGTTACGGATCTGGTTATTATTAGTGCTCTCGGTCAGCATCCTGACGCTTTCCGGCTGCGCGCAGGGCATGAGCGCCGTTAAGAGCGTTGATCAGTGGGTGCAGGATAATATTTGGTAAAAAATACCAGGGAATGAGCCCTGCCCTCCTGATGTAAGCAAAGGAGGCCTGGGCAGCATTTCCCTGGGAATAAATTTGTGGAAGTATTGCCCTGTCCCGGTGTTTTCTGGGAAGTCGTTGAGGTAACCGGGACTGGGCAGTATCTTTTCTAATAAAAATTGTGGTAGATACTGCCCTGTCGTCTAACGGTAGGACCCAAGATTCTGGATCTTGTTGTCATGGTTCGAATCCATGCGGGGCAACTAAATCTCAAGGGGATCACCCGGCCGGGTGATCCCCTGAATTTTTATTTCGGCACGGCGGAGCCGGCGCGCGTCGGAGGATACTCCCGCGCGTGCAGCTGGTAAAGCCGGTTGAGGTCGATGCGCAGTTGCCGGTGGGCGGCGCCCCAAATGGCCGCGCGGTCCTTGACCCACATCACCCGCTGCGGGAAGTTGATGATGTCCAGGTCCTCGAAATTCTTCCCTTCTTCCAACCAGATCCGCTTGATCATTCCCTTCAGGCCGTAGTTATTTTCAAAAAAACTTGTGTAGGCGGTGTGCTCGTCGTCGGCGTCGCGCACGGTGTAGAAAGGACGGATGATGAAGGCGGAGCCCGCTTTTTTCTCCAGAAGCGGGGCGAGCTCTTTTTTAAGATAGTCGAATTCGGATCGCGAGATGAGCGCGAAATCCTTGTAAGCGTTGTGCCGCGCCAGGAGGGCCGCGCAGACGGCGAAGACCGCGAGCAGCGCGGTGCGGATATTTTTCTTTCCGAACAAGTTCGGAGAGAGCCGGCACCAGAAACCGATGCTCCAGATGAAGCCGAACACCAGAAAGGAAGAAAGGTGCACGGTCACCCGGTAAAAATCGAATTTTCCGAGCAATATCTGGGGCCATTGGGCCGCGATCCACAGGGCCAGACCCAGGCCGATCCGCTGGAGAAGTTCTTTTCGGTCATTTTCAGGGCGATCCCCTTTCGATGCGTTGATCAGTTGAGTCACCCCCGCCGCCAGCAGGCTGCCCCCGAGGAACAACTTAAAGAAGTTCGCGATCGTCGGCGAATTCTCAAGAAACCACAGGTTATAGGCTTTGGGGTTCGCGAGATTCCCAAGGAGATTCTTCCACAGCCCGGAGAGGTCCAGGGAGAATTCCAGGCGTTTTTGTCCGAGGTCGACGACCGCCGGAAACAGCTTATGATAAAAAGGAAATACGAGTTTTTTTTGCAAAAGGAGATACAGCGCCAAGGAGAAAAGAAAAAGCAACAGGTGCCAACCGATGCGCCCGGCGGTGTCCGGCCAGCGTTCCCGGCTTGCGAAGAACAGCAGGGCGGCGGCCGGCAAAAAGAACATAAGCGCGTGCGGCTGATAGGTGAACAGCGTCAGCAGCAGGAATTCCGCGGCGAGGATATTCTTGAGAAGAAAGTCGGGACTTTTCATCGTGAAGGGACGGGGGGCTTCGCAAACGAGCAAACTGGCCGCCAAGGCAAAGAGCAGGGCGAAGGCGTTGGCCGCGGAAAGGGCCTGGGCCGCCCAGAAATGATACCCGGGCAGGGTGAAGATCAGGGTGGATAGAAAAATGCTTCCGGATTTTCCAAGGGAGGTTCTTTGGGCCAGCCAGGAGGCGAACATCCCGAAGGCCGCGGCGATGACGAGGAGGTTGCCGAGGCGCAGCAGAACAAAGAAACGCATGTCCGGCGAATGCATGAAAAGCGCCGGGAGCGTGCACCACTGAAGTTCGGCGAGCAGCAGCCTTCCCTGGTCGACGTAGGCGCTGTAGATGTTCATGCCGTGGCAGGTCTTTGAGGCCACGGCAAAGAAATAACAATAATCGTCGTGTCGGATGAAGGATGCCACGGCCGTTGGGAGGTAGACGGCCAGGGTGATCAAAAGCCCGGCGAGAAAATAAAGCATGAAGACGAGGGGAGGGTGAGTGGAACGTGCGGGCGGGGCCGCGACCGCGGCCCCGCCCGCGAAAAAAGATCTTACTGATTCTGCTGTGAGGCGCTGTCTGCCGGTCTTTCTGAGGAAGATTCCTCCTTGGGCGCCGAACCGGGCCATTCGTCAAAAACGTACTCGGGATTGATCAAAGAGTCGCCGTTGCGGTCAAAATTGCTGGTGAGAACGTCGAATGCTCCCGATCCCATGCGTCCTATGGCGTAAACGATCCCTTTGAAGAACCCGGCAAAGACCCAGGCCGAGAAGTGCGGGGTCTTTTTCTGGCCTTCCTGGAAGGAAGCGATCGTTTGTTTGGGGATCTCCAGCGGAGCGGTCAGGATATTGGTGGCCCCCCGGCGCAGCAGCTTGAACGGATGAAACTCCGCGCAGGCATTGCCCGCCAGACCCAGAACGGTCAGCAGCATCAAACCGGACACAAAAATTTTTTTCATAGATTTTCCCCTCTCGTCATTTTTCCATATCCCGCTCAAAGCGGGATGCGGAGGCGCGTTCTTGAGAATTCAAGGACGGCCGGTTGCTCAAAACGTTTTTATTATACACTGATTAAATACGGAGGGAATTTTTATTTGCGAAATGTTACGCCGTTTGGAAAAAGCCAGGAGGATTCTCAACGCAAAGGCTTCTTATGCGGCGTCCAGGGCGGCGAAAGGGTCTGAGTTGAAGGCGGTGGAGTGTTCTTTGACAAAGTTCACCAGCGCCTGGTGGCAGCGCTGCGCCAGTTTCTTGCGGTCCTCCGAGGTGTTGCGATATGTCTCTGTAGAGATTTTTTCGTGGACGACCACGCGCACGTCGATGCGCCGGAAGCGCAGGAGGTTCCATAAATGCGGGGCGAACTTCATGTGATTATACCAGCAGATCTCATCGCGGTTTTCCGGCGCGATCGTTTTGCCGTCGAGCCGGTGGTATTCGATGGTGATGGGGACGATGGCCGAGCGCGTCATGATGGGGACGCTGAAAAAAGGCGCCTGAAAAGGAAGCACCTTGCTCCCATCGGTGGAGGTTCCTTCCGGAAAGATAAGGAGGTTGATCTGGTCCTTAAGGCGGCCGGCCATCTTGCGCAGACAATGGCAGATGCGGCTCCTGTTCTGCCGGTCGACGAAAATGGTCCCGGATATCTGAACCACTTTGCCGATGAGCGGCCAGTCTCCGATTTCTTTCTTGGAAATGAAGGTCAACGGGGTCAGCGCCCCCAGGATGATGCCGTCGATATATCCGATGTGCCGGCTGATGAGGAAGTTGCCCTGTTCGTTCAAATATTCCGGGTGGCCTTCCAGATTGACGCGAATACCCAGGACATTCCTTAAGAATTTGATGAGCCCGCAGGTCAAACGGTTGATGGTGTGCCAGCGAGAGGAGGGGCGAATGAATGTGACGGCGATCTGAACGACGAAGGCCAGCACGAGGAAAACGAGAAAACTGAGAACGATGATGATGAGCTTTAGGATTCGCATGGTCCGTTAATGAGGTTGCGAAGGTGTGGCGGTCTCTTCCTCCAGAAGATAATTTCCCAGGAAACGCCGGCGATAGATTTTGTGGACCTGTTTCAGGTCAAGCAGCACGGGAAAGAGGGCCGTGTTAAAGTCGCCCTTGGCGGGATACCCGCAGACCTTAAGGCCGATCTGCATGTAGCCTTTGAAGATCGTCGGCAGAAGGTCGTACAATTCGCGCGGGTTCTCAACGGTGACGGTCTCATCCACCGGGACCCGATGCGCTTCATCAACGGGGTCGATGCCCATGTCGACGAACAATCCCAGCGCTTTGAACATGGCGAAATTCCGGTTGACGGCATCCTGGTCCAGGGTCATGAGGCTCGAAGAGCCGAAGATGTACCGCACCTGATTGGCCATCGAATACTTGGCAACGCCTTCCCATAGAAGATTGAGGACATATCCGTGACGGTAGTCCTTGTGCACGCAGGAACGGCCCACTTCCAGCATGCGGCCGCCCTCGAGCCGCCCGAAGTTGGTCAGGTCGAATTTGGTCGACGAATAGAAGCCGATGCCCTTGCGGGCCGCCGAGTCCAGCAGCATCCGGTAGGTCCCGATGACCGCGTCCTTATCGTTATCAACGACGATGAGGTGCTCGCAGAACTCGTCGAACTCATCGCGGTCGATGCCGTTATCGGAAGCGGTCGGCTCTTCTCCCTTGATCTCCCGATAAAAGACCTGATAGCGGAGTTTCAGCGCCTCGACCAGTTCTTCCTGGGAACAGCCGATCTTGATTTTTAAATTGGCAGGCATGGTTGTCCGGTTAAGGTTATTTAAAACTTGAGATATTATATTTTAAATTGATATCTTAAGCAAGTTTTTGCGTCCTTTCTTATGTTGGGGATCAAACCGGCGGCAGAGGAGCTCTTTTGAGAATTCGCTTTTGAATTCGGAACGCTCGGCCTATCGAAAATTTAATATCTGAGTTTTTTCTTGTGCCTGGCTGCCGGAAGAAGTAAATTGAGGCCGGATTCTTCTTCCCGCCCGAACATCTTGTCAATCCGACCTTCTCTTCCTTCACCATGAACTGATCCGATCTTCTCTCCGGAAGAAGGGATGGAATCATGATCCCCCGAAGGCCCGGTGTTCTTAAAGAGGTTCCTTAAAGGTTTTTTATGGCCAATTTTCCATTTTCTTTTGGACACAAGAAGTCTTCCGGGCCGCTAGCTTCTCCAGGAATTGAACCTGCCGCAACACCGCCCGCCGCGGCCGATCTCCAGGCACAGTTGCCTTACCGGGAAATGATCTGGGGTTCTCCGGACCCGATCATCATCATGGACCTGAAAGGGTTCCTGCTGTTCGTCAACCGCGCCGCCGAAGAGATCTCCCGGTATCCGGCCAAAGACCTGATCGGGAAGCATTTCACCCAGCTGGGCATCCTCAGCGGACCGTCGCTCAAAAAATCCATTCAGGCGTTCACGCAGATCGTTTCCACCGAGCAATCCCCGCCCCCGTTTGACGTGGACATCGTCCGCAAGGACGGCGGGCTCATCACCATGGAGGTCAACCCCAGGCTGATCAAATCCAACGAAAAGAATTTCGGGATCCAGGTGAATTTTCGCGACACCACCACCCGCCGGCAGATCGATTCGCAGATGCGGCTGTTGACCCATGCGCTGGAAGCTGCCGCCAACGGCATCATCATCAGCAATCTGGATGGGACCGTGCTGTGGGTCAACCCGGCGTTCACGGAACTCACCGGGTATGTCTCGGGAGACATCATCGGCAAGTCGACGCGGATCCTCAAATCCGGCCAACACTCCCGTGAATTTTATGCCGAGATGTGGAAGACCATCAAGGCAGGCCGTGTCTGGCGGGGAGAAATACTCAACCGCCGCAAGGATGGCAGCCTTTATTTCGAAGAAATGAGCATCACCCCGGTCCTCAACGAGTGGGGAAAGATCTCCAACTTCATTGCCATCAAACAAGATGTCACCGCGCGGAAACATTCGGAGGAAAAGTTGATCAACAGTGAAAAGAAATTCCGCGACCTGGTCAGCAATCTCCAGGTGGGGGTCGTGCGCACGACGGTCCACAATCCCGGGAAGGTCCTGGAGATCAACCGGTTCACGGCGGAGATGTTCGGGCATGATTCCATCGAGCAAATGATGGACATCCCCGTGCAGGATTTCTATTGGGACCCGCGGGACCGGGCCCAGTTGGTGGAAACGCTTCTGGTGGAGGGTTCCGTTCAAAGCTGTGAGGTAAAATTCAGGAAAAAGAACGGTGCCCCTTTGTGGACGCTGTTGAGCGCGGAACTGCATCACGATGAATCGAATGCGCCGGCCTGGATCGACACCGTTCTGCAAGACATCACGCTGCTCAAACAGGCGGAAGAAAAGCTCAGGAGCACCCAGCAGCAATTGATGCAGAGCGAAAAGATGGCCGCGATCGGGACGCTCGCCTCAGGGGTGGCGCATGAGGTCAAGAACCCGCTAAACCTGATCCTGATGACCATGGCGGAATTGGAGACCCGGGTCGGCGCCAGTGATGAGCGGGCCGCCAAGCTCCTTAAGATCATTCAGAGTTCCGCCGAGCGGACCAGCAAGGTGGTGGCGGAATTACTGCAGTTCTCCCGCACTTCGGAGATCAAGCTGGAGGCGTTGAACCCGGCCGAGATCGTCGAGAGCGCGCTGCTCTTGGTGCAGAGCACCGCCCGCAAGAAACCCATTCAGTTCCACAAGGAATTTGACGGCGCGTCCGGGAAAGTTCGAGGGGATAAACTGCTTCTGGAGCAGGTGTTTTGCAATCTTTTCATCAACGCCATCGATGCCATTGAATACGAGGGGACGATCACCGTTCGCCTGCGACCCGGTCTGAGCTCTCAGGGTGAGCGGATCGTTGAGGCCGAGGTGGCCGACAACGGTCCGGGGATCTCTCCCGAGATCGCGCAAAGGATCTTCGAGCCATTTTTTACCACCAAGGAAGCCGGAAAAGGGACGGGGTTGGGCTTGAGCACGGTCTACATGATTCTGCAGCGGCACAACGGTTCCATCGAAGTCAAGAGCCAGCCCGGCCAAGGCGCCGCCTTCACGATCCGTCTTCCGGCGGCAAAGGAATAAACAGAACAAATCGGCTCCTGGTGCTTGGGGCCCGGCTCCCAGCGAAAGTTTTTCTGGGAGCCGGGCCCTGGGTGTCGGGAGCCTTGATTATTTTAGGAAGGCCTTTGAGAAAAAAGCCGGATGGGCAACAGGAACGGCGTGCGGTGGGCATAGTCGCGGTATTCGGCGGAAGCCGCCAGGAGCTTTTGTTCTTCTAGGCCCGCCCGGTAGACGGTGATCAAGATGGACGCACAATAAAAGAATAGATTACCGGCGCGGGGGGAAAGAAAAAACAAACCGATGGTGGAAAGTATATATCCGCAATAGATTGGATGACGCACGAATCGGTAAGGTCCTCTGGATACGATGTCGCGCACTTCCACGAATAGGCTGTAGGAATAACGCAGATGATAAGTCGCTAGGCAAGCGATGGCCGCTCCGATGAAATTGAGGAGAACTCCAGTGAGCGTTAAGGACGGGAACCAGGAGGAGGGAAAGAGGGTCGGGTTGACGCCCGCTGGCAGATGCTCCAATAAGTTGTACATCAAATAAAAGAACGAACCGATTAGGGGGACGATGATTTCTTGGGGAGTTTCGGGTTTCTTTTTCAGATTACGGCGTATCAGGAACCCCGCGATGATGAGCAGGTTCAGGATGATGAGCAGGATTTTGGTCAGCGCCGCCGAAGAATTCGTCAGCGAGGAAACCGCAGGAACGTCGCTTAGGAGGTCGCGCAGAGAGTGGACGATCTCGGTGGCGTGGATGCTGAGGAACCGGACGTGAGGTACGATGGAGAAACCGAACAGGAACGGAAAAATCCAGTTTTCAATGAGGATTGCGATGTCGCCGGCGCGCGAACGCCAAATATCTTTTGCAGAGCTGGTGGTCGGTCCGGCGGTATTCATCATGGGGCCTGCAATGGACGGTAAGGCGTGGTTGACGGCGCCTTGACGGCGGCCAGCGCCCGTTCCAGTTCTTGCAAAGCTTTCCGGATGTTCTGATTCTGGGGCTCGATCGCGATGGCCTGGCGGGCGTAACCAAGGGCCGCCGGATAATCTTTTTGCATAACGGCGACCAGGTACAGTGATTCCAGGGTCGAGATCTGGTTGGTGCTGTGGGAAAGCAGCTTCTCCAGGACCCGTCGGGCCGAGGCAAAGTCCTTTCTTTCGATATACGCATTGGCCAGATTGCCGTAGGAGAAAAGGAATTTCGGGTCCAGGCGGATCGCCGTTTCGTATTCCCGGATCGCCAGGTCGGTCTGTTGGGTATGGGTATACAGATTGGCCAGGTTATGATGGGCCACGGGGTTGCTGGCATCAAGCGCGACGGCCTTCTCATAGGTCGCCTTGGCCTTATCCAGTTCCCCGGCCTCGGCGTACATCATGCCCAGATTGTTGATGACGCGATAGCTCTTCGGGGCGTGCTTGAGGGTCATTTCGTAAAAAGTGATGGGGTCGCGCCAGTCCTCGATGCGGCTGACGGAACGGAAAGAAAAACCCAGGATGGAGACGGCGAAGCATCCGAGAACGAACCTTCGCGCCTCCGGGCGGGCGGCGAGCTTGATTGCTTTATCCGCCAGGATGAGGAAGAATCCGACCATGGGAACGTACAGCCAGTGTTCGTAAACGACCGCATTGATGGCCACGAGGAGATTGGACGAAGGAAAGATCCCGAAGAAGAACCACAGGACGCCGAAGCCCAGGATCCTGTCGCGTCGCCCTTTCCATAACGCCAGCCAAAGCGAAGCGCAAAAGATCAATCCCCCCAGCAGGACTTCCGGTTTGAACAGGCTCGTTTCCCATTCGAGCCCCCGCTCCACGCGCAGGTCGATCGGCCACAAGAGAAGGCCGACGTAGGTGCCGAGCGTGTGAAAGAACGTGAAGAGCCGCACGAAGAAGTTCGACGTGAATTCGTTGGATTGGTTATAGAAATTGAACGAGTTGCTGAAATTCAGGACCGTGGCCCGCAGGATGCCGTAAACGACCGCCAGCAGAAGATAGGGCCAGAGGTTGACCAGAACGTCCCGCCATTTCTTTCGGGGAGGGTCCTGGGGTGTAATGCAGAAGAATTCCACCAGGAATATGAGCCCGGGCAGGATGAAGCCCGTCTCTTTTGACAGGAGCCCCAGGATATAGCACAGCAGGCTGAGGCCGTAGGGAAAAAAATTCTTTTCCCGCTGACGGGATTTCCAGTAAAGGATCAGGGCCGAGAACAGAAAGAACACCGACAGGGAATCCCCAAGACTGTTGACGTAAACGACCGCCTCCGTCTGCACGGGATGGACCACGAAGAGCAATGCGACGGCGAAGGCGAGCCGCCGTTCCCCGAAAAGCAACAGCAGCAGAAAGAAAAGCAACACTCCGTCGGCCAGATGGAAGAACGTGTTGACGGCGTGAAAGCCCGGCGGCCAGTAGCCCCAGAGCTTCCATTCGATGGCGAACGTGCTCACCAACAGCGGCCGCCAGTAATTGCTGATGAGGGACGCCCCGGCAATGACATTTTCCTTGAAATAAAGGGGCCAGTATTTCAGGTTCTGGACGAAGTGGTTCTTGAGGATGAAATCGTCATCGTCCCAGAACATGGCGTTGGGGAGGGAATGGACGTAGATCGCCCATCCGATGAGCACCAGGACCAGGATGGCCCATCCGCAAAAGAAACGATTGTCTTCGGAAGGCAGGTTCATGACCCCCTTAATGTAGCAAAATTCGGAACTTTGCCAAAGGAAAGTTTGGGAAAAGCCAGGTTGGGCCAATCGTCCGGTTCTGCGGCGCGAAAATCCCGTTCCTTAATGGGGAAATTGTGTTATAACTGATGGTCGCCGGGGCCAAAGATGAAGAAAGAATCCATTGCCACCATTTTGTTTTTGTTATTCTCAGCGACAACGCTGTGCGGCTGCGATTTCGTTTATCGTCTTTTGCAAAAGGAAGGCGCTGAGGAGAAAAAACTGGTTGGGGAACTGGTGCCCAACGCGGCCAACCCCGTCATTCAGGAGGCGCAGAAGCTGTTGCGGATCTTCGGTCAGAAGACCGGAAGACCCGACGGAAAATTGGGGACCAAGACCCGCAGCGCCATCGCCAATTTTCAGCAACAGCAAGGTTTGAAAGTTTCGCGGTTCTTGGACCGGGCCACCTGGGAGCGGCTGCATCAGTTCGACGGGACCGGCCTGGTCCAGAACGGCGATATCCGCGTGGACCGCCTGCAGGCGGCGCTGAAGCGGTCCGGTCAATATAAAGGGAAGGTCGACGGCAAGCTGGGGCCGCAGACCCTTAAGGCCGTTTCGGATTTTCAGACGCGGTGCCGGCTGAAGGCCGATGGGACCGTGGGGTTCCAGACCTTGCAGGCCCTGGCGAAATTTGTTCCCGCGCCGGAATCTTCCGGGAAAAATCAAGGCCAATGATGTTTACAAAGTCGGTTTCGCGTGATAGGATTCTAAGCAATCGTATCTGAATTTCCTTCCTAATCGCAGGGAATTTCCATGAAGATCCATGAATATCAGGCGGTGGAGCTCTTCCGGGGCGCCGGCATTCCGGTCGCGGGCGGAAGTGTCGCTGCGGACCTCGCTGCGGCCCAGAAGATCGCCTCCGAGACCGGCTATCCGATCGTCCTCAAGGCCCAGGTGCTCATCGGCGGCCGCGGCAAGGCGGGCGGGGTGAAACTCGTCAAGAACGAGAAGGAGCTGCGCAAGATCTTTCCCGCGATCCTCGCCTTGCGGATCAAGGACTACGCCGTGGAGCGGATCCTGGTGGTGCGGGCGCTGGACATCAAAAAGGAGTTCTACGCGGCGGTGACGGTCGATCCCGCCGCCGGTGATGTCGTCGTCATCGCCAGCGCCGCCGGCGGCGTGGACATCGAGGAGGTCGCCCGGCATACTCCCGAGAAGATCCATAAATATTATATGGGCGGCGCGCGGGAGGTCGAGGTTGGCCGCTTCGCGGATTTCATCCGGAAGGTCTTTGCGGATGCGCCACTGCAGACCGCCGCCGCGGGTGTTCTGCGCAAACTGGTGGAACTCTTCTTTCGCCATGATTGTTCGCTGGCCGAGATCAATCCTTTGGTGGTCGATGCCGCGGGAAATCTCATCGCGGCGGACGCCAAGATCACTTTCGATGATAATGCGCTTTACCGTCAACCCGAGATCCAGAAACTGCTGGATGCCAAATACGAAGACCCCGATGAGCTGGAAGCCAAACAGAAGAATCTGAGTTTCGTGAAACTCGACGGAGACGTCGGCTGCATCGTCAACGGCGCCGGACTCGCGATGGCCACGCTCGATGTGATCAAGCTCCTGGGCGGGAACCCCGCCAATTTCCTCGATGTGGGTGGAAGCTCCAACCCGGAAAAGGTCCTCAACGCCCTTAAGATCATATTGCGCAACAAGAACGTGAAGTCCGTTCTTATCAATATCTTCGGCGGTATCACGCGGTGCGATGATATCGCCAAAGGAATCCTTGAAGCGAAGCGACAGATGGACATTCCGGTCCCACTGGTCGTTCGCCTGACGGGCACCAACGAGAAAGAGGCCAAGGAAATGCTGGCCGACGCCCAGCTCAAAATGTTCTCCACGATGCGGGAAGCGGTCATGGAAGCGGTGAAGCTGGCGAGCGAAGCGGATGTGAAGACTAAGAAAAAAAGATGAAGGGTGACCCAGTCACCCAGTTACCCAGCGTCCCAGGAGGTTTTTCCAGGGTCTCTGGGTCCCTGGGTAGCTGGGTCCCCCAAAGGTTTTATTCTCTATGAGCATTCTCATCGACGAAAATACCCGGTTGATCGTCCAGGGCATCACCGGCCGCGACGGGTCCTTCCATACCAAAAAGATGCTGGAATACGGGACCAAAGTGGTCGCCGGCGTCACTCCCGGCAAGGGCGGCCAGCAAGAGCACGGCGTTGCGGTGTTCAATTCCGTTAAGGAAGCGAAAGAAAGGACCAACGCCAATACCGCGGTCATTTATGTCCCGGCGCAGTTCGCCAAATCCGCCATCATCGAGGACATCGAGGCCGGCATCGACCTCATCGTTTGCATCACCGAAGGGATCCCGGTCCTGGATATGGTGGAGGTCAAGCGCGCCCTCAAAGGCAGCAAGTCCCGGCTCAACGGCCCCAATTGTCCGGGCATGATTTCTCCCGGCAAATCCAAGGTGGGCATCCTGCCGGGGCATATTCATACGCCCGGACCGGTCGGGGTCGTTTCCCGCAGCGGAACGCTGACCTACGAAGTTGTTTATAATCTGACCATGAACGGCATCGGCCAGTCCAGCTGTGTGGGGCTGGGGGGGGACCCGATCATCGGGATGCGCTTTGTGGACATCCTGAAAATGTTCTCGGAAGATCCGCATACCCGGGCGATCGTCATGGTCGGTGAGATCGGCGGCGAGGACGAACAGGCGGCCGCGGAATTCATCAAAACGCATGTCAAAAAGCCGGTCGTCGGATTCATTGCCGGCCGGACCGCGCCTAAAGGCAAACGCATGGGCCATGCGGGGGCGATCATTTCTTCGGGGGATTCCACCGCGGAAGCCAAGATCTGTGTTCTGACGGAGGCGGGCGTGGAAGTGGCGGACGCTCCCGATGAGATCCCCGGGATCATTAAAAAGAAACTAAGGTAGGATCCGGAAAGGACGAAATGGCCCGTTATTCTTTGACGCGGATCGGATGCTGTATTTTATCGGCGGGATTGTTGAGTGTCCCGGCGGTCTGGCCAGGATCGGAAACCGGGGGGCAGAAGGTGAAAATTTTTAACGCGGAGAAAGGCGTTTATGAGGAAGTGGAACGGGTCGAGTTGCCGGATGCGGAGTGGGAAAAGAAGCTTTCCCCGAATATTTGCATTATCACTAAAGGTGGAACGGAGCGTCCTTACACCGGTGCGCACTGGGATAATAAGAAGAAAGGGCTTTATAAATGCGTTCGTTGCGGGACCGATCTGTTCAGCTCCGATACCAAATATAATTCCAGGACCGGTTGGCCGAGTTTTTTCCAACCGGTGGCGCCGGAGAACATTACGGAAGAAGTGGATAACAGTCTGAACGAGCAAAGGACGGAATTGCGCTGCGCCCGCTGCGGCTCGCACTTGGGCCACGTGTTCGACGATGGTCCGGCGCCGACCGGGAAACGGTATTGCATCAATTCGGCGTCATTGAAATTCGTTCCACAGGAGAATGGCGATAAACCAGAGGAGCACCCCGGGAAGTAACTGATACGGAACAAAGGGGTTTGGGCGCCCCCGCGTCTTGCTGTCGCAAGACAGCAGCGGGGGCGCTTTCTTTTTGCGCTCCGTCAATCTCCTTGACAATCACCGGGAAAACAGTTAAAGATATTCGTCCCTATGGGGGCCTGCCAGACCGTAACATTAACCAACAAAACGACTTTGGATTCAAAAACTATGAAACAGCTTAAAAACATCTTTTTGTCTTCCATCCATCAGAACGCGGGCAAGACGACCATTGCCTTGGGGCTGTATAAGGTCTTCCGGGAACACCGATTCCGGACCGCTTTCATGAAACCGATCGGTCAGAAGATCGTGATGGTCCATAATCAGCAGGTCGATAAGGATTCGTACCTGATGGGAGAGGTTTATCACTCCCGGCGGTTCAAGGAGATGAGCCCGATCACGCTCGAGCGGGGGTTCACCGAGCGGTATATCTTTAATCCGCAGAAGAATGTTCTGCGCAAATCCATTGAAAGATCGTTCGCGCATTTGACGCAAGGAAAGAACGCCATCATCGTGGAAGGGACCGGCCACGCCGGCGTTGGTTCGGTCATTGATTTCTCCAATGCCGATGTCGCCGGACTCCTTGGCTCCAAAGTGCT
>JAHFFX010000002.1:38087-46160 GCA_023247755.1 Candidatus Omnitrophota bacterium | reverse complement strand
AGCTATGTCCGGTTGAAAGGCAAATTGCTCACCTGTTACTCACCCGTTTGCCGCTATCCCTTGCGGGATCGCGCGACTTGCATGCCTAATCCACGCCGCCAGCGTTCACTCTGAGCCAGGATCAAACTCTCCGAAAACAACTTGGCTATATTGAATTGCGTTTGGTTTAAGGACAATAAGATGTCAAAGAGCGCTTATCGATCTCTTCCGCCGGGCGGAAGAGACGAAAAAAAGATAGCCATTTACAAGATGCTATAAATAGCTATCTGAGTTTCAATTAAATTTTTAAAGAATTGGTGCGGATTTAATGCGCTCGAAGATTGCTTCTCTCTGAGGTTCGTAGAGAATAACAGAGAGACAAACTGTTGTCAAGCGATTTTTTAATGAATTTTAAGTGCTGCAGAAATAAGGGTTTACCTACCTGAAAGAATCCCTTCAGCGCCCGAGCAACCCCGCCAGGGTCCCGCCAAAGATCCGCTCCTGGTCCTCCCTTTTGAGGGGAGAATCGGCCACGACCTTGATGGCGTCCGGGAGGTTCTGGTTGGCCGGATAATCGCTCCCCCAGAGGATGTGCCCCGCGTCCACGACCTCGAGCGCGCAGGCCAGCGCCCCGGGCGAACGCGAACCGCTCGTGTCGATATACAAATTCTTGAAATATTCGCTGGGGTTTTTGCCGAGGTCTTTGACGTAATTTCTTTTGCGCAGCATTTGATAGGTGTTGTCGAAACGTTCTTTCACAAAAGGGATCACGCCGCCGTAGTGCGCGAAGATGAACTTCACGTCCGGGAACTTTTGGAACGTCCCCTCCATCATCATTTTGCCGATGCACGCCGAGACATCGAAAACGTATTCGAGGACCGGGGTCAAGAGCGGGTCGCGCACGCGGTCCTCGCCGATGGGGTTCATGATCTGCGGATGCACGTGCACGATAAGCCCCTTCTTTTGCGCCAGCTCAAATACCGGATGGAACCGCTCATCGCTTAAAAAAACCCCATCGTAACTTGAGGCCATGGAAAGGAACTTAAAATTGGAATCGGCCACGCGCGCCAGCTCCTCGGACAACGCCTGGGCGTCATCCGCCGGAAGGATCCCGGCACCCACGAACCTGGTCGGATGACGCCCCACGACCTTCGCAAGCTCCTCATTATAAACGCGGCAAACCTTCGCCCAGCTGCCCATGTTCACGTGCGCGTCGCTCGTCGGATATAACAGCACCGACTTCTCGATGCCATGGGCGTCCATGGTCTTTAACTGGGTTCCATCATCGGACCAGAACTGCTTGAAGAACGTTGTGTTTTGGGCGACCGCGGAAGGAATGCAATGCGAATGGACATCAAGGATTTTCATCAGGGCGGGGGTCCGGGTTTTCAGCTTACTACGGAGCGCTGGTTATGCCCTGGCTCAAGAAATTCATTATTTCGGGGAAATCTTTGGGATCGATCCTGGTGACCGCCCCGCAGTAGGGGCAATGCAGCAGAGATTTGTTCGATTCGATGAAATCCTTGACCCGGTTCAGATGATTATTGACCACCGGCCCCTTGCTGAAACAGTTCTTACATCGGATATGAACGATCTCTCCATGGTCTCTGGCGGCAAGGACATCTTTGATGGTTATAAGATTGATGATCATCGCGGCCCTCCTTCTGCAGCTGAACGTTCACGATCCGGGGCTGAAAGCGCCCTACTGACGTCTATATTCTACACCTTTTGGATGTTTTGGAGAATTCTTTAATTATCCCCAACTTATGGTTAACGTCCCACTTACCATCTCCAGGTTCCGGGCGACGGCGGAGGGGTGTCGAGAATTTTCATTGGCTCATAGCTCTTGGCTCTTCGCTCATAGGACGAATTAACCGTCCAAAATCTTCTTCAAATTCCGTTTCAATTCAGGCAGATCACGTTCCACAACCTCCCAAAGAACATCCAGATCCACTCCCAGATAATCATGGATTAAAACGTCCCTCATGCCGGTGATCGCGCGCCAGTTGATCTCGGGATATTGATTGCGGAAACTCTTGGGAAGTCGCTTGGCAGCTTCACCGATGATCTCCAAATTCCGGATGACCCCGTCCTGAACCAGTTTTGACTTCTGAAATTGGGTTTTTGTCATGCCACGAGTAAAACTCTCGATCGCTCCAATTGAATCGAGCATGTGATGGAGATACACTCGAGGACTTTTATTCATACAGATAAACCGCCTGCTCCAGGACCTGACGACGAATGTACTTGCTCAAAGACTTCGGAGTGGCGATGTCGACATTTTTCTTGAGCAGGTCCTGCAGGTCCAGCTTCAAACCCACCAGATCCAGGAGACTTACCCCCTTCTCGAATTCGACCAGGAAATCAATGTCGCTCTTTCGGGTCGCCCGCCCTTCGGCGTAGGATCCGAAGATAGCCAAGCGCTTCACCCGGTGGTTCTTGAGCAACTCCTTGAATTTCTCTCCATAGAAAATTGAGTTGAATCGTCTTTTGATCATATCGACCCTCTCTTTTTGATCAATTCAAGTACTTGCAGAGCTTGCTTTCTACTAACGGAAGGATAATTCTTCAGAAAATCATTCAAGGTTTCCCCGCCTTCAATATAGTCGATCAGCGTCTTCACCGGAACCCGCGTTCGCGCAAAGACCGGAGTTCCACCGAGGATCTCTTTCGAACGCTGGATCACTAAGGGTTTATTGGCCTTTTCTATCATTAAAATAATTTGAGGAAGCCAATATAAGACCTTTTCTTTCCCGAAAAATTCCGGCGCGCATGACATTGTGGAAGAAAAGGTCAATAATCATGGCGATTTACCTCCGTAATGATTTTATCATTTCTGCGAGCCGTCGTGTTCTGGGCGACGGCGGAGGGGATGCAGTGGGAATGGGTGTCGAGGATTAGAGGCATAATTTTGTGTCAAGTGTTAAGTGATTACTACCTGCTTTTTCATTTACGACTGTCATCTAGTTTTTCTTTCTTTGAATTTTTTCTTTAAATACAACAAAGGCACCACTATTGCTGTGATAATAATATAAGTAATAACATAACCCCAGAAATGTTCCCCATGTTTTATGTCATAATCGTGCATGAGTCTGAATATCCAGTAAATGCATGTAGCAACTATTACAAAAATCCCGATAATACATAATAGATACCAAATCCATTCAGCTACTAAAAATATATTGTCATAAAATACTCCCACAGCATTCCGAAAACTTTTTGAGGACAAAACACCAATCAAAACCAGCAGAATTATTGCAATTATGAAATTCATTCTTATTATCTACTTTCCTAAACCTAATTTTTCCTTAAGCCATGCAATTAATAAGGTCGCGACTACACCAAGCGCAAAACCAATAATTCTATCTGTGGTAATTATTTCAGGCGTTTTGACGCCATTTTTCAAGCTCCACAATATTGTTCCCAAACATACCAGAGAAAAACCTACAAACGGACTAATAATCTTTCTTATTTGTTCAAAGGTAAGTTTTGTGTCCAATGGATATGGATCTACTCTCCAGAGTTCTTTATTTTCATATTCCTTTTGATAGAAAAAAATTTTAATGATGATCTTTATAAGTAGTGGCAAATCCCTAAAATTTAAGTTAACCAATCGTTGAAGCGAAGCTTTAAAGACTTCCTTACTTAATATACATGTTCCCACCACTACTAGCGCCGCACCCAAATAATTAATCATTTACACATCCCAAGTTTTCGCTATCCCTGCTCGCCTTCCGCCGACCCGCCGCCGTCCCTTCACTTACTTTTATAACCCAACTGAGAAAAAAGGTTCTGGCCGGCGTTGAGATACCGCCCGGACTTGATCTCTTTAAGCCACTGCTCTTTGATCTTGGGCGTTAGCTCGAGGCGCGAATCCCCCCACCCCTGCCCTTTGTACATCGGCATCGATTCCCAATCTGAGTCGATATAACACGCGATCTCGATCTGGTTGTCCTGGATCAGGTCAAAATAGGTGGACAGCCAGCGCCCGAAGATCTCTTCCCTTCTGAAATTCTTGACCCCGGAGGGCGCCGCCTCCGCGATCATCATAGGCTTGGCATGCTCGCGGGCGAGTTTCACCACTTTCTCAGCCGAATCCTTCTGGTAAGTGGCAAAAAAGGAAACCGCGAACCAGTCCACATACTCATCGCCGGGATACCAGGCCATGATGTCTTTAAGGTCAACCGGGGCGTAGGTGTGCCAGACAAAGGCCGCATTCTCGACACCGGCGGCGCGCAATTTATCGACCAGATAGCGGTAGGCGGCCTTGTAATCCTCCGGATCATAATAATTTGTCGGGTTGTCGAATTCATATCCGATCCGAAGGAAGACCGGGCGTTTCGCTGCCTTGATCCATTCTCCCAGCTTGCGGATGTTCTCGTCATAAACGCCGCGGCTCACATCCTTGAGAGCCCCGACCATGTACAGGCCGATCTGCAGGACCGAATCCGGATACTTGTCGACAAAATACTGAGCGTGCTCCCAGCCGCTGCCGTAATTCGTCGCCGAACTCAAACCTTTGAGTTCCTGGATCGAGGTATACGTCATAAATCCCCCGGGGACGACCCCCATCGCTTCGACATATTCTTCGATCGTGTCCCGATCCTGTCCGACGATGAGCAGCGTCCGCCCCGCTGGAGGAACAAATTTCCCCGGGGAGCCTGCCTCTGCTGCGGCAAAGGAGGCCACGGGAGCAACGGCGAGAGAAAGAACAAGGACAAAAAGAAAGGATAAGAACTTCATAATATATTTGTGGTGATCCCTTGCTCCCCCGCTGACTGTCTGACGACAGTCAGATGGCGGGACAGTCGCCAAGGTCCGGGATTAAACAGCGCTAAAGTTTTTAGACACTCGCCTTGTTTCTGCCTGTCGGCAAACAAGGCTCGTAAAAACTTAAGCGCTGCTAAATCATCCTACTTTCTTTCAGGATCTTCTCGACTTCCGCGATGGAATTCTTCAGATCGTTCAGAAGACTGATGTTCATCGACACGCCCTTGGCGGTCGGGACCATGTCCTCCGACCCCTGGGTCATCGTCCAGGTGCGAATATCGATGAGATCGTTCCCCTTGAACTCGCGGATGCCGACGCGGATCTCTTGAAACTTGTTCTTTTTGAAGACCGCTACTGTCTTGTCCATGTTGCCTCCTTCAATGAGCGCACAACTTATGGAGCGCTTTACGCGACATAAGTTGTCGCGCGAATTGAACCCAGCACTAATTTTCCATGTTCAAAGAATCACTGACTCGATTCTTCAAATGGCTTCTCGCCTGGCCATAGTGCTTTAGATGCCGCTCTCTGGTCCTGGCGTCCTTTTCCGACAGATAGGCCTCGAAGTAAACAAGCTTCCATTGTTTATTCGGGTAATTATGTTCTTCCATTCGCCTATCCACATCATTGGTATAGCCGTAATAGAGTTCTTCGGTGAAGAGATTCTTGAGCATGTAAACGTAGTACATGGAAAATTAGTGCTGGGCCAAATTCCGGCTCGCACTTACGTCGTTAAAACTTCCGTAAGTGCGGCCGTCATTTCGCCTGCACTTGTTTATAGTCGATCACCGGCTTGGTCCACGGTGTTTTCTGGTTGATGACCGCCAGCTCCAGGGGACAGGCGTTGGCGGGGACCGACAGCGCGAACATGACCATGTCGGCGACGGCTTCCGGCGACATGAGACGGTCCTTTTGTTCGGTGGTGATGTCCTTCAAGTGATCGGTAAGATCGCTGTCCACGACCCCCGGCAGGATGGAAGTGATCTTGATGTTGTGGTCGCGCAGCTCCCAGAACAATCCTTTCAGAAAGGCCCGCAGCCCCACCTTGAGCGAGCTGTACACCACGAAGGTCCGCGGCACCGGATCGACCAGGGTCGAACCCGAGACCATGTTGATGATCGCCCCCTGCTTGCGCTCGATGAAATGATTGATGACCAGGCGGATCAGCCGCACGTACCCCAGATAATTCGTCTGCGCGAGCTTCTCGAACTCCTCGATGGGCTGCTTCTCGAACGGGTGTTGGCTCGAGACCCCGGCGTTGTTGACCAGGATGTCGATCTGCTTGAATTCCTTAAGTGTCAGGGTGACCAGGTTCACCAGGTCCTCGAGCCGCGCCACATCCGTAGGCACGCCCAGGGCCCGGACCCCGCACTTCTTCTTGATCTCATCGACGGTGGCGTTGAGGGTCGCCGGTGTGCGGGCGGCGAGGACGACGTTGACCCCGTGCTCCGCCAGGCGCATCGCGACGGCCTTGCCTATCCCCTTGCTCGCCCCGGTGATGATGGCGACCTTACCTTTGAGTTGTTGTGACATTTTGGGTCCTTTCTTATAAAACCGTTTTTCGACCGACGACTGACCACTATTCCCGAATTATTTTCTTCAAAAAGACCGATGAGGCGAACATCAAGACCCCGAAACCGAAGAAGGTCAAACCAAAATTCTTTTCTACGAACGAACCCCCGGCGAAAAAGCCCAAGCCGCCGCTAAAGAACCGCACCGCCGAGTTAAGCGCCGCGATCTCGGAACGGTGCTCATCGGGCAAGTCGGTCAGCACCGTCGAGACCCCATTGTGCCCGATCGTCCAGCCCACCGAGAACCCGGCGAAGAGGATCGCCAGGACCCAATGGGGGAACTTCCCGAGCAACAGCATCGTACAGAGCGCCAGGATCAGCACGCCCAGACGGGTGGACGCGTATCTCCCCTGTTTATCGGTGAGCCACCCGCCGATGTTCTGTCCCACCGCGCCAAAGACCGCGATCAGCATGAAATAGGAACTGATCGCCAACTGCTTGAGCCCGTAAACGTGGTCCAGATAAACGCCGAACCACTTGTGAACGCCGTGATAAAGAAAGCTGATTACGAAAATGAATATAAAAATGTCGCGGATGCGCGAATCTGCAAGGACCGCGGCGTAATCGACCGCCCCTTGCTGCCGGTGCCCCAGCCGGCGGGCGCCGAAGAGCATCATCAGAAGCGCCGCGCCAATGCCCAGCGCCGCCGGCACGAAAAATAGCCAACGCCAGCTGGCGACCCCGCTTAAGAAAAGTCCGGCAAGCGACGCCACGAAGCTCGAGCTGAAGAACAATCCCACGAACCGCCCGCGCGTTTCCCGGTCGAAATATTTTCCAATGACAATGAGCGCCAAAGGGATGACGCTCGCGGCGGCGATGCCCATTGCGATCCGGGCCAGGAGGATCACGGTCAGGTTACCGCTCACGCCGCACAACAAATTTGCCGCGGCATAAACGATCAAAGAACCCGCCAAAATGTTCCGAAACGTCCAGCGATACGACAGCGGCGCGTAGATGAGCGCCCCCAGGCCATACGGGATCATATAATAGTGAAGGAGGCGCGCCGCCGACACGTCGGCCACCCCCAGCTCCCGGGCCATCGCCGGTACCACCGCGGCCAGCGCCGCGAAGTTGAAGGAGATCGCGAGGTTGGCCAGGCAGAGGAGCGCGAATGTAAGCTTTTTGTTGTTGAGTGCGGGCATTGTCAATGAACGCTTTTGAAAGTCACCAGACACAAGTCACCAGTCACCATACCTCTTGCTGTGACTTGTGACGGGTGACAGGTGACCTTATTCACTTTTTTCCCGCCACTTCCCCCGCCTCCTGCTCGATCACCTTCTTGAATATCTTCATATTATGCTGCGAGTGCTCGTTGACGAACCCTTCAATTTGCTCCTCAGTGAACTTGGTGAAACCCGGGTCCAATAAAAAGTCCTGGATCCAGATCATTTCCGTGCCGTCCTTGTTCTCGTTATAGAACCAGACGATCTTCATGTAGCGGAACGGGAACATCGGCTCCCAGCGCGAGGCGTAGGCGAACTTGAGGTCCTTGTACAGCCAGCGCTTGCTGACCCAGTTCTTGCCGTCCTTGTCAAACAGCCGGAAGGTGATCTCGTTGCCTTGGCGCTCGAGCACGTCGGCCTTGACGTATTCGTCGCCGAAGAGCTCCGTCCAGCGTTCGATCTGGTTCGAGGTGTCGAAGACCTGGGAGTACGGTGCGTTGATCGTAATGCTATTGCGGGTGTGGCCCATATTGATCTCCTTGTTAAGTGACTTGTGGAACGTGATTCGTGGTACGTCAACGAGTCACGCGCCA
>JAHFFX010000002.1:0-38077 GCA_023247755.1 Candidatus Omnitrophota bacterium | reverse complement strand
GAGTCACGAATTACTGTTCCCGCGCCCAGTTCTCCCAATGGTCGTAGCGCGGGAAATGCGCGGCGAAGCCGATGACCCCGATCACCGCCGGGACGATCAGGTCGGCCGGGTTGCGGGAAAGGAACGCCACGGTAAGTCCGAACAGGACCGCCCCCTCCACCATCGCCAAGGCGACCAGCATCGAGGTGGTCAGGCGCACCGCAAGCGCGACCGTATCTTTTTTCTGCGAAGAACCTGTTTCCCGCCGCTGCAGGGCGATCTTCTTGGAAGCGAACGAGCCCAGCAGTGCCCCGCCACCCATACCTATGGCCAAGACCCGGATCAAACCGTAATCCCCCGCGGCCGCCACGCTTTTTTGCGCCAGGAAGAAGATCATGGCTCCAAAGAGCACACAGCCGTTGACCAGGGCCGCGGCGATGATGACCGCCGACCGATGGGCCTGGCGCAATTGTTGCGGATCGATCTGGTTCACTCGGGGATATCCCCTTCCTCTTCATTCTTGAAATACTTCACCAGCCGCAGCGCGACCCGGGAAAGAGGGATCTCATTCTTGTGACGCAACAGAAAATCCAGGGTGGCCGGATGGACGAACGCGGAAACACAGATCAACTGCTCATTGATCCATTGTCCCGACCCGCACTGCACCAGATTTTTAAAGATAACGGCGAGGTCTTCCCGTTTTACCTGATACTTTTCCAGGATCGGCTTGAGCTCCCGGTCGCCCTCGATGAGATCCCACAACGCCTGCTGGGCCCGGGTCCTTCGGTTGGCATCGGTCAGCAAAACCTGCGAGTCCCCCTGCGCCGTCAATTTCATCAGCGTGTTGGGATCAAGGTCCCGGGAAATAGCGGCGATTTTATAAGTTCTTACGATCGGTCCGAACATGATATGGTCTCCCCTCGACGTTATTCGCCCAACCCTTCGTCCTTCTCCGGGACCGCACACTGCCGCTGTCGGCATACCGCCGGCGGACGGGGTTCGGGGTAGCCGCCTTCGGCACATTCCACCATCGGTCTCAAATAATCAAAAAACCGCTGGGCCGCATCGGTGTAAGTTTTGTTGACCGCCCGCCAGCCGCACTCACCCTCGAGCACAACACAGTCTGCATCCTGGGCGCACTGAAACCAGGCAGGATCGGCGGTCTGCGGAGGCTCGGCGGAGACCAGGTCAGATTTGAAAAGGAGCCCCAGCGTCACTATAAACAAAATCCCGCCCAAAATTTGAATGCGCATCTTAAGGATCCCTTCAGCCCCGCACCGCCAACTCCTCTTACAAGGCGGTGCGATTTCGCGCTTCCCCCGATTCATTTTGCATTTCTGAGGAAGCGCTCATCGAACCGCTGCGCGAAATACAACACCAGCGAACAACGCCCCGGGAAACGATCCCCGGGAAAGGAATGGGCTCAGCGGACTGAGTGACCATGAGGACCAGGGCACCCCCGCCAAAGACCACTCCCACGATCAACCCCGAAAGCAGGAAGAACCACGGATTCTGGGTGAGCTTCCTGTCCAGCGCCGTCAATAACCAACCTAGCGTCCCGTATTCCAGCGCCTTGATCGCCATCAGCAGAAATGGCAACGCGCCTCCGCCCGCCGGCAAGGAGACCGACAAGGTGTGGGCCGCCGCCTTATGAAGGCCCTTGGCGATACTGAATGCGATTGGAGCGGACACGAGTCCCGCCAGACCCGCCACCGGCGGGTTCATTTTCCCGATGCTGAGACCGGCCGCCACTCCCACGCAGACAATGGTCGACCAGGAAGTTTTCTGAATCAGCTCCGCCACGATGACATTGACCGCCGGGAACTTCTTGAACCCGGCCGCGACGATCAAAAGGATGATCTCCATTCCGATGCCCAGCAGGACAGCGATCCAGGCGACGTTCAGAAGGTTCTTGCTTGAGGGAAGATCTTTAAAAGAAAGTTCCATCGGCGCGATCAGGAGACCTTCGATTTCGGCGGCAAGAGGACCCCCATCACGATGTAGATGAGCAAGCCGAATCCCCCAGCAAGGGCCAGCACGACGAAAACGATCCTCAGGATCACCGGGTCGATGCCGAAATACTCGCCCAGGCCTCCGCAGACACCCATGATCTTCTTGTTGGTTTCGGAACGGTAGAATTTCTTCATTGCGCCCCCCCTTTTAATAATCGACGATTGCAACGACCCGCGCCCAACCAGCCCCAGCCCGCCATCCGCTCCAATAAACTCATTGAAAAGGCGGATGGCGAGATCTCGCCAATCCGCTTCTGCGGATTGGCGGACGGCCCTAGTCAAAGATTGCTACTACCCTGGCCCAACCTGCTCCGGCATTCCTCACTTTAACCGGCAAGCACGACACCTTAAAGCCAAACGGTTTTGGAATAGCTCCAAGATTCCCTAATCGCTCCATATGACAGTACTCGCGGCGCCGCCCCAGAAAATGGCACGGCCATATCTTGGACCGGTCCTTGGTCGCGAGGAATTCTTTGAACATGAGGAAGCACGGCCGGTCGAGGCCGATGGTGTCGATGCCCATCATCTTGATGCCGGCATCCAGCAGGTATTCAATGGCGCTGGGGACACAGCCGACGTATTTGTTGACGTAGTCATCCGTGCCCAGCAGCTTGTCGCCGCCGGTATATAGAAGAACGATGTCGCCGGGCGTAAGCCGGTAATCGATCTTCTTAAGCGCGGCGACGATATGGTCTTTCGTGATGAATTCGGGAAATTTAAGGTAGGTGAAATCGAGAACGACCCCGGGGCCGTAACACCATTCCAGGGGAATGTCCATGATCTGCTTGGCGGGTTTGCCTTCGCAGGTGGACCCGTAATGGAACGGCGCGTCCACATGTGAACCCATGTGGACGGAAGAATTGACGATCTCCAAGGACAGCATTTCGCCGTCGGGGATCTCATCGGCGGTCGCGACCCGCTCGCCCCGGTCGAAACGCTCCTGCCCATTGGGCTGTTTACTCATCACCACCCAATTGAAGTGCTCCACCCCGGCGGCGTGCGTGATGCGCTCGATCTTGGCATCGTGGGTCTCCACAAGGGAATCGTCAATGGGAAGGCTCAGGTCGATGATCTTCATGCTAAATCCTTGTTACCGGGCGCCCTTGGTTCTCAGGATCCCAACGATCTCATTGAACGTGTGCGTCTTCTTGATCTCATTATCCGCGATCGGCACGCCGAACTCCTTCTTTAATCCCACCGAGATCTCCACCATTTCCGTGGAGTCGATGCCGAGCGACGCGTCGAGCTTGTCATCGGGCTTGACCTCTTCCGGAGCGATATCGAGGACCTTGTTGAAGATCGCTTTGATGCGTTGTTCGATGGTGGTGGTCTGTTGGTCTGTTGACACGAGTAAACCTCCTATGGTTTGATTCTCATTGAGTCCATGGACCACGGTCGACCGACGACAGTGGGCTGTCGACCCTTAGCTAACTTTTCTGCAACACGAGAACGGCGTCCCTTTCCCCTTGCAGGGTTAAGGGACGCTTTTTAATTCTTTTGTAGCACCAGGACGGCGTTGATCCCGCCCCGGCCGCGGTTAATGACCAAAGCGTTCCTTATTTCTTTCGCCTGCGCCTTGTTGGGACAATAATCCAGATCGCACTCCGGATCGGCCTTAAGATAATTGATCGTGGGCAGAACGGTCGAATGTTCCATGGACAACAGTGTCAGGATCACATCGAGCGCGCCCGACGCCCCCAGCAGATTCCCGAACATCGATTTTGGGGCGGAG
Source organism: Candidatus Omnitrophota bacterium (assembly GCA_023247755.1). Taxonomy (GTDB): domain Bacteria; phylum Omnitrophota; class Gorgyraeia; order Zapsychrales; family JAHFFX01; genus JAHFFX01. Next base: position 34,354 of record JAHFFX010000002.1, on the reverse strand, counting down.
ACGGGGATCTTTTGGGCATTGCCGTTAAAGACCTGCTTGATCGCTTTCGTCTCCGAGATATCGCCGATGACCGTTCCGGCGCCGTCGGCGCAAATATAGTCGATGTCCTTGGGATCGAGCTTCGCGTCATCCAGCGCCATGCGGATGGCGCGGGCAAGCTGTTTGCCGTCGGCGGCCGGTTCGATGCGGTCCACCCCGTCGGTCGTCGTGCCGAAACCGGTGATATATCCATAAGCGTGGGCCTTGCGCTTGCCGGCGCGCTCCCCGGTCTCCAGGGTCAGAATTCCCGCCCCTTCCGCGATCGCCATCCCGTCGCGGGTCTTGTCAAAAGGGCGATAGGCGGTTTCCGCCTCATCGTTGCGCTTCGTAAGCACCCCGGAAGTATTGCAGCACAAAAGCGCGTACGGAGTGACCGGCGCTTCCATGCCGCCGGCGAGGATCAGATCGTTGTTATTCCGCTCAAGATTTTTGGCCGCATAGGCGATCGCCATCAAGGATGAAGCGCGGTCGGAAACGATCGTCTTGCTGTAGCCCTTGATCCCGTAATGGATCGAAACCTGTCCTTGCGGGGCCGCGGGAAACCAGGCCGAGGCCATGAAGGGGCTCACGCCCTCCCGGCCTTCCAGATACATATCGCGCAGCTCGGTCTCGGCGTACAGCCAGCCGCCGATGGCGTTCCCCATGAAGATCCCCACACGCTTAAGATCCTCCTTCGCCATATCGATGGCGGCATCCTGGATCGCCAGCTCCGAAGCCACCAGCGCCATGTGTGAGAAAACGTCGATCTTCTTAAGCAGCCGCGAGGAAACGTTGCTGTAGGCGTCCAGATCGTGAACATGGCCGGCGATGCGGGAAGGGTATTGGGAGGCATCGAAGCGCTCGATCTTCTCAACCTTGGAATGACCCGCCTTCAGGTTCGCCCAGAATGAGCGTTTGTCCATGCCGCTGGGGCTGACGATGCCGAGCCCGGTTATTGCGATCTTTTCCATAACTTCTCCAATCCTGATTTGTGTATCGTGCTCCGTGCCTCGTGACACGTGATTTGTTGACGTGCCACGAGGCACGAATCACCAATGATCATTTAAATCGTTCTAAAACCATAGCCGAATGAATCCCCGAGAATCCCGAGCTCGTCTTGAGGATCGAATTCACCTTCTTCTCCCGCGCCGTGTTGGGGATGTAATCCAGATCGCATTGGGGGTCCTTCTCTTCCTGGTTGATCGTTGGCGGCAAGATATTGCGCTCAAAGATCATCGAGCTTAAAGCGATCTCGATGCCGTTCGCCCCGGCCAGCGGATGCCCGATCATGGATTTCACCGAACTGATCGGGATCTTGTAGGCGTATTCTCCCAGCGCCATCTTGTAGGCGCTGGTCTCGAACACATCGTTCTGGCGGGTGGAAGAGCCGTGCGCGTTGACGTAATCGAGTTCACTGGGCTTGAGGTCCGCATCCCGCATGGCAAGGTTGATGCAATCCGCCATCGCGTCCCCATCGGGGGGCAGGTCGGTCATGTGAAAGGCATTATTCGTCGTGCCGAAGCCGGTCACTTCGCAATAGATCCTGGCGCCGCGCTTGAGGGCGTGATTGAGCTCTTCTACCACTATAATTCCTGCGCCCTCGGAAATCACGAACCCGTTACGACGGGCGTCGAAAGGCCTTGAAGCCTTTTCCGGAAATTCGTTGTGCACCGACAGGACGTTCACGGTATCGAAAGCGCCAAAGGTGATCGGCGTGATGGGCGCCTCTGCCGCTCCGGTCACCATGATATCAGCTTCCCCATCCGCAATGGCTTCATAGGAAAACCCGACGGAATCGGTCCCGGCGGTGCAGCCCGTGGAGATCGTATTGCAAACTCCCAGCAGACCGTACTTGGCCGAGATCTCGCTCGAGGGCGTGTTGAACATGGAGGCATCATACAGGTCCGGACGCACGATCGAAGGGTCGATCGGGTTCTTGCCGCTGTCGGTCACCAGCGCGAACTCCTCTTCCATATATTTGGTGCCGCAGATGGCGTTGGCGAGCGAAACGCCCGTGCGCTCCCGGTCCACCTGGCTTAAGTTCAATCTGGAATCCTCGATCGCCATGCGCGCGGCGACCATCGCGAACTGGACGTAGCGGTCCATGCGCACGATCTCTTCGCTGGTGAGGCCCAGCTTCCATGGATCGAAATCCCGCACCTGGGCCGCGATCTTGGTGTTAAAAAGCGACACGTCGAACTCGGTCACCCTTTTGACGGCGGACACACCGTTGATCATATTGCGGTAGCAGGCCTCGGCCCCGACCCCGTTGGGGGAAACGATGCCGACCCCGGTCACTACGACGCGTCGTTTGGTTTTCATTGCTTGATTTCCTTATATGTGACCAGTGACCACGTCACCGGTTACCGGTTAATTGAATTGCAGGGAAACCCCTGGTGACTTGTGACTGGTCACCGGTCACCAGGCGAACTCAAACTAAATTTCCTCTTCACTTCATCCCGCGAGAAGAACTTCCCCTCCCGCTCCACCTCGTGCACGAGGTCCACGATCTTGCGGTTGAGGGGCGCCGACAGACCCATCGCCTGCGCCAGGTGGGCCACTTCCCCGTTGATGAAATCGATCTCGCTGGTCTTCTTTCTCATGATGCTCTGCAGGATGGAACCGTACAGCGGCTCCTTGCTCAACCCCGTCAGGGTCTTATTGACGATCGCCGCCCCCTGCTCAACGGGCATCGCCGAAAGTCCATCGATGCGCTCCACCGGGAACTGCGGCAGCGAAACCAGCTTCACCCCCGCCTTGCGCGTCACCTCGATGCCTTCCTTAAGAAGCAGCATGCTCAGGCGGCAAAAGTCCAGGTCCGCGAACGTCTCCTGCATGGACTTTCCCAGCAGCGCCGGGATACAGTTGTTGAAATTGATGAAGAGCTTGAGCCATTTCATTCCCATGATGTCATTGGAGACGTTGACCTTGAAAGCTTTTTGCAGGACTCCCGCCAGCTCATGCACGAAGGGATCGTTGGGAAAATAGGGTTTGCCGATGATCCAGTCGCCCTCAAAATTGAAGGTCACTTCCCCGGGGCGCACGTAGGTCGCCCCGAACATCACGATGCTGCTGATCAATTTATCCCGCTCGAAGTGGCTGCTGAGGACATTATCGGCCTGAACGCCATTCTGCGTGGTAAGGATGAACCCCGACTCCAGATGGTCCTGGTTCTCCAGATAGGCCGATTCGAGGTCCTGAGTCTTGACGGTAAAGATAACGACATCATAGGCCTTGTCCAGTTTCATCAGGGCGGGGAACTGGAACGTTTCCTCCCCCCGCACACCCATCACATGCAGACCGCTCTTGCGGATCGCCGTGACCTGGTCCGGCCGGCCGATGAGGGTGACCGACACTCCCGCCTTCGTCAGATAGCTGGCTACGACCGAGCCGATCGCCCCCGCGCCGATGACCGCGATGTTCATGTCCCCTCCGGAGGATTGGCCTTTTGTTCGCAATATCGCTTGAGGGCCGCCATGATCAGCTCGATGTTCGCATCGTGCAAACGACGAAAGAGGATCGGCCACAAGATCGCGTTAAGGATTCCTTGGACCTGGTAATACATGGTATATTTCACTTTCGTTCCGTTATACCGTTCCTCGGCGCTGACAATCTCGCGCCCCTTGAACATACCGGTGAGGAACGTGCGTTCGATCTCCCGGGCGGGGTCCAGTTTCGTGACCCGGCAGGACAAGGGTGACACGAACGGGGCCTTGATCCGCATCTCATATTCCGTGCCGATCCCCAATTCCCCGGAGGTGGTCTTATTAAAACGCATTTGGGAACCTTCGGGCCACCAGGAAGCCTCCCCCCAGGCAATGATCTGCGGGCCCACGATGTCCACCGGGGCCTCGATGAAAACAAAATGATGATTGGTTTTTTCCATGGTATGTGATTCCCGATCTACGTGATCCAATACGACGCATCCGCGCATAGTTCTTACTTGGTTTCGTACTTCCGATGCTCAAAGCCCACTTCATCCAAAAGACGGACCATGAGACCGTAAAAAGCGACGGGCACTTCCGTGAGGAACGCGCGCACGATGTCGGGTTCTTCCACCCGGGAGGCCCCCCGGTCGATGGCGTTCAATTCGGCTTTCTTATCGACGACGATCTTGGCGATCTCGCGGTGGAAGAGCGGGATCTTCGCGATCATCAATTTATAACGCTCCTGGGCGGATGGTTCCCAGGCGAGCCTGGGATGTGTTTGAGCTGGGTTCATTCTCGTAGTTCCTTTGTGTGTTCCGTGACACGTGGACCGTGACCCGCCAATACTCGGACGGATCACGAGTCACGTGCCCCGAGCGACGATTAAACCGCCGCCCCGGTGGCAGCCGGCGTGCGGGAGTTCTTCTCCCATTTGGAGATGTTGTTCATGAAGTCCATGACGCACTGTTTGACCCGGATGTCGTAATTGCTTTCCATGATGCGGTGAATGCGCTCCGGCTTCGAATAATACTCCCGCATGCACCACGCGCCCAGGCGGCCCACTTCCTCAACGGTCAGATTGTCCGTCGGGATGACCGGATGCTGGAAGTCCCAGTCCTTGAGATTGATCTTATCCGGATCGAACCATCCCTTTTGGATCCCATAGCGCCAGTCCGGCGAATTGGGGACCGGCGTGAGATAATCCAGCGCAAAAACATCGGGGTCGATCTCATCGGCGGTCTCGAGGCGCTTCTTGATCTTTTCCTCGTTGTCCTCCCGCAAACCGATCAGGACCGTGCCGACGGTCCCGATGTCCTGGGCCCGCAGAAGGTTGATGGTCTGCTTGATCTGGTCGATCGTGACCCCTTTCCCCGTTTTGGTAAGCGTCTTATCGTCCTCGACCTCGACGCCGGTAAGGGCCATGAAAAGTCCGGCCTTTCTCATCAGGGGAAGGATATCCTGCTGGGCGATCCACTGATCGGCGCGGCCAAGGCAGACCCACCCGATCTGGTTGCCTCTTTTGATCTTTTCTTCGCAGAATTCGATCATGGCCTTGGTGTCGCTGTTGAAAGCGTCATCCTGCATGACCACGCAGGTGATGCCGTACTTTTTTTCCAGAAGATCGAGTTCATCCACGATCCGTTTGCCGGACAATCCTCTCCAGGAGGTGAAATCCTGGGTCGCGGTGCGGTTGTCATACAGCGCCCACTCGTAGCAGAAATGGCATTTGCCGGGGCAGCCGCGCGAGGTCATCAGTTCCGCGAACGGTTTCCAATAGGTGTGCCCGACATATTTTTCCATCGGAAAGAGTTCGTAGGCCGGCATGGGAAGAACGTTGAGGTCCGGAATAAGCCCGCGGTGGGGACCGATCACGATCGACGTCTTGTCCCGGCGGGAAACGAGACCCGGAATATCCCGTTCGTTCTTGGCCTTGGTCTTGAGGTTGGTCAGGAGGTCCTCAAGTGTCAGTTCCCCTTCGCCGATGAGGATGTAATCGATGAACGGATTCAAGCGCATCTGCCGCTCGTAATCGGCGGAATACCACAGTCCCGAGGCCACCGTGATGATGTTCGGGTACTTCTCCTTGATCATCCGCATCGCTTCGTTGAAATACCAGATGACCGCCGCCCCCAGCGTCGAGAACAGCTGATCGCCCAGAAACACCATGTCGGGCTTGCTCTCGTCGATCTTCTGCATCATGGTGTTCCAGTCGTAGTCCATCGCCCGGCAGTCGAGCGCTTCGATCGTCGCGAGGCCCTTGGAACGGACGTAGGCGGCGACCTGCGCGTGCATTTGGTTGGCGGCGCGGTGGAACCCGTGCGAATCCCAGGCTTTTAACGGTGGCGTTAAGAATAGTATTTTCATTTTTCGATTCTCCTTTTTATGGTGGATCGGATTGTCTTCACTTGTTTGATCCCTTGCGTCAGCAAAAAGATCCCGGCCTTGTTAGGGCCGTCCAGTCAGAACCAGGCCGCGGCCAGGGGTTTCCCCCCGGGCGTGCGGTCGATACAAACATGCTTCGTCTGTGTATATTCTAAAAGTCCCTCGATACCGAGCTCGCGGCCGAAACCGCTCTGCTTGGTGCCGCCGAAGGACGCCTCGTTGTAGAACCCTCCATAGGTGTTCACCCAAACCGTGCCGCACTGCAGTTTTTTCGAAATTCTTCGGGCCTTCTCTTCATCTTTGGTCCAGACGCAGGCGGCGAGCCCGTACTTTGAATCGTTGGCGAGCCGCACGGCTTCTTCTTCACCGGAGAACTTGAATACGGCAAGGACCGGGCCGAACGCCTCTTCTTGGGCGATGAACATCTCCGGACGAACGTCGGTAAAGATGGTGGGTTCGAGGAACGCCCCCCGGGCGAATTCCGCCCCCGGCGGAATTCGCCCGCCGGTCGCAATTTTCGCCCCCTCCGACTTGCCCTTCTCTATAAACTTGAGAACACCGTTGCGCTGTTCAAGGCTCACCAGCGGGCCGAATTCGGTCTCATGGTTGAACGCGTTGCCGATCTTAAGCGCCTTGGTCCGCTTGACCAGTTCTTCGAGGAAGCGGTCGTAGATCTTGTCTTCCAGCAAGAGCCGCGCCCCCGCCGTGCACATCTGTCCCTGGTTCATGAAGATGGCCGACATCGTTCCCCCCAACGCCGCCTCAAAATCGCAATCCGCGAAAACGAGGTTCGGGGATTTGCCCCCGAGCTCGAGCGAGACCTTCTTCGTCGTCTCCGCCGCCCAGGCCATGATCTTCTGGCCGGTAGCGGTGCCGCCGGTGAAGCTCACCATGTCGACCTGCGGGCTTTTGACCAGGGCCGTGGCCGCAGCTTCCTGCGTCGTCGCGACCACATTCACCACGCCCGCCGGCAACCCGGCTTTCTCTATAAGGGACGCGAGCTTGAGGATCGAAACGCTCCCCAAACGCGAAGGTTTCAGGATAACGGTATTCCCGGCGGCCAGCGCCGGCGCCAGCTTCCAGGCCGCCATGATCAAAGGATAGTTCCAGGGAATGATACAGGCCACCACCCCGCGCGGCTCGCGTTCGGTCAGGCTCTTGACCGGCGCGTTCACCGGGTTTTCCCTTGATCTTAAAAGATCGGGAATACTTCCAAAATATTCAAACGTATCGGCGCAGGTCGGCACATCGATGAAGGTCGTCTGCTTGAGCGTTTTTCCGGTGCTCAAGGTCTCGAGCTCGGCCAATTCCTTGGCGTTCTCACGGATAAGATCGGCGATCGTCTTGAGAAATTTCCCGCGCTGGGCCAAGGTGAGACCCGGCCAGCGCCCTTCGTCGAACGCGCGGCGCGCCGCCGCGATGGCTGCCTGGACATCCTCGATTGCGGCATCGGAGACCCTGGCGAACACGTCCCCCGTGGAAGGATTCACGCTCTCGAACGAGCGTCGCTCCCGGGCCGGCGTTAGCCGGCCATCGATGAGCATCCGGTATTCTTCGATGTTAACGGTCGTTGGCATTATTCCACCGGCACCTGGGCCCAAAGTTCAAAGATGCGGCTGCAGGGCGAATACCATTTCGAAATCTTCGCGAAATCCCCGCGCAGGTTCATCTTCTTTTGCGTCGTCGCGACGAACGGATCGATCTGGCGGTTGAACACCGCGCGCCAGACCGTTTCAGGAGCAGTGATCAGGAATTCCGCCTGGGTATCGTTGCCGATCTTGGCGATGCGGCCGTTCTGGAAACTGAAACTGTAGGTCTCCCCCGTTTCGTTGAGCTGCACCGCCAGGTCCATCGTCATCTTGGTCTTCTCGCCCAATTCCTTCAGTTGCGCATCGGCGTTCACGATTCGCACGATCTCTTCGATCTGCTCCTTTGAAAACAGCTTGAATTTCTTCCCGTTCCCGAAGGAAGACGGTTGAGCGCTATGCATTGCGGGCTGCACGCTGGGCGCTGGGCGCTGGGCACCCGAGGCATTCACCTGGTACAACCGGCTGATCGCGTCCACCTTGATCGATTCCTCAAGCTGCTGGATCAGCAGGAAACCATCGAACAGGTCCTTGCCCATCGCGACGACCCCGTGATTCTTAAGGACGGTGATGCTGTTGCGCTTCAGTTCCTCAACGACCGGCCCCGCGTCGGTCACCGACGGCGTTTTCTGGGGGATCCCCTGCACTTCCCCGATGTAGAATTTCGCTTCATAGGTGGTCGGGGAGAACTTGTCGTTCGCCAGGAAATAAGCGTTGGTGAAGGTCGTGTGGGTATGGACGACCGCGCTCACGTCCGGAAAGTTCTTGTAGATCTCAGTGTGCAGAAGTTTCTCGGTGGATACGCTTCCCTTCTCAAGAAGCGTTCCATCCAGCTTCATATGCAAAATGTCGTTGTCCTTCAGCAGCCCCAGGCAGGTGTGGGTCGCGGTCAAAAGGATCTCGTCGTTGCTCACCCGGGCGCTTAAATTGCCGTTAAGCCCGCTCGCCAGGTCCTTGTCCCACAAAAGGCGCCCGATGGCAATGATGTCGGTCTTTAATTTTGCGATTCCTTCATTCATACGTGAGCGTCCTGCAGATCTTCGGCCAGGGGTTTCGGAACTGCGGAAATATATTTCGCCGGCACCCATTCCACCAGGGGCACGAACGCCTCCACGCCCTTGGGGGCGATGCGTTTCGAAAGGAAACTGAGGAGGTCCTGCGAACGGCCCAGGAAATTCGTTTTCCGCGCCGACGGAAATAGCCGCACGGGAACGCCGTGCCGCTTTCCCAGAACGCCCAGGATGAGCGCGCCGATGTCACAGGCCGCTCCTTCCTCATCGGCGTATTGGAAAGCGATCCAGACTTCCTTCACCAGATTCTTGTAAAAAAGCACGCCGGCCATGTTGTCCGAAATGAGCGTCGGCGTCATGCCGCGCTTAAGAAGCTCCGCGCTGGCGCGCCGCGCCGCCTCGAGCGTGGGACGGCCTTCCAGGACATAAACTTCCGTAACCCCTTTTCCCTTTAATTCATCAAAGAGCCGGGCCTCCACCACTCCCTGAACGATGACGACCGGCTTAACGAGATTGTGCATTGATGGCGATCTCCCTTTCGATCAATTCCTTCGGCGTCACATCGAAGCCGGGATAGAAGGCGTTCACTTTGCCCGCGACGATCCGCTTTTTCCCGAACGTCAAAAGCTCTTCGGGATTGCGGACCTCGATGGGGATGTCTTCCCCCCGCGGGATCTTGTTGGACGGCTGGGTAAGAACGTAAAAAGGTGTCCCGAATTCCTTCGCCAGCACCGCGATCTGATAGGTCCCGATCTTGTTGGCGATGTCGCCGTTGGCGCAGGAGCGGTCGGACCCAACGATCACCTTATCCACCAATCCGTCCGCGAGGACGGTCCCCACGGCGTTATCGGCGATCAGGGTCACCGGCGTGCCGGCCTTCTGCAATTCCCAGCAGGTCAGTTTCGCCCCTTGAAAATAAGGGCGCGTTTCGGTCGCGAAGAACTGCACGAACTTGCGCTGCTCGCGCGCGATCTGCGAGGCCATGGCAAGCTCGCCGCTCACGTTGCAATGCGTGAGGACGCGGTCGCCGTCCCGCAAAAGCTCCGCGATCTCGTTGACCCGCTGCAGGCGCCGCTGACGGATCCCCATCAAATAACCCTGGATGTTCTTCTCAAGGAACGGACGCAGCTCGATGTTCTTTTGGATCGCGTCCTTCGCCCAGGCGACCACGATCGACGTCACTTCCCGGAAAGGGAACGTGGGGCGGCTCGTGTTGAGCGCTTCCGCCGTTTGTTCCAGTTCGGAAAGCAGCGCCGTCGGGGTGCGAACCTTCGAGTTCTTCAACACCAAAAGAAAGGTGCTCAGCACGACCAGGAACTGCCCGAAGGCCCGGGTCTTCATGTTCCGGATGACCTTCACCGCTTCCTTGACGTTGCGGACCTTCACATAATGTAATTTCTCCGGGACCTGCGTCTCATCGAGAACGTGAAGCACGTTCCCTTTGAATTGCGCGGGCCAGAAAAGCGGGGATTCTTTCATTTTTCACCATTAAATCTACATAGTCACATGTCACACGTCACAAGTCACCAAGTAATTTTGTGGTGACCTGTGACTGGTGACGGGTGACCCTATTTACTTTCCTTCGAGCTTCTTCACCAGATTCAGCGCGATCGTGACCAAAGAACTCTCCGCCATGTAATAATTCGGCGAAAGGAATCCCATCTCCCCGGTGATGATGTTATCGGAGACCGCCAGGATCACGGTCGCCGGGATCTCATAAAGCTGGCAGAGCGTCAAGAACACCGACGACACCATGTCCACGGCGATCGCGCCCTGGTCGATGGCGCCGTTGACGTATTCGTCGGTCTCGCGCAGGATCGCGTCCGTGGTCCACACCTTGCCGCGGTGAACCTTGTGCCCGGTCTTGCCGGCGATCTCAAAGACCATGTCGGTGAGCTTCTTATCGGTGACGGTCTTGAAGTCCTGATTGACGTAATATGGCGTGACGCCATCGCCGCGCACCGCCCCATCGACGACGACGATATCGCCGATGTTGATCTCATCGGAAAGGGCGCCGCAACTGCCGATGCGGATCATGTTCTGCGCCTTGGCGCTGCACAGGAGTTCCGTGGTGATCGCGGTGTCCGCCGAGAAGCGCCCCCCGTTGACACCGGTGATCTTGATCCCCTGATAAGTTCCGGTATACATGTTGTATTCCATGAAAGTGAAGTTCTTGATAGGGTTCTCCATCTTCTTGACGAGATTGTCCAGCCGCTCCTTGGGCCCCGGAACGATCGCGTACTTGCCGATGTCGGTCGGGCGCAGCTGCACCATGCCGGTGAGGTCCTGCCCGGTCATGTGGATCGGGCGGGTCATTCTTTGGGTCTTGTTTTGCATGCCATTTTCCTTTCGTTAAAATGCGCAGGGGCCGCACATGTGCGGCCCCTGCGGCTTATTTCAGAATAATCGTTTCCTGTTTTAATAATTCCTTATCGATCTTGCCGGTGCGGTTCTTGGGCAGGGACTGCCGCAGCTCGATGGAATGCGGGACCTTGAAGTGCGCCAGGTGTTCGCGGGCGAAATAGCGCAGGTCCTCCACCGAAACGCTCGCCAATTCCTTAAGGACCACGAACGCTTTCACCGCCTCCCCGCGCAACGCGTCGGGAATACCGATAACGGCGGCTTCCGCCACCGCTTCGTGCTTGTAAAGCGCGGATTCGACCTCGGGAGCGTAAACAATCTGTCCGCCCACCTTGATCATCTCTTTCTTGCGGCCGACGATGTAAAGGAACCCTTCCGCATCGAAGCGCCCCAGGTCCCCCGTATGGAACCATCCGTTACGCATGAGCTCGGCAGTGCTGTCCGGGTCCTTATAGTACCCGGCCATGACGACCCAGCCGCGGATGACGATCTCGCCGATCTCACCGATCCCGACCTCGCGGTCGTGCTCGTTGAATATTTTGATCTCACAGGTCGGGGCGGGTTTGCCGACGCTGGAAATCTTATCTGAATCCATGGGGGTAACCGTGTTGGGGGGACAGGTTTCGGTCATGCCCCAGCCGTTGAGGAGCCGGGCATTGGGGCAATAACGATGAAAACGCTCGAGGATCTCCGGCGAGCTGGGCGCGCCGAAGACGACCATCCAGCGTAACGAAGAAAGATCGAACTTTTCGATCTGTTTGAGAGTAAGGATCGCGGTGTACATGGGAGGGACAATATGAAAACAGGTCACTTTAAAACGGTCAATAAGTCCCAGGAACTCGAAGGGATTGAACCGGTCCATGAGGATGAGAGTAGTGGCGTAATGGATCATGTTTTGAATGTAGATGAAACCACCGATATGGCTGAGAGGAAGAGCGCAAAGTTTGACGTCCCGCTCGGAAAGGTCCACGAAATGCTTCATGGCCATAGGGGACCCATCGAGGTGTTTATAGGTAAGGAGTATTCCCTTTGGTTTGCCGGTCGTCCCGGAAGTGTACATGATCAGCGCGGGATCGCTTCCCGCAATGGCCGGCGAAATGGGTTGGGGGCTTTCCGTTCTCAGGATATCTTCGAGCAGGCGCCCTCCCCCGCTGGCTTCCCCCCCTCCCACGATCTTCTTAAGGGACGGGACGGCCTTCTGGACCACGGTCAGATCCACTTCCTGGTTGGGACGGGCGATCAACAGCTTGGCCTCGGAATGCCCGAGGCAGGAGATCAATTCATCCGCTTTGAGCACATAATCGAGAGGAACCCCCACCGCCCCCAGGCCGAATACCGCCAGATAGCTGTAAACATAGTCCGGGCAATTCGGCAGGTAAATCGCGACCTTGTCCCCCTTCGCGACCCCTTCCTTCTTTAAGCCATTGGCGAACTTAAGAACGCGGTCATGAAGCTGGGAAAAGCTGACGGTCTCTTCTTTAAAAACAAGAGCCGGCTTTTGCGGATAAAGATTGGCGGTTTTATGAAGGACTTCGAGGATGTTCATACGTCCGGAGGCATGCTTAAATTAAGGCAATAAAACTTCCGTATTCTCCCGAATACCCTGATTTTGCTTGAGTTTAGCTCCAATGCCAAAAATAGTAAAATTTTACTATTTCGATTTTATTACAGACTCTCCCTTTGTCAAGGAATAATTAATAGATTTATATATATAGAGGAAGCAACGGAGGCAGGCAAGACCGGCACTTCGGTGGGCTAGAAAAGCGTTTCAATGAGACTGGAGATCGAGCGGATCTCCGCGGTGACCAGGGCCAGGTCGTGTTCGAGGATGATCTTCAAGTGCTGGGAGGTTGATTTGATGTTCTTTTCAAGGTTCTCGAGGTCCCTCTGAATGCGCTTAAGGAAGATGACGCGTGCCTTGAGGTGGCGGCTGGCGATCTTCTTGTCCACATGCGGAAGGAAATACAAGGACAGGTCAATGTTGAAATACGGCCGTTCGATGGAAAGGAAGCTCTCGGTAATGAGGTGTTCGAAGATCTTTTCGCCCTTGGGGGTGATGCTGTAAACGAATTTTTCCGGCCACTTCCCCTCCCGCCCGACATCCTTGTTCACCAGGCCCAGGCGTTCCATTTTCTTGAGGGGGTAATAGATGGATTTGATCTTGAGGCCCACGAAAGGGAACAATTCCTCCTCGATAAGACGCTTGATCTCATAACCATGTTTGGGTCCTTCCTTAAGGAGGCCCAGGAACAATAATTCATGCTCGATCATAGCTTGGCGATCCCATCAGATCCAGTTCGACGAATCCACGCCTTTCTCTTTCAACTCCACGAATTTCTTTTGAATGAGTTGCAGTGGAGGCACCTCTCCCTGAAATTCCATCTTCCCATGAATGAAGATGACGGGGGTCGCAGCGGGATTGAACGAGTGCTGAGAAAAAGCGGTGAAATCGTTGCTGAAAGAGATTTGGACCTGGACATTGGCGTTCTTCGCCGCCTGCCGGATAGCGGTGGCCATCGCTTCCATCTTGGCAACTTGATCTGGCTTGGCTAGAATCTCTACTTTCATGGAAACCCTCCCCTCACTTTTTCTCCCCGCCTCCCGCCTTTGACGGCACAAGAAGCAAGGACGCGGCTCATCAATGGAAAATTCCAGATGCTGGCCTTAAAAAAGCATGCTTCCCCGATCGCGGATCTCCCGAAGTTTTCTCTTCAGCATATGCAGTTGCGGCACGGCGCTGACGAATTCCAGACTTTCATTGATAAAAATGATCGGCGTGTTGGCCGGGTTAAAACTGAACTTGGAAAAAGCGGCGAAATCATTGCTGCGGGTGATCGTGATCTTCACGTTCGCCATCCGGGCGGCCTGCTCAAGGGCTTTTTGCACCTGGTTGACCCGATATTTCTCCTCGGGCTTGTGAAGGATCACGATCTTCAACAACCCCGATTCAGGGTTATAAAGAACATCTTTCATGGTTCATTTCCCGCGTTTTCAGGCGTCCCGGTTTTTCTCAATTCCTCAAAAAGGATATCTGCGGCCTTCAGCTTGGCCGAAGAGCTTAATGAACTGATCTCCACCTTGGTCCGCGAAGCCCCCGCCTTATCAAGGAATATCCCGACTTCCGTGGTGTCCACGTTCCCCGGGATTCCCAGCACAACAATCGTCCCCTGCTTCTTATCTTTGATGAAAATTTCCCATTTCTCCGTGCCCGCGATCTGCAGGACCTCGCGAAAACAGGCGTCATACGCCATGGGGAAGTCCTCCCGGACGGCATCGGCGCGCGCTTCCTCCAGGCTCCTCGTAGATGAGCCCCATACGACCTTGACGGTTTCGACCGTCTGGGCACAACCGCCAAGAAAAAGGCCGATCCAAAGTATGGACATAAGGAAAAAGGAATTTTTCATAAATGGTCTCTATTATAACAAATTAATTTATAAAAGTATCAATTTATGGGGGGATTCCCGACCGCCCCGACCACGGCCAGCAGCGACTCCACCGCGGCCCGCTCCGCGTCCAGCCGCTGCAGCACCTTTCCCGCGAAATCGGTAAGGTCCTTTGGAAACATCCCATCCGAGGATCTCAAGGGCCGGGCCGGGTGTTTTGTGAAGAACTCCAGGGTCTCCAGGAGCATCAGCTTCCCATCCGTTTCCAGGAACTCCAATATCTTCCCGAAGGACCGGTCGGGAACATTCAGCCGCTTAAGTTCCAAAAGTGTTTGCGCCAAACGGGGCCCGAAATGTTCTTCCAGCAGGTCCTGGAACTGGCCGATGAGCGGGGCCAGCTGTTCCCGGTCCCGGATGACCAGGCGAACGTTCCAGGTAAGGGTTTCCAGGGCATTGATGCGTTTCAGCCAGCGGTTCAGGACCTGGGACACGACGCCTCCCGGCAACGCACTATTTTTTTTTCGCCTTGAGGCTGCTGTAAAGATCGAGCGCCTTCTTGACTGAATTTCCATGATGAACGATGGAACGCACGGCCTGGATCATGGCCACCGGCGCTTCGGCCTGAAAGATGTTGCGCCCCATGTCCACCCCCACCGCTCCGTCGGAGATCGCTTTGTAGGCCAACTCCAATGCGTCCTTTTCCGTAACCTTCTTGCCGCCCGCGATCACGACCGGAATGGGGACCTTCTTGACGAGCTTGTCGAAGTCTTCGCAGTAATAGGTCTTGACGATATGCGCGCCCGTCTCCGCCGCGATGCGGCAGGCGAGGCTCAGATAACGCTCGTCCCGCGTCATTTCCTTGCCGACGGCGGTGACCGCGAGCACGGGGATCCCGTACTTCTCCCCCATATCCACGGTCTTCGCAAGATTCACGATGGTCTGGTGCTGATGCGGACTCCCGATGTAGATGGACATCGTGATGGCGGAAGCGTTAAGACGGATCGCATCCTCGATGTCGACCGTCAGGTCCTCGTGGGAGAGATCCTCTTCCAGGACCGAATTGCCGCCGGAGACCCGCAGGACGATGGGGACCGGGAATTTCGCGTTGATACAATTGCGCAGCGCCCCCCGCGTCAACATCAGGGAATCGGTATAAGGCAGCAGGGGCGCGACCGTATTTTCCAGGTCTTCAAGGCCCGATGTGGGCCCCAGAAAATAGCCGTGATCGACGGCGAGCATCAGGGCCTTGCCCGTGTCCGGCCGGATGATGCGCGATAAACGATTCTTCATTCCCCAATCCATTTCGACCTCCTCATTTGACCAAATCGCCGGGTTCAGTAATCGAAGCGTAAATCTTAACGCACATTAGAATATATGTCAAAAAGTCCGACACGTTCCACAGATTTGTAATTTTCTTTGACATACGCCAAAAGCTCATCGGTCTTGGCGTTATGCCGCGTGACATGTTCGTACATGTCCACGATCAATTTCGGGGGCCGCTCCTTGAGGACCCGCAGCATCTGTTTGACATCCGTCCAATCCTGCAGATCGTCCTGCAGATAGATCACCCCGGTGGCATTCCTTCTGTTGGAAAGAAAGTAGACTTCATTATTATAGGGAAGCGCGATGATCGGGTCGTCGGGACCGGTCAATTCCTGGATCCTCTGGACCACCGGCCGGTAAATCTCGATCTCCAACGGATCGACCCAAAGGCTGAGATTCGGGAACAGCGATTTGGCAAAGACCGATTCCACCCGCTGCCCGCGGATGGCATCGCGGCGCATCGGCTGACCGGCGTGATAATAAAGCGCGATTGCGCACAGCCCGCTGATCGCCACGCTCATCGCCCGGAAGACCTTGCCCGATGGCTCGAGAAGGCCAAGAATCATGATCCCCAGGACCGACATCCCCACGCAATAAAAAAGATAAACACTGCTTTGGGAATGCAAGGCCACCAAGCCATTAAAAACAGCAAGGATCGGCAAAAGGAAGATCGGCGACGGATCGGTGCTCTTCTCCCGGAGCTTGAGGAGAAGCCACCCGGCATTGATCACGCCAACCAGGGTCACGAGGACCCAAAATAACCCGTTCAAAACTTCGCTCAGATTTGCCGGATGAGCCAACTGCAGGAGAGCATGGCCCAAATAATATTCATAACTCGATTGGTTGCCGATGATATGGCCGGACTTGAGGAAAGTTTCCCAGAACCACACCCGCCAAGTCCCCTGGGAGCTCAGATAAAACGCCATCGGCAAGAACGCAACAATCGCCCCGCCCAGCAGTTCTCGTATTTCTTTGAACAAGGCATCCGCAGGAACGGAGATCCTCCTCCCCGCCCCCAACAAAAGCAATAGCGGCCAGATTCCGGCGAGAAGGAATCCCGCCTTGTCCGTGGCGCGCCACAAAAATCCCGCCAAAGCAATTCCGGATAATAACAACAATATCCGACCGAGTAACATTTGAGATGACGGGATCTTTTCCCGCCGCTCGATCAACAAATAACACAAGATCCCGATCGCCACCAAAACCCCGTTCAATTGACGGAAGAGATAGATCGTCATCAGGAGGAATCCCGCCCAGAAATTCCTTAGGGAAGGACGCTTCTCAAGGACAAGGAAAATAAAGACCAGCAGCAAGGCCAGAAAAACACAATACCAGGCCTGGTTGGGATTGAGATATTGCAAAATGCCCAAAGCCCAAGGCACAAGGCTGGCCAGCATTCCCCCTTGCCCGAACCGACGGTTAAAAATCGCAAAGACCAGGACGCTTTGCACGAAGGCCGCCGCCATGAGGGGGATCCGCAGGGAAACCGCATCGAGGCCAAATATTCTTAACGCAAATGCGTTCAAGAACCCGATGTACCCCGGCTGATTGTGCTGAAAATCGCGATTCATCACTTCTCCCTCGAGTATCCGTTGCGCCTGATGAATGCGGCATCCGTCATCGATCGGCCACCAGAATCGGTTATGGAAATAAGCAATGAACATGAGGTTGATCAATACCACGAACCAGAAAGTTCTTTGACGAGGAAAGATTTGGGAATAGTTGAGCATATGGGAAGGCGCTGAAAGACACCTCGCAGCCCTATTTCTGAGGTTCGATGATCACCTTCAGCGAATGATCCGGACGCACGACCAGATCAAAACCCTTTTGGATGTCCGAAAGCGGCAGGCGATGCGTGATGAGGTCGTTCACCTTGATCTTCCCCGCCGCAATGAGCGCAAGCGCCTGTTTGAGGTCCGCCGGCGCCGCCGCGTAGGAGCTCAGCACCGTCACTTCGCTGCGCCAAAAGATTTCATTTGTGGGGACCGGCAAGACCGAATCCTGGGGCGCGGCGGTGAAGATGAGCACGGCGCCGCCGCGTTCGACGGACCGCAGGCCTTGTTCGATCGCGCTTTGCGCGCCGGCGCAAATGATCACGAGGTCCGCGAGCTTTCCCCGATTGATCTCCCGCACTCTGACCGGAACATCCTCTGCGGCGCCGATCACGGCGGTGGCGCCCGATCGCTTCGCCATTCCCAGACGGAATTGATCAAGGTCGGTAGCGATGATCGAACGCGCCTTGAGATACCGGGCCGCCCGGACATGCAACAGTCCGGCCATGCCGCTGCCGATGACCAGGACCCTTTTGCCTTTTTTCATCCCCGCGAGCCTTTGCCCGCGCAGCACGCACCCCAAAGGCTCAACGAACGTGGCGTCCTCGAAGGAAACCTTCCCGGGCAGCTTGAACGTTCCCTTGCGCAGGTTGATCTCCGGCAGGCGCACGAGCTCAGAAAATCCGCCGGGTTCGAAATGGGTCTTACGCAGCGTCTCGCAAACCGTTTCATGTCCGCTCGAACAATATTCGCAATCACCGCACGGGACATGATGCGTGGCCACGACCCGGGTCCCCGGCTTGAAATCCTTCACACCGGCGCCCGTCCTCACCAGAACCCCCGCCACTTCGTGCCCAAGCACGAGCGGCACTTTGTCCCGGCGGTACCATTCCATCACGTCCGTTCCGCAAATCCCGCTGGCCTCGATGCGCATCAGCGCCTCTCCGGCGCCGATGGGCGGAACGGGAAGCCGAACCTGGCGGACATCGGCGTTCGCATAGTACATCGCCGCCCGCATCGTGGAAGTTGTCGTCATAGAAGAATTTCTTGCTTCGGGGAAAAATCAGGGACAGCGCCCCGCCGGCCGGCGGGGCGCTGTCCCTGGTCGAACACCCCTCAGGGCTTGATGCCTTCCAGCCGGGCCCTAAAATCAGCGAATAATTTTTCCAGCCCGGCCAGCTGCTCCCGGCTCTTCTGCAGCTCGGACTGGGACTGCTTGTCCCGTCGGGCCAACTGATCGTTGCTTTCCCGCAATTCCTTGATCGCTTTCTCCGCTTCCAGCTGGTATTTCTTAAAGCTGGCGCTCTGCGCCCGCAGCTCCTGCGCTTCCTTCAGCAGCTGTTCCACCTGGGTCTTGAAGTCGTTGCAGACCTTTTCCAGGCCCGTCGATTGGGCCTTGGATTTGGCCAGCTCATATTGGATCACTTTTTCTTTTTCCAGAAGATTCGCGTTGAGGTCCCGATACTTCTTCACGTTCTGTTCCATCTCCGAACGAGTCTGCAGCCACGTCTCCCGGTCCTGGCGGAGCGAATCGATGGTGGAACGGGACTGCGCGATGTAATCCTCTTTTTCCTTGTCGAATCGCAGCACCTGCGCCTTAAGATTCTCCACCTGCTGGGATTTCTCGCCGAGCTGGGTGGTCAGCGTCTGACCGTTCGATTTCTGCCGTTCCAGATGCCCCTGCAGTTCTTTGATCTTCTCGTCCTTCTCCCGCTGGGTGAACTGCAACTCTTTCTCTAGCCCATGGATCTTCACAAGACTCTGCTCCAGTTCGCTGCGCGAGGACTTCTTTTCGCTGTTAAGCTGTTCGAGGGCGGCGTTGACCTGCTCCATGCGGTGCTGCTGCTCACGCTGCGCAGTCTGTATCGCCTCTTCCATCTGCCGGACCCGGTTGAGACTCTCGCGCAGCTGTTCCTGAAGGTTCTGTTGGGAAAATTTCAAACTGTCCATGGAACCGTTGGCCAGGGCCAGCTGGCGCTCATAATCCCGGCGCATGGAGATCAAAAGATCCTCGGATTGTTTCAGGCTGGAACTTTTTTGTTCAAGTTGGGTGAGCAGCGTCTGGTTTTCCATCCGTAAACGGTCCACCATGGTATTCAGCTGGATCGAAAGACGCTCTTTCTCCCGTTTGACGTCAAGCGCCTCCTCCTCCGACTGCCGCAGCCGGCGGGCCTGCTCATCGAACTGGACCCGAAGCACCTGGACCTCCTCCCGGTAATGCTCCGGTTCCGGTGCGCTTACGGCAGCGGCCAGCCGCTCATTCTCTTTTTTAAGAGTGGATGCCTGGTTCTCGATCTCGGCAATTCGTGTCCTAAGCTGCTGTATTTCCCGCTTCAGGCCCTCGTTCTCGGCGGAGATGGATTGAACGATATGCGCGGCGCTGTTGGCCTTGGCGTCCCCTTCCTTGCGGATCTCGGTCAGGGCCTGGTCCAATTGAGCGACCCGGGCGTTCTTGTCCTCCAATTGAATGGCCAGCGTCTCTTTCTCCGTTCGCAAATTGTTGATCACCGCGTTCAGTTCGTTGACCACGTCCACGTGATGCGCATCCTGCTGGGACTGCGTAGCGTTGATCGATTCTTCCAATTCCCTGATCTGCTGGGCCTTGCTATCGATGTCCCGCAGCAGAGACTGATTCTCATTCTTGATCTGTTCGTTGGCGAAGGCCATGGCGGACTCGATATCCTTGACCTTCATGAGCTCGTCCTGGGCCTTTTTGAGCGCTTCCGTCTCGGCGGTGAGGGCATTGACGAGCTCGAGCGCCTCTTTGGCCTGGGATTCGGCCTTGGCGTTCACGCGCTTGTTCTCATCTTCGAGAAGCCGCAGCTGAGAACGCAGGGCCTCCTCGCTCTTTTGGGCCGCTTCATAGCCGCTTTTCGTATTGGCCGCTTCCTGGCGAAGCACATCCAGCTCCGAGCGGAACTTTTTCTCCGATTCACGGACCGTCGTGAGGTCCGTCTTGGCCTTATTGAATTCGCTGAGGGAGACGACCTGGCTGGCGTTGGGAGTGGAAAGATAACCGCGGAAAAGAAACCAGATGCCGAAGAGAAAAAGGACGATGCCGATTCCCAAAAGAAGAAATATGGTCATAGAGACACTGCCGTAGCTACCCACGGGCAGAGCCCGTGGAATTCAAAGCAGTCCTTAGAGGTACTGTCCGTTTTTTAGATAGGTGACGTAATCCGCGACCGAATCCTCGAGTTCCGAAAAAGGTTTCCGGTAACCGTGCTCTCGCAGTTTCGCCATATCGGCCTGGGTAAAGTATTGGTACTTGTCCTGCAATTCCTCGGGCATATCGTAATACTCGATGACCGGATTCTTTTTTACCGCCTTGAATAACGCCCGGGCCAGGTCGTTCCAGCTCCTGGCCTTCCCCGTACCGACGTTGAAAATACCGTTGATCTTCGGGTTGTCCACGAAGAACTGCACGACCTCAAGAGCGTCCTTGATGTAAATGAAATCGCGTTTCTGCTCGCCATCGGCAAAATCGGGACGGTATGATTTAAAGAGCCGTATCTTGCCTTCGCGGGCGACCCGGGGGTAAGACTTGGCCACGACGCTGCGCATGTCCCCCTTGTGGTATTCGTTGGGCCCGAAAACGTTGAAGAACTTCAGGCCGGCCAGCTTGCCCTGGAACTTGCTGCGCACCACCCACAGATCGAACTTCTGTTTGGAAAGACCGTAAAGGTTCAACGGCTTGAGCTTGAGCGTGGTGGCGTCATCGTCCTTATATCCCAAAGCGCCGTCGCCATAGGTCGCGGCGGAACTGGCATAGATGAAACGCTTCTTGTGGGCCAGGGCCCACTGGGCCAGATGCAGCGTGTATTCGTAGTTGTTCTCCTCGAAATAGCGCGCGTCGGTGAGGGTCGTCGAACTGCACGCCCCCATGTGGATGAGGCAATCGACACCCGGGTCGAGCTTCTTCTGGACAACGAGCTGCAGGAAGTCCTTCTTGTCGAGGAACTCCCGGTACTTCTTCCCGACGAGATTCTTCTTCTGGGCATCGTCATCCAGATGGTCGACGACAATGATGTCCTTGATGCCTGACGCATTGAGACGGGAAAGCACGCAACTGCCGATGAATCCCGCCCCTCCCGTGACCACGAACACTGCCAATGCCTTTCGGATTGCCGCTGGTTTTACTTTATGGGGTCGAATCCTTGAGCTCTCGGGCGATCTCCTGCCCCAGCCGATAAGCGAGTTGCCGCCAGTCCTCTTGGGCGCCGGAAGCTCTCAGTTCCGGGGAGAGGACCATCAAGCGATCGCCTGACGCGCGATCCTTGATCTCTATTTCTGTTCCGAGAACAAGTTTCTTGCCCCCGGGCATCCAATTACTTACGCCGCGGGATTCGCTGCGCTTGACGATATGCCCTTCGAGGAGCAGATCGGTCTGTTCCAGTTCATCCTCGCCGACCACCGTGAAAGGCGCGGACAAGCGCCCTAATTCCTCCGCGACCCCCTTGACGATCATCAGGGAGATCTGGTCGAGTTCCTTGGACGCTTCCACGCCCTCACCGGCCGAGAAAGGAACGATCAGAACTTTTCCCGGGTTCAGGTGGCGGGAAAGCGAGGGAGCTTTTTCCGACACCGGGGACGGCCCGGACCGGAACCATCCGCAACCGCATATTAGAAAAAAAACAAAGCTAGATGCAAAACGCGCCGTTGGACTCATAACTGAAAAAATTCTAACATACCCCCCGGCGCCCCGCCAACTGAATTTCTAATAGTTGTTTTCCGGGGGCGGGGGCCCCGGGAGTCCGGGGCCCCCGCCCCCGGCGCTACCCGCACAAAAACTTAAATGAGATCACGCACGCCGGCAGCGCACGGTCACCTCCCGGAGCCGTTCCTTCAAAGCCGGAGAAAAATTATCAGCGGTGCATCGCCACCGCCAATTGCCCCCGCCCACGGTGCCCGGCTGGTTCATCCTGGCCTCCCCTCCCAACCCCAAGAGGTCCTGCAACGGAATGATCGCCGTATCCGCGACCGAACCCATGGCCGATTCGATCAAAAGCCAAGGTAATTCCTGGGAAGAAACATCCCGGCTGAAATACCGGTTGAGATTATGCCGTTCCTCTCCGGAAGTATCGGTTTCGATCCAGCCGCGGGCCGTGTTATTGTCATGCGTCCCCGTATAAACGACGCAGTTAGGCGTGTAGTTCTTCGGATTATAGGGATGGGAATCCAGGTCCCCTCCAAAGGAGAACAAGAGTATCTTCATCCCCGGAAAACCGAACTGTTCCATGAGGGCCGTCACCTCCGGAGTGATGATCCCGAGGTCCTCGGCGATCACCGGCAGGTGCGGGATACTTTTCTTCAGATGTTTGAAAAAGTCGTCCGCCGGTCCTTTGACCCACTCGCCGTTGACGGCGGTCGGCTCCGCGGCCGGGATCTCCCAGTACGCTTCAAACCCACGGAAATGGTCAATGCGGACGATGTCGTAAAGTTCGAAAGTATGCAGGAACCGTTCGATCCACCATTGATAACGGGTTTCCCGCAGGCGTTCCCAGTCGTATACGGGATTGCCCCAGCGCTGGCCGGTCTGGCTGAAATAATCGGGCGGAACCCCGGCCACGAACAGCGGCTTGTGGTGAGCGTCCAATTTGAATATCTCGGGATGCGCCCAGACATCGGCGCTGTCGGCATTCACATAGATGGGAATATCACCGATCAGCGCGACACCCTTCCGACGGCAATAATCTTTCAGCTTCGTCCACTGGGAGAACAGCAGGAACTGGATGAACTTGACCTCTTTGAGCTCCGCAGCGTGCTTCTCCTCAACGGATTTTATTTGCGCAGGCTGCCGGTCGCGCAGACCCTCGGGCCAGGCGCTGAACACGTTGCCGGTAAAATATTTCTTGAGAACCGTGAAAAGGGCGTAATCATCGATCCACTCCTTCTGCTGCGCGCAGAACTTCTCAAAGGGGCTCTCATGGCGGCGATTCTTGTGGAAATGTTCAAAGGCCAGCTTGATCAGCCGGCTTTTATATTTGGCCACGGCGGTAAAGTCGCAGCGCCCCGCCGGCAGGGCCGACAACGATTCCAGGTCCGATTTCCTCAGCCAGCCGTCCTCATAAAGTCCCTCGGGGCTGAGCATAAGGAAATTGAAAGCGAACGCCGAAGGACTGCTGTAGGGAGAATATCCGTACACTTCTTCCGTCGGGGTCAATGGCAGGATCTGCCAGTACGATTGCTTCGTATCAGCAAGAAAATCAGCGAACGCATAAGCGCCGGGGCCCAGGTCGCCGATCCCGTAGGGGCCCGGCAGTGAGGTGATATGCAGAAGAACGCCACTGCCTCTTTTCTCGATCACTTTATTCTTCACGGACTAGATCTCCAGATAACTTCCCAACGATTGAAAAGCGGCGAGCCACTGGGCGGCCTTGGCATTCCCCTGGGAGGAGCGCTCCTGCATGGTCTTGAGATAATCCTTGCCGATGGAAAAATAAATGTTCTGGGCTTTCCAGCGGTCCAGGTTCAGCTGCAGGACCTTCAAGACCTTGAAGACGGATTCCGCGGTCATCAGAGCCTCCTCGTTCTCGGGGGATTGCGCCCACTGCTGCATGAGCGCCCCAACTTTTTGGGTGGCCGCGAAACTTAAGGAGGCGTTGTCCAACTCAAGCGACCAGCGTTTCACCTCTTCCACCAGACGCTTCAGCAGTTCCAAATCCAGGATGTCGCTGTCCAACAACTCCAGCAAATCACGGTTGAGAACGAATTCTACGGTTGTTGCAAGAGTCCTCGGCAAGGAGATTCTTAAACCTTGTTTGGCCTGCATGACCGGATAATGGTGTTCGTAAATATGCCGGAACAGATAGCGGATCTCATCGAGCGCCGGCTCCAGGATCTGGTTGAGGACCTTTCCTTGAACGCTCTTAAAGATGTGCCATAGCGAATAGCTCTCCGCGCCGAAATATTTTTCCGCTCCTTCCAGCAAAATCCGCATGTTGTTCTTAACAAAATCCTCTTTCAATTGCTTGCGCATCTCGGTGAATTCTTTTTCTTCCATAACGGCAGAAATATGTCCCCGGAGGTTATGCTTTCCCAGGTAAAGAACGGCGAACGTGATCGGCAGTTCTTCCCAAGTGACCTGGGAACGGATACGGGCCCGGCCGATAATAAGCTTTTCCTCACCCTTCTTATGTTCTTCCAAGGAGTCGCGATGGGCGTGGTAACAAAAGATCTCCGCCTCCGGGGGATAATTCTCAAAAATGGAAGAAACGGCGTAATGCACGCCGACCCGAAAGAGGTCCAGCACTT
Organism: Candidatus Omnitrophota bacterium; assembly: GCA_023247755.1. Classification (GTDB taxonomy): domain Bacteria; phylum Omnitrophota; class Gorgyraeia; order Zapsychrales; family JAHFFX01; genus JAHFFX01. The sequence continues at coordinate 9,837 of JAHFFX010000002.1, read as the reverse complement.
TGGGCCGGATGTAGATGTCGAAGATCTGGGCCCCGTCTTTAAGCTCCGGGACATTGCTGGGAGCGGATTTCAATATTTTGTGGAATTCCCCATCGAGGTTAACGCCGAACATCTCTTTGGTCAACTGCAGACAGCGGGCGGCGTATTGCAGGACCTGGGTCGCTTCGAGACCGGAGATATCGTCGAAGAACCAGCCGCAACTGGTGTACATGAGCATGGCGTGCCGCTGCAGTTCGAGAAGTTTAAGACAGCGGACCTTCTCCTCCGCGGTCAGGTTGGGACGCAGGTGTTTTTTAAAGAACTTTTCCACCTGTTCCGGGGACCTGTCCAAGACCACTTCAATGTAGGCGTTGCGGGCCTCCCAGGGGGCCTTCGCAAAATTCTGCATTTCTTTTTCATACAAGGGTATCATCCGGTCCCGCAGCAGGTCTAACGCCCGCCGCAAAGGTTCGCGCCACTTTTGTTTCCAGCCGGGATTGAGGCCGGTGTTACAGCCGCAATCGGAACGCCAGCGTTCCACCCCGTGCGCGCAGCTCCAGGCGGAATTTTCATGGATCTCCGCTACCCATTTGGGGGGATTTTTCTCCAGAAATTCGCCATAGATGGTGACGCGAGCGAGCTTCTGTTTGTCCAGATAATGACAACAATACGCTAGGGCCATATCCCCCAGCTTGTGATGATGCCCGTAGGTCTCCCCATCGGTGGCGATATTCTCAAGAAGGGGCTCACTCGAAGCTTCCGGGAACGCGCCCAATAGACGCTGGGCGAATGTCTCTCCGTTGTTCAAGAGCCCCTGAAAAGCCACATCCCGGGAAACCGGCCCGTCATAAAAGAAAAACGAGATGGAATTCCCGGAGGGAAGCTTGCAAAGATACGGCATCTTGGGATCGACGCGTTCTTCGGTGATGTCCTGCCAGTCGGCTTCGCCGATCCGGCGAATGCGTTTGGCCTGATGCGGAGCAAGGATAGTGAACTTGATGCCGAATTCGGCGAAGAGTTCCAGCGATTCCACATCCACCGCCGTTTCCGGCAACCACATGCCTTCGGGCTTACGGCCGAAACGGAATTCAAAATCCTTGATCCCCCAGATGACCTGCGTGCGCTTGTCCCGGCTATTGGCCAGCGGCATGATCATATGGTTATAGGCCTGGGCCATGGCCGCCCCATGCCCGCCGAAACGTTCGAGGCTGATCTTGTCCGAAACCACGATCGCCCGGTAGACCCCGGGCGCGTTACGCTCCATCCAGGAAAGCAGCGTCGGCCCGAAATTAAAACTGATCTTGGTGTAATTGTTGACGATGTCGGAGATCTTCCGATGGGCATTGAGGATGCGGGAGGCCGTGTTAGGCGCGTAGCATTCGGTGCTGATGCGCTCGTTCCAGTCGTGGTAGGGGTAAGCCGAGTCCTGAATCTCGATCTCTTCAAGCCAGGGATTCTCGCGGGGGGGCTGATAGAAGTGTCCGTGGATACAGATGTGTCGTTTCACAGGATCCTCCGCTGGCCGCTTCTATCATGAAAACGCGGGCGGATTTCCTTTCGCAGGAAAAATCGCGCGAGATGAATTCTTTCTGGGGCCAAGATGAGCCGAGTATTACAGGACCCACCGGGTGGCGGCGGCTTTGGCCTTGCCGGCGGATTTGGTTGCCGGTTGAGCGGTCTGAGCGGCAGCCGGTTGCATGAACCGTTTGAACGCCTGCATCTCGGATTCGACCAAAGAAATGAAGGTCTTGTTGTTCTTGATCGCGTAGTTGATCTTGTCTTCCCGGGCGAGCCAGCCGATCGCCTGCAGCGCGATCTCGTCCTTTTCCTTGATGATCTTGGTGATGTCGGGGATGGCGGTCTCTCCGTTCTCACCCAGCGCCTTCCAGGTCTTTCCCGCCGCTTCGATGATCTTGTCTTTCATGACTTCCTCCTTATTGCCGTGCCGCTTTTGCATGGGATTGATTCCTCTCCGACGCATCGAAGAGAGTAGTATCATAATCCCGAATAGTCTTGGGCGTCAAGAACTTCCAGTAAATATTCCGGTGTTTCAAATGGGAACATCCGAGTTATGTCCCGGCCTTTCGTTTAAAGAACATGACGCACAATGAGGGAAGCATGGGCAGTATGGAAAAGGGCTTGCCGTGAAAGGGCTGGCGATCGGCGGCTTTAATTCCATTGAGCATATGACTGCCGCCGTAATCCCGGTGATCGCTGGTCAGGATCTCTTCCCAAACGCCGGCGAGTGGAACGCCGATGCGGTAATTCTCCCGAACCGCCGGGGTTAGATTGCAAACGATGAGCAAGGGATCGTCCTTCCCCGGGACTTTCCTCAAGAAGCTAACGACCCCCTGCTGCCAATCGCTGCAGTCGATCCATTCGAACCCTTCCGGAGAAAAATCCGCCGTGAAGAGCGCCTCCTGCTTTCGATAAAAAGAGTTCAGATCGCAAACCCACTGCTGCAATTTCTGATGCGGCTCGTACTGCAGCAGATGCCAATCGAGACTGCGCTCATGATACCACTCGTTCCATTGGCCGAACTCCGCCCCCATGAAAAGCAGCTTCTTGCCCGGATGGGCGAACATGTATCCGAACAAAAGCCGCAGGTTCGCGAACTTCTGCCATTCATCCCGCGGCATCTTCGCCAGCATCGCGCCCTTGCCGTGCACCACTTCATCATGGGAAAAAGACAAGATGAAATTTTCCGTGAAGGCATACAGCATGCTGAAGGTCAATTCGTTGTGATGATGTTTGCGATGGACGGGGTCCTTGCTGAAATATACGAGCGTGTCGTGCATCCACCCCATGTTCCACTTCATACCGAAACCCAATCCGCCGGTGTCGATTGGCCGCGACACCATGGGCCAGGCGGTGGATTCCTCCGCGATCATCTGCACGTCGGGAAAATTCTGATAGACCACTTCGTTCAGGCGCTTGATGAAGCTGATGGCTTCGATGTTCTCCTTGCCGCCGTGCTGGTTGGGGCTCCATTCGCCTTCCTTGCGGGAATAATCCAGGTAAAGCATCGAGGCCACCGCGTCCACGCGTAATCCATCGGCGTGATATTTATCGAGCCAGAACAGGGCGCTGCTGATGAGGAACTCCCGCACTTCGTTGCGGCCATGGTTGAAGATGTAACTTCCCCAGTCCGGATGATAGCCTTTCTGCGGATCGGCGTGTTCATAAAGGTGGGTGCCGTCGAAATAGGAAAGTCCGTGCCCGTCGGTCGGGAAATGCGAAGGCACCCAGTCGAGGATCACGCCGATGCCGTTCTGGTGCAGTTGATCGATCAGATACATGAGGTCCTGAGGTTCGCCGAAACGGCTGGTGGGACAGAAATACCCCAGCGACTGATAACCCCATGAGCCGTAGAAAGGGTGTTCCATCACCGGCATGAATTCCACGTGCGTGAATCCCAGGCGCTTGACATATTCGATCAATGGCGGGGCCAATTCCCGATAGGTAAGAAAACGGTCTCCCTCCTCCGTCACCCGCTTCCAGGAACCCAGATGGACCTCATAAATGGAAAGCGGAGCGTCCAGAGAATTATGGCAGCGGCGTTCCTTCATCCAAGTGTCATCCCGCCATTCATAACCCAGGTTCCACACAACGGAGGCCGTTTTCGGGGACTTCTCACTATAAAATGCGAAGGGATCGCTCTTGTCTATCTTGTAATTGTTATCGTTGCCCAGGATGTGAAATTTATAAAGACTCCCCTGCAGCACGCCCGGGATGAATCCCTCCCAGATGCCGGAGGCGTCCCAGCGGGGATTCAAAGGATGCAATTGCGGGTCCCAGCCGTTGAACTCGCCGATCACGGAGACGGCGCGGGCGTTGGGCGCCCAGACCGCAAAATGCGTCCCCTGGATCCCGGACTCGGAGGTCTCATGCGCCCCAAGATGCTGATACAGCCGGAAGTGGTTCCCTTCCTTGAATAGATAAATGTCCGGATCGGAAAGCGGTTGGTAAGTTCGGTGCGCCGATGGATCTTGGGGAGCGGGTTTGCGGTTGAGGGAATGAGCTGGCGTGGACTGAGGCGATTTCTTCATCGAGAAATGGGATTTTGGCGATTCTTAACCTTTTCCACTAAAACAAGTTATGGGAGAGCTGCGCCGAAAAACATTACCATTATAACGATGTTTTCGAAGATTGCAAAATTTTAGTTGTGGGAAACTTGAGGAATTACGGGGTTACAGGGAAGGATTAGGCTAAGACTTAAGGACCGCTCGATTCATTTCTTTGAGGTCGACCGTTGGGGTGGGACGAAAGAGATAATATCCTTGTCCCGCGTCGACCCCCAGTTCCATCAGCACCTGAAGATCTTCTTTGTTCTCGATGCCTTCGGCCACGGCGAAGATATTGTTCTCGCGGCAGAAGTGAACGATGAACTTGACGATGCTCTTCTTGAACGGGTCGGTGGAAAGGTTGTTGACGATGTGCCGGTCGATCTTGACGACCTCCGGGCGGGTCTCCACGATGGCCTCGAGGCTCGCGTAACCGCCGCCCACATCGTCCACCGCGATCTTGAAGCCGCACTCCTTATAGTGCCGCAGGCATTCATAAAAAGCCTTGAAATCCGTGATCGCCGACCGCTCCGTGAGTTCCAGCACCACATTATGGGGAGATATGGCGCATTCTTCAAATATGGATTTGACCTTCAGGAATTTGGGGCCTTCCACCAAATAAGGATTACAATTGAGAAACAATTTATGCTGCTGCATTTGGTTGGCCACCGGCGAAACCGCCTTGCGCCAGGAAAGCATTTCCAGGTCCGGATAAAGCCCGAACTGCAGTGCCGCCTTGAACAGGAACTCCGGGTTGGAAAGAATGGTCTGCGTGCGCGGGCGGCTCAGGACTTCCAGCCCGAACACCTGCATCGTATCGAGCTGATAAATGGGCTGATAGAACGGAACGATCAGTTCTTCATCGATGATCTTACGCAGCTCAAGGATAATCTGCTCGGCCCCCTCCTTGCCGGATTCCAGATTACCGAACAATCCCCGGCGCATGACCGCATCGATCCGCGCAAAAAGTTCCTCGTGGTCGAACGGTTTCGTCAGATAATCATCCGCTCCAAGGTAGAGCCCTTCCACTTTGTCCTCATAAAGATATTTGGCGCTCAGGATGATGATGGGAATATCGTGCGTGTCTTTTTCTTCCTTAAGACGGCGGCAGACCTCAAAACCTTCGAGGTCGGGCAAGATAAGATCAAGGAGAATAAGATCGAAATTATTGTTGTGGTGGGCTTTCTCAATGGCCTCTCGGCCGGAATAAGCGATGTTGACCTCATAACCGCGGGTCTCAAGCAACATCGCGAGCATCTGGGTGATGCTCTTCTCATCGTCAACGATGAGAATGTGCTTCTTCGCGCTCACTTTGTTCTGCATGATCATATGTTCTGCGAAGGACATTCGCCCGACATCCTTCGCATAATTTCAGGCAGCAAGAACAAGCCCTCGATTAGACAGTTTAAGTATAAAAGGCGGATTCAATAATTCTATTGAAAATTTTGAGAAAAATACGGCAGCCGGAAAGATGGCTTTTCTTATCTTATTGGTGGATAATTAGTTACGGTATTCTTGTAGATTTTTGAAAGCGCTTTCAAATTATCTGTCGATTTTGAAAGAAATGGAGAGGAAATCGGTGGTTTTTGTCTCGGAGCGGCGAAACGCTCAACTTCTCGGGCAGCAACCACTAATATCACTCAGCCGTCCATTCGCTGAAATAAAAATCGAGGTCGTTTTGCCGCTGGAGGGGGGGGTCGCACTGGGGATCTCTCTAAGTCTTGGGGGAATCTGAGGAAAAAAGGTGTCGCAGTGGAAATCTTTGAGGATGCGGGTCATATGAATTTTTCGGCATTGCGGAAGATTGATCGCTTCAGCGAACAATTGCCCGCCGCCAATGATAAAGACCTTCTCCAGATTTTCATTTCCGGACGGCAGGTCCAAAGTCCGCAAGACCTCGGTCAGTCCTCTCGCTTTAAGAACACCTTCCGGCAAAGAATATTCTTTCTGGGCAGTAATGATCACGTTGAACCGCTTGGGCAGGGGCCGGTATTTCGCTGGCAGAGATTCCCACGTTTTTCGCCCCATGATGACCGCATTATGTTTGTTGGGGTCGACGACCTGAGTCGTTATGGCCTTGAAGCGTTCGAGGTCCCTGGGCAGACTCCAGGGAAGACCGCCGTCCTTGCCGATCCCTCCTTGGGCATCGACCGCAACAATGATTTCGAAATTTCTCATGGCTAAAATTTAAACCGCGATGGGGAACTTGATGAAGTCGTGGTGTTGGTAATTGACGAGCTCGATGTCCTCGAACGTCATGGCGAGGACCGGCTTCTTGGCCACCCGCAATTGCGGCAAGGGCTTCGGTGTGCGCGTCAATTGCAATTTAAGGCCATCCACATGATTGAGATAAATGTGTGCATCGCCCAAGGTATGCACGAAGATCCCCGGCGTCAGATCGCATTCCCGGGCCACCATGCTCAACAAAAGGGCATAGCTGGCAATATTAAAAGGAACGCCGAGGGCGACATCCGCGGAGCGCTGGTATAGCTGGCAATCGAGCCGGCCGTTCACCACATAGAACTGGAAGAAGGCGTGACAGGGCGGCAGCGCCATCCGTTCCACGTCCGCGACGTTCCAGGCGCTGACGATGATACGGCGGGAATTGGGGTTCTCCTTGATCATCCGGATGGCCTGGGAAATCTGGTCGATGTGCCGCTTTTGATAGCTCTTGGTCTTTTCGTCCCAAACGAACTGTTCCCATTTCCGCCATTGGTAGCCGTAGACGGGGCCTAATTCCCCCTGATCGTCGGCCCAGGCGTTCCAGATCGGCGTGTGCTGTTTGAGGTCATCGTTGATGTTGGTCGAACCCTTTAGGAACCACAACAGTTCCCGGACCACCGCCGAGAACAGCACCTTCTTCGTGGTCAGGATGGGAAATCCGTCGCGCAGATCGTATTTGGTCTGGTATCCGAAAACGGAAACGGTCCCCGTGCCGGTGCGGTCTTCCTTGCGTTCGCCGTTATCCAGAATGTGTTGAACAAGGTCCAGATACTGTTTCATCGAAGTTTTTCCTCATTCTGTTTCAGGAAGCTGGATGACCGGGGAGTTTGTCCTTCGCGGGTTCAGGCGGAATGACCATGATATCTTTGCCCGGTAAAGGCACAACCGAGGTGCTCTTTGCCGGCGGCAGGATGACCGCTTGTTTTTCCTCGATTGGTCGAGCGGGGGCCTTTTCTTCCGTCAAGGACGCAGAAGCAATGGCCTTATCCGGGGCCGGTTGGGCGGGGGCTTCGGTATCCCGCGTCTTCATCGAGGCATACACCTGGTCCCGCCACATCTTCTCGTAATATTCCCGCATCATCCGCTGGGTATTGAAAAAACTGCTGCGCTGCACACAGTTGATCATCTTATCGATCCATTCGCTTTGCGTGCGGACAGCGCCGTTGAAGTTAGTGGCGTAGTAGAGATTCATCGCTTCCTGGAGCGTTCCATAAAGCGCGTTGGAATCCTCATCCAGGCGCAGCTGCGATTCATCGCCGATCTCCGGGCCCGTATGCCGGTAACCGAAGATCCAGCCCAGATTGTCCTTCTCGGCTTCCACCACCCAGCCATCGAGGGTGGTCAGCTGCAGGACCCCGTTCAAAATGGCTTTCATTCCGCTGGTGCCGGAAGCCTCGAACGGCGGCAAAGGATTGTTGAGCCAGACGTCGACGGAATTGGTGAGGAGCTTTCCAAAATAGGTGTCGTAATTTTCCAGGATCAATACCTTGAGGATCTTGCGGTGCTCGTTGATCTGGTCGATGTGCCCCAGGATCTCATCGATGTGGGCGGCACCGATATTGTCATTGGGATGCGCTTTGCCGGCGAGGATCAGCTGGATCGGCCCGACGGACTGCGCCAGTTCGACCAGCTTCTGCGGACTGCGGAAGATCAGGGCCGGCCGCTTATATCCCGCGATCCGGCGCGCCCAGGCCATGGTAAAAACATTTTCCTGCAAACCCCAATGCTTGACCACCTCCATGAGGTTGCGCTTGTTCGCCTGGTGCGCGGCGAACAGATCGCGGCGGAAACTCTGATCGCCCCGCAGCTCGGTGATGCGGCTCAATCTTTCCGGATTCCGCCGCCAGTCGCCGAAGGTCCCGGCGTACTTGTCGAACAACTGCTTGAAGTTCTCCGAAAGCCAGGTATGCGTATGAACACCGTTGGTGATCGAGGCCACCTTCCCGGCGAACAGCGGGAACTGCATGCGCATGATCTCCCCGTGCTTCAAAGCGACGGCGTTCACCTTCGGACAATTGTTCAACGCCATGTAGGTCAGATTGATCTGATCGCTATGGGGCGATTCCTTTCCCAACAGGTGGGCGGCCTCGACATACTCCGGGCCCAGGACCTTCGCGAACTCTTCGATCCGGAAACGGTCGTGCCCCGCCGCCACCGGAGTGTGGCAGGTATAGACGAATTTCTTCTTCAGCTCCTCCATTTTGCCCTTGTCCGGCAGCGATACGAATTTTTCCAGAAGCGCAAAGGCGGCATGCCCTTCGTTGAGATGGAAACAATTGATGGCGTATCCCAACGATTCCAGGGCCTTCACCCCTCCCACCCCCAGGATGACCCGCTGAAAAATCTTCCACCAGGGATGGTCGCTGCGGTAGAGCTGGTCGGTGAGCTTGCGGAAATGTTCGGGATTTTGCTCAAGGTTCGAATCAAGCAGCAGGATCGGACAAACGCTTTTCTTGTCGTAGCTATACACGTAATACTTCCAGATGCGCAAGTAAAGCGGTCCTTCGTTGGTCTTGATGATCACGATGTTCTTCAAGGGAATGAGTCCCGGGTACCGGCGGGGGTTCCAGGGAAGTTCTTCCGGGACCTGGCCGTATTTGTACCAGAAATTCTGCTTGAAATAGCCTTTGTTCCACAACAACCCGATCGCGGCGACGGAATATCCGAGGTCCGCCGAACTTTTGATGGCGTCCCCGGCGAGGACCCCAAGTCCCCCGCCGTAGATCGGGATATCGAGCATCTTGTCGATCTGGATCTTGAACAGATAATCACAAAGCCAGTAATTGGAGAAGACCTCATGTTGGAAGAACTGGTTCTTCTCATCCATGGGGCCGCTCAATTTGAAGGTATGGTAGATGCTGGGCGCGATGCCGTACTCCATGGAAAAATAGGCCGTGGATTTGGCTTCGGGGGAAAGGAGCGCGGATTCCGCGTGGAGGATGGGTTCGATCGGGAACCCGAAATACAGTTCGCGGGTGATGTCGGTGGCGTACTGCGGCTCGAAGCCGTCAATGGCGGCCGTAAAATTTTCGAAAGTAAAAGCCGATCCGGATTTCGTCAACGTCTCTTCCAATGGACCTCCTCAGTCATGCGGCTGCCCCGGCGAAGCGAAAAACGAAAGCCCTTTCGCGAAGCAGGGTCATTATAACAAAATCGCCATTATCGCCAACAGGGATTTAGGCATTTTATTTTTGGTAAAGATGCCCCCGGAACTTTTCGTAATTCCGGCTGGCGAGGGCTTCGAGCTTCCCGCCCTTGTTCTTGATAAAGCTGAGACTGGCCCACTCAGGCCCCAGCGAATCGATGAGGGCCTTCCCGTCCGCAGGGGCCATGGCGAACAAGGCTTGCGAAAGGGCTTCGCAGGATTCGGCCGCTGAACCGATGACCGTCGCGCTGACCATGCCCGGGGGCGGATAACCGGTCTTGGGGTCCAGGATCTGCGGCCAGTGCTTCCCCCCGATTTCGTAAGCTCTTTCATAACCAGTGGCGGTGGCGACCGCCTGGTTGTGGAGCTCGACGACCTCGAGGATTTTGTTGGAATCCAGCGGGTCCCGGACCCCGACGCGCCATT
>JAHFFX010000145.1 GCA_023247755.1 Candidatus Omnitrophota bacterium | reverse complement strand
ATGGCCCGGTGCAGATCGGCTTCGAGGTTCAGGACCTTGACCGCGGTTTCATGCATCTCATCGGTGAAGATGGCGTATTTCGCCCGCCCGTTCTTCTTGGCGTTGTACATGGCGATGTCCGATTCCCGGATAAAGTCCTCGGCCGTGCGTTTATCGCGCGGGACACTGTTGACGACGCCCACGCTTAAGGTCAGGAAGAGTTCCTTGTGGCTGATAAAGAAGGGCTGGGAAGCGATCTTCTGCAGACGGTCGGCGACCATGAGCGCGTCCTGCGGGGACTTAACCTCATCGAGGATGATGCAGAACTCATCCCCTCCCAGCCTGGCGAGGGTGTCGACCCCGCGCAGGCCGGTGGCCAGTCGTTCGCTGATGCTGATGAGCAGCGCATCCCCGATCGGATGCCCCAGGCTGTCGTTGACCAGCTTGAATCGGTCGAAATCCACGAACAGTACCGCGAAATTGTAACGGGGGTTGCGCCGGTTGCGTTCGATGGACATCTCCAGCCGGTCCAGCAGGAGCGCGCGATTGGGCAGTTTCGTCAGCCGGTCGTGCAGGGCGTCAAATTTCAATTGCTCTTCGGCGATCTTCCGTTCCGTGATGTCGCGGATGAGGACGATCGCCTGGTTCTTGAGCAGCGATTTGATCCGGATCTCGAAATAAACGTCGTGGTTCTCGTGGCGGGCGCGGTGCTCGAGCGTGATCAATTCTTTCGAACCTTTGATCCGGCCGATCAATCCCGTGAGGATCTTCCCGAGTTCCAGCGCCTCGATATCCTTGACGTTGGTGCCGATCAACTGCTGGGGCAGGATCTTCGAGATGTTCATGGCGGCCGGCTTGTAGTCGAGGATCTTGCCGTCCAGGCCCACGTGCAGGAAGATGTCAGGGAACGCCTGGAAGATCGCCTGGATCTGGGAGTTCTTCTGCATGAGCTCCGAGGAGCTCAGCTCCAGGGAGCGCTCGAGGAGCATGCGGTCCTCATCGTGTGCGAGGTAGGTGTCGTTGATGGCCCGCAGCAAAGGGCCTTTTAGCTTGGAAAGGATCTCTGGATCAACGGAATACTTGTCGATCTGTCGTCTCAGGAGAGGATGAAAGTCGTTGCTGAATTCGATCATTCGGATCAGGTCTCCTGGAAGGTCGTGATCGTCATCGTCTGGTTATGCAGTTCGCATTTGGCGTTCGGGGTAAAAGGCGATATCTCTCCATAGGAATAGAAGCCGGTCAGGAAGGTCTTCGGCCCGAAGGTCTCCCGGACCGCTTCCACTTCCTCTTCAATACGCTGCTTGAGGATCATTTTGCGTCCCACACAGCTGATCAGGATGGCCAGCTCCGGGTCCTTGAACTGGCCATCCTTTATGTTTTTTGCCGCGCCCTGGGCCCCGTCAATGAGGCGCTCGAAGTTGGCTTTCATGAGCCGGGCGTGGGCTTGTTGCGGGATATTGCCGGCGAAGACCAGGCTTCCTTCCTTTTCGTTGACGGCAAGGATCGTGCGGACCAGCCAGTTATCGGTATCGGAAACGCGGACCGTCAAGGGAAAGAGCAATCCGGAGGCCGGTAATTTCTGGGCGTGTTCACCCAAATAGGTCTTATACAGGCCCAACGCCGATTGTCCGTCCAGTTCGTAAAGAATATTATCCCTGGATTTGGTGACGGCTCGTTCGGGTCCGAACGGATCCCATCCACCCAGGGAGCTGTATCCGATCTTTATACGGTCGCCATAGAACCCAATCGCGGCGACCTGGTTGGATTTGACCCCTTCGTTCGTCAGCAGCAGTGTTTTCTTAAAATTTCCACCATCCCCGGACAACCCACCAGTGACCGTTACCTGCTTAGGGAGCGAATCATGCATACCATCCACCAATGCACTGCCGTTGATGCCCAAGCCATCGGACAGGACCAGGACGTGGCGCAGGCCTTCTTTATCCAGGCCCGCTATGAGCTTTTGTCCCACCGCGTAGCTCTGCTCCATGCTGGAGATCTCGACACAGGTGCTCTTTAATTTTGTGTGTTCAAAGCTGAGGGCGGTGACCACGATGGAATCATCGGTCACTTGGGTCGAGCATATTTCTCCGGCCGTTGAACAACCGAATAAAATGCTATTAGGGTATTTGTTTTTGAGATCGGTGAAGGTGGCCGGATTTTCCAGCTGTTTGCGTCCGGCAAAGACCAGGACGAGCTGCGCTTGGCCATTGAAAGGCGTTGATTGATTGATCTCCCAGCCATCGGCCTGGGTCCAGCGTTTTTGCTCGATCTTGATCATGACTCCCCTCCCCCTTAAAGAATCCGTCTTGGTCCAACAATTAATATATAAATTCAAAAATCCGATTAAGCAAGATTCTTTTTAACTTTATCTATACTAATTTTGGGGAGCCCCTTGTAATATATTGTGGCAGCATAACTTCCATTAAGATTAAAAATGATTTTGGTGGGATATGGAATGTCCGCACCACTCCTTCTCGCAAGGGACCTTGTCCCCGTCCCCATCCATTTGCGTGCCAGGGCAATTCTTGAGAAAGAATTGGGCTTCATTACAGGAGGTCATTTGGGAACAAAAAATCCTTCCGTCACAACGGAATTCGCTACGTTGGGCTTCCGGGACGCGGGGCGGTCCGAGCTTCCCTGATTGATAGAGCGTCGCGGCGCCAAAGATGACCAACAGCGCCAGGATCAACAGTATCCCGGATTTCATGTTCTTTTCTTTCTATTTTAACCCGACCAGTAAAGCGCCCAAGGTCATGAGAATGACCCCGCCCCACTGCAGCCCGCTCAAATGTTCCCTCAGGAACAGGACGGCCAAGAAGACGGAAAAGGCCAGACTTAATTTGTCAAGGGGGGCAACGGTGGAAGCCGGCGCCATCTGCAATGCCCGAAAATAACAGATCCAGGAAAGTCCGGTGGCCACTGCGGAAAGGACAATGAAAATGAGGCTCCTGGTGTCCAGCACCGACGGATTGACCCATTCCCGGCGGACGGAAACCAACAGGACGAGCAAGAACGTGATGATCGCGGCCCGGATGAGCGTTACCAGGTTGGATGGGATGTTGGCGATGCCGATCTTGGCGAGGATGGAGACGGCTCCCGCGAAAAAGGCGGAACCCAAAGCGTAGATCTGCCAGTGCTCTAACATTTTCATTCTGCAGGGAATGCTTTTTCCATGAGGTTCTTTAAGCTTTTCAGGTCTTCCTAAACCCACCGGGCGTCCTGTTGGAATTCTTCATCGGGCATGTCGGCGCGGCGAATAAGAAAGGTGGGGCGGAACAGGATGCGGTTCTTCTCGGCGCCGAACATTCTTATGGATTATACATTTCTTAGAGAAGGAAAGCAATCGGGTACAAAAAAAGGGCCCTCCCCGCGTTTCGCCGGTGCGAAACGCGGGGAGGGCCCTAAACTCGCAGGAGCTATTTTATCTTGATGATCGGCACCGGTGTCTCGTTGATCATCGCGGTGAACTCAGCGGTCGAGGTCCTGCAGCCGGTCGGGGTGTTGTCATCAACGGTGAGCTTCACGGGATAGGTCCCGCTCTTTTCGTAGGTATGCTGCGCCATCGCGTCCGTGGACGTGGTGCCGTCCCCAAAATCCCAATGATAGCTCAACGCATCCCCATCCACATCGTTCGATAAGAGCGCGTTGAACACAGTGGGTTCTCCTAGGCAACAGGCGGTGTTCTCGCCGGCGTTCGCGGTCGGAGGCGTGTTCACTTTGACCGGGGTGCTGGCGGAAACGCTGGAGCAGTCGGACTTCTTGCCGTCGTCAACAATGACGTTCACCGGATAATTGCCGCCCTTTTCAAAGGTGTGGGTGACCTTGGGGCCGCCCTTAACGATGTTGCCATCACCGAAGCTCCAGAAATATTCCAGCTTGTTCCCATTGGGGTCCTTGGCGATCGCCTCAAAAGCGGCTTTTTCGCCGAGGCAGACGATCTTCGGTGCTTGGAGGCTCAATTGAGGAGCGGAATTGATCACGACCTCGATTGGGTCGCTGGAGACCGGACATTTTTCCGTATCGGCCAGTTCCACCGTCAGGGTTGCGGTATATTTTCCGGGTCGAGCGTAAGTGTGGTTGACCTTCAACCCTCGTTCCGCACTGCCGTCGCCAAAATCCCAATTAGAGAAGAGTATGTCCGCATCGCTTTCCGCCGAGGCCGTGCCGTTGAACGTCAGGTTCTCCCCCGTGCAGGCGCTTTTATCTTCCCCCGCCTTCGCCACCGGGGCCTTTCTGAGATGAACGGTCACGGTGTCGGTGCTCCGGTTGCAGGTCAATCCGGAATTGTCGGTCACCGTCAATTTAGCTTTGAACATACCGCTCTGGGCGTATTCATGGGAGACGATCTTTCCCTCGGCGCTCTGTCCATCGCCGAAATCCCAGGCATAGGTCAGTTCATCGCCGTTAAGGTCCTGGCTGGCGGCGGCGTCGAATTGGATCGGGTGATTTTTCTGGTCCTCCTGGCAAGAGACAGCAATGTCGGCGCCGGCCTGCGCCTGGGGAGGGGCGTTGACCCGGATCCGCTGTTGCGCCCGGTCGGTGCTGCAGCCGGTCTTGGCGTTGTCATCGACTATGAGAGTTACGGTGTAATCACCGCCGGCCTGGAAGGCCTTGGCAACGGTCTGTCCTTCCTGCCGAGTTCCGTCTCCGAAATCCCACCAATAGGTCATATGACCCGGTTTGTCGGAGTGCACTTCCTCTGCGGCGAGCGAGATCTCCTGGTCCACGCAAATTTTTGCCGGGGCGTTAAATGCGGCCTTCGGAGAAAGGTTCACATTGATGATCTGGGCGCTGGCGGCGGTGTTGCAGTGCCCGGGAGAAGTGTCGGTGACCGCCAGTTTCACGGTGTATTTACCGCTTTTATTGTAGGTATGGGTAACGACCGGTTCGCTCGAGTTCGCCCCGTCCCCGAATTCCCAAAAGTAGGTCAGGTTCTGCTTGTCCGGATCGTAGGACTGAGTGGCATCGAAGGTAAAGCTGTTGCACGCCGGGATGTCGGCCGTTTTGACCTCGATGCGCGCGTCCGCTGATTCTTGTGCCGTTTCCGCGGCGGCGGGGTTCTCCTCCTGGGGCAACTTCCCATCTTCGGCCCTGAGGGTTGTGGAGAGGAAAAGTGCGCAAAGCAATATGCAGCTGAAAAAATAAACACGGGTCGTCCATAGCCATGCTGCGTTCATCGAACTTCACTCCTTGATTGCGATTTTTACGGGTTTTTCTGGATCGGTTCCGGCTCCGGCAGCGTTGGCCCATGACTGAGGCTCAGGGTCGATTCCTCCACGGGCAGGAATTCAAAGCTGTGGATCAGTTCCGAAAAGAGCGGCTCATAGTCCTTATAGCGATTCCTGGTGTTGACCGAGAAACTGATCCGGTACAGGTCAGCGCCCTTCACAACATAGTAATCAAGGAGCTGGACGCCGGGATAACCCAACGGCTGGGCGATGGCGACGATCGCTTTTCGCCCGGCGATCTGAGAGTCCCCCATTTTAAAATCGTGGGTGTAATGGAACCGGGATCGCAGATAGATCGGCGTCAGGTCCTTCAGTTCCAGGTCCTTTTTCTGGAATTTTGCCACGGTCAAGACAACGACATGATTGGGTTTATTCTCTATCAGGAACAACAGTTCGTGCGGTCTTGCATCCCGGCTCCAATTCGGGCTGCACTTGATCTTGAACCCAAGGTTCTTGTCGATGCAGGAGGTCAGGTTCGCCTTATCCGCCGCTGCCGGGGAGGGTTCGCCGGCAGGGGCATTGGGTGTGCCCCCGCTCAGAAGACAGAGAATGCCGAGAAACATCGTCAGAAGTGGTTTCATCGAAATGTCGCTTTTGGAGGCCAGGTCTTGATAAATACCCGAAAAGTATAACATTTCGGCGGGGCCGACGTCATTTTTTGTTTGCTGGGGGCGGTTCTGAGGGGGAAGGCAGGAAGTCGAAGCTATTGATTATCCGGTCAAAAAGGC
>JAHFFX010000144.1 GCA_023247755.1 Candidatus Omnitrophota bacterium | reverse complement strand
CCAACCCCTCCGAAGTCCTCAAGACCGCTATAGACGGAACTGAAACCGTCATCCACCAAATCCAGATTGATATCACCTGCGACGCCGGAACCAACCCCTCCGAAGTCCTCAAGGCCGCTGTAGACCGAACTGAATCCGTCATCCATCAGGTCCAGTTTGAGATTATCTGCGTTACCGACACCAACCCCCCCGAAGCTTTCCGTTGAACCTTCAAGACCGCTATAGACGGAACTGAATCCGTCATCCACCAGATCCAGATTGATATCACCTGCGTTGCTGAGACCGACCCCTCCAAAACTTTCCGTTGAACTTTCAAGGCCGCTGTAGACCGAACTGAATCCGTCATCCACCAGATCCAGATTGATATCACCTGCGTTGCTGAGACCGACCCCTCCAAAACTTTCGGTTGCGCTTTCCAGATTAGGAGTGACCGAACTCTTGACTCCCGCCGTCCCCGGCTTATCTCCCTTGATTATCCGCACAAAAAAATTCTTCAAATCCCGGAAGATCTTTGATAGCCCTCCTGACCCAAAGGCTATATCGTTAGCCCCCCATGTCCCTCCCTTTAAGATCCATTGGAAGAAATTCTTGAGTTGAGCATAGATCCCGCCCATCACACCCCAGATTGCTCCCGCCAGATGTTTCATCGCCCACCGGACCCCCTGGAAAACGGCCATCACACCTTTGGCCAGATATTTGCCCATATAACGGAACACGCCATAAAGTTTCCCCATGAGCCTCATCATAGAAATACTACTTTTGACCCCCGCACCCAAAGCAGACTTGACACTACCGATCGAGCTGACCCCGAAACTCGCCCCCATGGAGATTCCCATGTTCAAGATAAAAGCGGTCTTCGGACTACACTTCCCGGCAAGCACGCACCAGCTGGTGATGCCTTCCATCATAGTGCTCACGCCATTCTCGAAGGTCATGGCGAAGACCATGAGGTTGGAAAAATTACCGGCCCCCAACATCGACCCGAACTCCGCCCCTCCCACCATCAGGCCGATATCGATCGCGGTGGAGATCGCCAGGGACTTCCCGCTGATAAGGCCGGGCAATTGATGATGGCGGCTGTGCCAGGCGTTCCCCCAGATGAACGCCAGCATCGCATCCGAAACAGGCTCGAAGGCGGCGCTCATGTCCACAGAGGAGCTCGGCTCCTGGGCCAGCACGTAGCCGTTGGACCGTTCAATGAATTCCGCGCGGGACAGGGACATGGGCTGACCGATGTCCGAGAAATACACATTGTTCGCATCGAACCCGGTGACGGTCACAAAGTGTTCCGATCCGAAATTCGCGATGAAGGGCGTCTGCAATTTAAAAAGGTTTTCCGGTTTGCTCTTCATCGGTTTGAGGTCCAAACCGTAGGCTTCCACGATCCGGTGGATGGAGTAAAGGGAGGTCTTCAGTTTTTCTTCACCGGGCTTCACGATATTGCTCATCAGATCGATCATGAGGGTGAGGACCGAAAGTTCCTCCAGCGATACATCGATCTCGCGGCTCGCCAGGATGTCCTTAAGTGCGTGCACGCCGCAGTTGAGCGGATGAATGCCGGGATTGCGCAGCCAATCGTAAACTTCTTTTATGAGAGAGTTCGTGAAAAAAACATTGGAATCAAGCAACAGACTTTGGTCCGCGCTCGAGCCCAAAGATGCGGCAGGTGAAAGCTTTAATTGGATACGGGATTTTTCTTTGTAAGCGACCTGCTTGAGAAGATTTTCTACGCTTGCGGCGATCTGGGCGGAGCTGATCTCTTCCGGAGAGGCTTGGGGATTGTTTAAAGCGGCCGCGTTCTGGGCGGCGAACTTGTCCCGCCACAGAACGGAGGGGTCATAATTGAACGCCCAACTGACCTGTTCTGGAACAAAAACGATGGTCACAATCAGAGCCACTTGTCTGATCCATTTCTTGAAGCGGCTCTTGAATTGCTTTTGCTCGGCCTCAACAAAATCAAAGGTCGAAACAGTTGCTTCGCCGATCGGTGATTCTAATTGTCCACTCTGAGAAACGTCCTTTTGTTCGGCCGTTTCCAGGGATTCGGCGGAAGCGAATTCTTCTTTTTTGTCCATTCTGTTATCCATTGAACCTCGTCCCAAGATTGTCCATTCTGGAACATCTCTCAGGAATCGTAAGGCACGAATGAATCAGAACTGCCGATGGCTCCAACCTGTCAAGATCCGATCCCGACTTGGGAATCGGCAGGGGGCGTCCAAAATTTAAAACAATATTATTAATAATTAAACAGAGGGCGACAAAGGGATTGCTCGTTTGAGGATATCTGCTCACGTTTTTCAAGCCTTCTCCGACGAGTATTCTGGATTTACTGCGATATTACCTGCTTAAATCGTGAGGGGGTTTTACGTCGTTTTCCCGTCGACGGAACCGCTCTGGGAGAGCCCCTCTTCTGATGCAGTGGAAGTATAGCATTATTCTATAGGGGGGACAAGGTAGGGACAAGTTATATTAGACACAAATATTGATTTATTCCAATGAGTTACATTCCATCTTGAAAATATCATAAAAATGTCTGTGGATTTTCTCTCAGCCCTCCGGGATCATTCAGATACCAACCCACCGGCCGAGCATCGCAAGACGCCTGCCGGCATCGGCTTTTCCATCTTCCGACGGGAAATCGGCCTGAAGAGCAAAACGAAGAGAATCAATGATATTTTTCATCGATCACGATTTTCTAAAAGCTTAGAAAAATTCTTAGAAATTCCTGCTAAGAAAAAACTCGGATGCCCGGAAAAATCGGACCGATAGACCCCACTTTTGGGGAAGCGTTTCCAGAAATTTTGCCCGACTTCCTCCTCCAAAAACAGATCCGATTTTTTTCCAATTTGGCATTCAGATAACCAAAATATTTTAGATCTCCGAAGCACCAATAGAAAAAAATCGTTTCTGGACATTCTCTAAATAAAATAAACAATAATTTGGTGTAATTGGACAATAAATTATTTAGTTATTGGACATTTAATTACCGTAATTTGACTAATCATCAAATACACTAAACACATATTCCCTTGTGCCAGCCATTCATCATCGATAGCAACCTGTCTAAGTGAAGAATCGATTGCTCTTTTCTTGCGGATTGAGCTACAACGGGGAATGCCGGAGCAAAGAATTATTTGGTGATCGGGAATTCGGGGGGATGGTCCACGTCAGTCTTTTTTGGATTTTACTCTTCTCGGGATCCGGCGGGTCGTCCGTTTGACCCATCCAGGCCTTTCCATTTACCAAATTAGCAAAAGCGAACCGTTCCTGAATATTATTCTTTCCTTGAAAAGAATACTGGTTTGCAATCTTAAGAACCCCTAAATTAGTCTTGATGTGGCGACTTGATTCATTTCTTCTATTCTTTACTAATACCATGAATCTGTTCTCTTACTCGGACTGATCGACCTGATTTAAATTATAGCCATATCCATCCGTGTAATTTGAGTTATGAAACTGCTCCTTGCCAATAATGATGCGGCTAAACATGCGGGGGCACAAACAAGCCCCGCTTTCCTTGTTTTTGGGCAAGGCAAGCGGGGCGGAAAACGATTCCAACTAAGGATTAGTTGGCAGCCAACCCTTTCAAAGGATTGTTCGTGAAGAAATCGAGGAATATCGGTCCGGCGACCAAGGCGCCTACCACCGGAAAGATGAACAGCAAAAGCGGCACCAGCATCTTTAACGGGGCTTTAAGCGCCATCTGCTCGCCCCTCCGAAACCTGGCCAGGCGCATGTCTTCCGAAAGGATATTGAGCGCCTCCGCAACCGATGTCCCCATCTTATCGGCCTGGATGAGCGTCCTGGCCAAGGTGGAAAGGTCCGGCAGATCGTACTTCTGAGCAAGGTCCCGAATGGCATCGCGCCGGGTTTTTCCCAGATTGATCTCCTGCATCATAGTATTGAACTCGCTGATCATGATGGAAGCGGGAGATTTTTCAACCACCCATTTGAGCGCCAGCATAAAATCCAGCCCGGCGTTGACGCACAGAGTAAGAAGATCGATGGCGTCCGGAAGCTCGCGAATAATCGCCGACCGCACTTTTTTAATCTTCCCCTTTAGCCAGAATTCCGGCAGCATATAGCCAAACGCAATACTGATCAATATCCAAAAAAGGACCATATCCGGCTGGATATAGGGATAGGTTAAAACCAACGTCAGGATGACCAGGATTTCCTTAATGAAGAAGAACTCCTCCGCGGTAAGATTGACCCGCCCCATGGACAGGTCGCGGCTGATCCTTTTCCCCAGAACACCGATCGTCAACGGTTTGTTGATCAACGCCACTTTCCTCACCACAGCGAAGATTGGGCCCAAGGGATTCTTCTTTTTCTTGCGCTGCTCCTGCTCTTCACCAAAAAGCTTTAGCTTGGGCCTCGACTCCCAGTCAATGGGGGCTAACCCAAGAATGAAACTGAAACCCGAGAGATATATCATCAAGATAATCGCGCTGATCATAGGGACTCCTCAGATTCTGAACTGTTTATGAAACTGTGGCAAACGCTGTCATTCTAATCATTGTCCTGAAATTTCAATCGGTCGCGTCTCGTTTCATCAAAACAACGATGCATCATTAAAAATCCTTATAGGTGCTGATCTTCCAGATCATATAGGCCCCGATAAGTTCCGAGAAGATGGCATAAACCAGGATCAACCGGCCCATTTCGGAGGTGAATAACGGGTCGAAAAACTGCGGATTTGAACCGTAAACCGCGGCCGCGAAACCAAAGGGCAAGAGGGCCATGACACCGCCCTGGATTTTTCCCTGCAGGGTCAGGGTATCAATATTTTGTTGGATCTTATTGTGTTCCCGGATCGAATTGACAATCCGGCTAAAGATCACGGGAAGGTTGCCGCCGGTCTCTCTGGCCAGAAGGATCGCGGTAATCGTTTGTTGGATCGCCGAGGAAGGGATACGACCATACAAGTGATTGAGAGCGTCTTCCAGGGACACTCCCATCTTGTTCTCGTTCAACACGATACCAAGTTCCTGGCTGATAGGGTCAGGCATTTCTTCCACGACCGCCTCCATGGCCTGTATCAAGCTCAGCCCACCGCGGAACGAGCTCGACATGATCATAAGAGCGTCGATGAGCTGTTGGCTAAACTTGTCCCTTCGTCTTTTGATCAGAATCTTAATGTATACGCCAGGAATCACCAAGCCCAACACAAAGCCAACCACAACCCCCACCAGCTTCAGGGGCGCTGGCATAAAAAGATATCCCGCCGCCATAAAGGCGACCGGCATCCAAACATAAAGATAGGACAATCTCTGGGCGTCGGATTTCATGACAATGCGGTCGAGCTTGCTCGCGAAGGCCTGGGATCGTTTTTGTACGATCGCACCCGTTTTCCCGATAAAAAGCGGCATGGCAGCGTAACAAAACACACTGATGGCCATCGCCATGGTGATCAGGATCAAATAAATCATCGGATCGGGACCTTTCTTTGTTTAATATAGGATCATCTCTGTGTGGGGGGCACGGCATCGCCGTGCCCCCCACACAGAGAGCTAATCACACTTTGCGTCGAAACAGGTCGCAAGACAATTAAAGTCCGACTTTTGGCAACCCGCGGCATCGGCACACGACACCGAATACCAGTCGTCCAGCACGGCACACGTGGGGTGCATCGCCCAGGCGCACTCGAAGGTTCTCGTCGGGGAATACTGTCGGCCAAAACCATAGGAATCCCCCACCGCCTTCCAGCGCCCGGCAATGGCGCGCATGAATGCCTTCTGAAAGATCAACATCGTGCCCATCACGACCAAGAACATCAGCACAAATTCCACGATGGTAGACGCCCGGCGCGTGGGTGATCTGAAAAACATGGCTATCTCAACTTCCCTTTTAAATTATTATGGGTCCTTGACCGCTCCCCCGATTATCCATGCCCCGGCGTGACTACTGAATGTCATCCGCCTTCATCCGGGGCGGACAAGGAATGAACTTCAGATTCATCCCCCGGGGTTCGTTATCGTGAAAAAAGTACTGCGCACA
>JAHFFX010000143.1 GCA_023247755.1 Candidatus Omnitrophota bacterium | reverse complement strand
ATAGAATTCGGTAAGAAATTTTGTGATTCCACGGGGACAATCCTGTGGGACAGGATCGTCAAATTGAATTCGGGGAAAAAGAAAAAGGCAAGCTATGAAAAAAGAATGGATGAATAAACAATCGAAAATGAGGGAGATATGAGCCAAATTAAGGTCGCCATCATGATGGGAAGCCAGTCGGACGCGCCGACGATGTCGGAGGCCGCCAAGATCCTGACCGATTTCGGGGTCGCCAACGAAATGAAGGTGCTCTCCGCGCACCGCACGCCGAAAGAATGCGCCCAGTACGCCGAAGAGCTCAAGGGCCGCGGGGTGAAGGTCGTCATCTGCGGCGCGGGCGGCTCGGCCGCGCTCGCCGGGGTGGTCGCGGCGCACACGTCCTTGCCGGTCATCGGCATTCCGATCGAATCGACGGCGCTCAACGGCATGGACTCGCTTTTATCGACGGTGCAGATGCCCCCCGGGGTCCCGGTGGCGGCGGTGGCGATCGGCAAGCCCGGCGCCAAGAACGCGGCGCTTCTGGCCCTGCGGATCATGGCGCTGTCGGACGCGGAGATCGAGAAGAAGCTCGCGAAGTATCGGGACGACCAGCGGGAGAAGATCCTTAAAACAAAATTAACCTGAAGGGTTCCCAGCGACCCAGGGACCCAGCGACCCAGAAAAGGATTTACCTGGGACGCTGGGTTGCTGGGTGACTGGGTCGCTAGCCACTTGTCCACCAAGATCATCCAAATCCATCCGCAGTTCCCCGAGATAGACCGCATCGCCCAGTGCGCCAAGATCGTCCGCCAGGGCGGACTGGTCATTTTCCCGACGGAAACGGTGTACGGCATCGCCGCCAATTTCGAGAACAAGAAGGCCATGGAACGCCTGCGCGAAGTAAAAAAGCGTTCCGAGAACAAGCCTTTCGCCGTGCTCATCTCCCAGCGGAGTAATCTGATCCAGCTGACGAGTTCCACCAACCCGATGATCTTTAAGCTCGCCGACCGTTTCTGGCCCGGGCCGCTGACCTTGATCGTTCCCGCCAAGGAAGAAGGGCAGACCATCGGCATCCGGATGCCCGACCACGCGATCGCGCTTAACCTCGTGCAGGAGGCCCAGTGCACGGTGGCGGCGCCTTCCGCGAACCTTGAGGGAAAAGACCCCCCCAAGACCATGGCGGAGGCGCTGGCGGAGCTGGACGGCCTGGTCGATGCGGCCATTGACGGCGGGCCCGCGCAATGGGGCAAATCCTCGACGGTGGTGGATTGCCTGCAGACGCCCCCTAAAGTGCTCCGGGAAGGGGTGATCGCCCCCGCCGACATCGAGCGGGTCGCCAAACAGAAAACGATCCTTTTCGTTTGCACCGGCAACAGCTGCCGTTCGGTCATGGCCGAGTACATGGCCAAGAAAATGCTGGGCGGGCGCGATAATGTGGAGGTCATCTCCGCCGGGACGAGCGTCTTCATCCGTTCGGGAGCGAGCGCCGAGACCATTCACGTGCTGCGCCGCGAGGGGATGGACGCCACCTACCATCAGGCGCAGCCTTTGAGCGCCATCATGCTGCGCAAGGCCGACCTCATCCTGGTCATGACCAACACCCACCGGCAGCACATCGTGGAGCGCATGCCGGAGGTCGAAAAAAGAGTTTACCTCCTGCGGGAATTTGCTAATATACCTGGCGGTTCGCACCTCGAGCTGGACATCCCGGACCCCATCGGAAAATCCCCCCAGGAATACGAAGAGTGCCTCGGCGTTATTAAGGAAGCAATGGCGAAGGTTGTGGATCTGATTTGAGGTAGGTACAGTAAGATAAATAGAAGCGAAGGGCACCCAGTTCCCAGCACCCAGCACCCAGCGAAAGACTGGGTCCTGGGACCCGGGTGCAGGGCCCCCCTAATCAAAGGACATTCCCTTGAAAATCTACATCGGCGCTGACCATCGCGGATTCCGGCTCAAAAAGAAGATCCATAAGCTCCTGGTGGATTCCGGCCACGAGGTCGTCGACGTGGGAACGTATGTCCCGGAGCCTCCCTGCGACTATCCGAAGATCGCCTATGATGTCGCCACGAAAGTGGTGAAGGACCATGGCAGCCGCGGCATCCTTCTGTGCATGACGGGAATCGGGCATTCGATCGCGGCCAACAAGGTTCCCGGCGCGTACGCGGCGCTATGTTACACCAAAAAGGCCGCGCTGTTCTCCCGCCAGCACAACAACGCCAATATCCTGGTGCTTGGCGCCAGGTTCATGAAGGTCAAGGACATGCCGTCGATCATTTCCGCCTGGCTTGCGGCCGATTTCGAAGGCGGCCGGCACGAGCGGCGGGTCGCGCAGATCCGGGAGATTGAGAAGAAATTCTTAAGAACGTAGGATGTGGGACGTCCGCTCGCCCCCGCCGTTGGCGGGGTCTCGCTCGGACGTAGGACGTGAGAAATTGAATGTAGTACCACTCAAAAATTACGTCCCACTTCCCAGTGACCCCGACCGTTTTGCTTCGCAAAGCGAAGCAGGCGGGGGAACGGACGTCCAACGTCCCACGTTATTGTAAATTAAGGAGTAATTCACATGTCGCATTTACAACACACCGACCCCGAAGTCTATAACGCGATCCAGAACGAGATCCGCCGGCAGAACGATAACCTCGAGCTGATCGCTTCCGAGAATTTCGTTTCCGAGGCCGTTCTGGAAGCGCAGGGGTCCGTCATGACCAACAAGTACGCGGAAGGTTATCCGGCCGCGCGCTGGTATTCGGGCTGCGAGAACGTCGACATCGTCGAGAACCTGGCGATCGAGCGGGCGAAGAAACTGTTCGGCGCCGAGCACGTCAACGTCCAGCCGCACTCCGGCTCGCAGGCCAACATGGCCGTGTACTACGCGGCGCTCAATCCGGGCGACACGGTCCTGGGAATGGACCTGGCCTGCGGCGGGCACCTCACGCACGGGCACAAGGTGAATTTTTCCGGCAAGACCTACAAGATCGTTTCCTATAAGGTGCATCCCAAGACCGAGCTGATCGATTTCGACGAGATCCGGTCGCTGGCGAAAGAACATAAGCCGAAGCTCATTCTCGCCGGCGCTTCCGCCTATTCGCGCATCATCGATTTTAAGAAATTCAGGGAAATTTGCGATGAGGTCGGCGCGGTGCTGTTCGTGGACATGGCGCACATCGCGGGGCTGGTGGCCGCCGGGCTTCATCCCAATCCGGTCCCCTACGCGGAATACGTGACGACCACCATCCACAAGACCCTGCGCGGTCCCCGTTCGGGAATGATCCTCTGCCGCCAGGAGTTCGCGAAGAAAATCGACCTGACGGTCTTCCCGGGCATCCAGGGCGGGCCTTTGATGCACGTCGTTGCGGCGAAGGCGGTGGCCCTGAAGGAAGCCTTGACCGAAGAATTCAAACAGTATCAGCGGCAGATCGTCAAGAATTCCCAGACGCTCGCCGACGCCATGGCCGGCCTGGGATTTCGCATCGTGGCGGGCGGCACCGACAATCATTTGTTCATGGTGGACCTGCGCCCGAAGAACATCTCGGGGA
Source organism: Candidatus Omnitrophota bacterium (assembly GCA_023247755.1). Taxonomy (GTDB): domain Bacteria; phylum Omnitrophota; class Gorgyraeia; order Zapsychrales; family JAHFFX01; genus JAHFFX01. Next base: position 2,500 of record JAHFFX010000143.1, on the reverse strand, counting down.
AGGACGCCGCGCACGTGCTCGATACCGTGAAGATCACGGTCAACAAGAACATGATCCCCTTCGACCCGACCTCGCCGATGGTCACGAGCGGGCTTCGCATCGGCACGCCGGCCCTCACCACGCGCGGCATGAAAGAGGCCGAGATGAAGGCGATCGCGGAGCTGATCGACACGGCGATCACGCATAAGGACGACGAGAACCGTTTGAACGGTGTCCGCCAGAAGGTCGGAGAGTTGTCGAAGCGGTTTCCGTTGTATAGAGAGCTATTGAAATAAAACTTAGGGTCACAAGTCACAGGTCACAAGTCACCACACAATTTATGGTGACTGGTGACGGGTGACTGGTGACGTTACCCCATGAAATGCCCCACTTGCTCCCATTCCGAAACCAAGGTCATCGATTCCCGGCTCAACGGCGACGGCGGATCGATCCGCCGCCGGCGGGAATGCGAAAAATGCGAGTATCGTTTCACCACGTATGAATACGTCGAGCAGGTGCCCCTGATGGTCGTCAAGAAGGACGGGCGGCGGCAGGCGTTCGACCGCACGCGCGTGGTCTCGGGGCTCATGAAGGCCTGCGAGAAGCGCCCGGTCTCGATCGAGCGGATCGAGGAGATCACCGTGGAGATCGAGCGCACGATCCAGAAGAAGTTCGACCGCGAGATCGATTCCAAGGTCATCGGCGAGCTTGTCATGGAAAAGCTGTCGCAGCTCGATGAGGTGGCGTACGTGCGGTTCGCTTCCGTCTACCGGCAATTCCGCGACGTGAATCAATTCATGCAGGAGCTGAAATCCATTTTGGACAAAGAGAAGCCCGCCTCCCCCGCCGCGGCCCGCGTTGTGCCGAATTTGCCGATCCGGCGGTATTCCGGCGCGGCGAAAGCGCAGCCGGCCACCGGCGCGCTCGAGGCCCGCGAAGACCGATTCAAGCAAAAGGACGATCCGAAGCAGCAAGACAGAAGAAAATAAATGGTAAGGCTGAATTTATCCCGCAAGTGTGGCGCTCAGTAAGGAGACAACATGGTTCAGGTAGAATTGAGCAAGATCATCATCGACGAGAAACGGCAGGACCAGATCATCGTGCTTAAGGAAAAGAACGGGGAGAGGCATTTCCCGATCGTCATCGGCTTCCTTGAGGCCTCCAGCATCAAGATGAAGATCCAGGGCCTCGAGGTGCCCCGGCCGATGACCCACGACCTTTTACTGTCCGTCATCGGGCATCTGGACGCTCGGCTCGAGCGGCTCCTCATCGACAAGCTGGTGGAGAACACCTTTCACGCGAAGCTCGAAGTGCGGGACGCCGAAGGCAAGATCAAGCTGGTCGATGCCCGGCCTTCCGACGGGGTGGCCTTGGCGGTAAGGAGCGGCGCCCCGATCTTCGTCGATGAAGAGGTCCTTAAAAAAGCGGCAGTTCATAAGAATTAAGACTCAAGAAGCTCTTAAGCTGTTGAGCTCCTAAGCTCCTGATATCCCGTAATGAAATTGAGTTGCTTTCATTACCAACAGCTTATGAGCTCAGGAGCTATGAGCTAAATATGTTTTTTCTTCCCAACTCTCCCCACCTCACAACCATCCAGCAGTTATCCAAACAACGAAAGGTCAAGGTTTATCTCGTCGGCGGGTTCTGGCGCGATCTTTTGCTCGGCCGCCCGGAGGTGGATCTCGATTTTGCCTTAAAGAAAGGCGCGGTCCCCTTCGCGAAGGCGTTCGCCCGCCGCATCAAGGGGGCCTTCGTGCTGCTCGATGCCGAGCACCGCTGTGCGCGGGTCGTGAAAAAGATCGACGGCCGGCCGGTGACCTTCGATTTCGCCGATTTCCGCGCCCCGACGCTCGCGGGCGACCTGGCCCACCGCGATTTCACCATCAACACCCTGTGCGCCGAACTTGGCGAACTCAAGGGGCCGGCGGAACCGTTAAAGATCCTCAAGAAACAAAAAAAGGCGCTGGGGGACCTTGCGGCCCGTCGGATCCGCATGGCCTCCGCGAAAGCCTTTGCCGAAGACCCTTTGCGTCTGTTGCGCGCTTACAGCCTGCGCGCGATGCTGGATTTTTCGATCGAACCTAAGACGCTCGCGCAGCTGCGCAAGAACCGATCGCTGCTGCGGGAAGTTTCCTACGAGCGCATCCGCGACGAATTCTTCAAGATCCTTTCCTCGGGCCGGGCGGCCCGGACCTTGCGGGAAATGGACCGCGCGGGGATCCTTGCGATCGTCATCCCGCAGGTGCAGATCATGTACGATTGCCATCAGGGCGGGTACCACCATCTGGACGTCTGGAATCACTCCCTGGAGGTCGTGGCCCAGTTCGAGAAGGTCTTGGAAGAGACCAGGAATGACCCCGATGTGGCGGCGTATATGAACGAGCCCCTGGCGGGAGAGTCGCGCCGCCGTTACGCCCTGGTGAAACTCGCGGTGCTTCTGCACGACGTCGGCAAGCCGCAGACGAAGAAAGTGGAGCCCGACCGCACCTCCTTCCACGGCCACGAACGGGTGGGAAAATAT
>JAHFFX010000045.1:3775-15737 GCA_023247755.1 Candidatus Omnitrophota bacterium | reverse complement strand
GTGATCGATAATTACGAGATATCGGGGGGAGGCATCATCCTTTCTCCGGTTTTTGATGAAGATTCCAGCCTCAACCGCCATATCAAACAGCGGGATTTCGAATGGGAACGCAGCGCCATTGTTCCTGATATGCGCGCCAAGAAATACGAACACAAATCAGCGCTTATCGTGATCACCGGGCAGGTGGACACCGGAAAGCAGCGGATCGCGAAGGCCCTCGAAGAGGCCTTGTTCAATCTGGGAAAGAATGTTTATTTCCTCGGCATATCGAACCGTCTGGCCGTTTCCGGGACCGAGAATAAAGATAAGACCTTAAGCCGTTTCGAACATCTGCAGCAATTGGGGGAGCTGGCGCACATGATGACCGACGCCGGCCTGATCCTCATTACGAGCATTACGGACATCGATGATTATGAGCTCACGATGCTCAAATCCCTCAACCAGCCCAACCAGGCCCTCGTCATCAACGTCGGCGAGAACCGTTTCTCCGCGGGGCAGGTGGACCTCGTCCTTGCCGAAAACGAAGAGAGCAGCGCCGCCGTTGACCAGATCGTGGGCCTGCTGATCCGTTCCGTGGTTTTGGATCCGGAATATTTCATCTGATTAGTTTTTCCTGAAGAAATCCTTTGACAACATTCCCGAAGCAATGCTAATATCCCAATCATGAAATAAGCATAAAAGGGCCTTATTTAGATTTAACCTGATCACCGATATCATTGATGCCGCCAACCATAAAGAAAATTAAGAAGACCGGTTTATCCCCTTTGAGGGAAGCCGCGCCGAGCCGGGTTTTCAAAACGGTCAAAATCGTTAAGGACGACGGCCAGGGAACCGAGATCAACTTCGGTTACCGGATAAAGCGGTTCAAATGCAGGAATGGCTGCGAGCATCACAACCATCTGATTTGTGTCCTCTGCGGAAGTTCCAACTATCTGGATAATGCTCTTCTGGAAAATCTCCAGGATGCGCTTGCCAAAACCAAGAATTTTATTCCGCAAAAACATGATTTCCAGATTTATGGGGTATGTAGGCATTGCCGTTGAAGGGCTGTTTTTATAATTAACTATCTTTCGGTTTAAATTAAAAAATCAGAGTGATGATCGAGCAAATTGTAGAGAGAAGCGGGAAAAAGGTCATCCAGGTCCGTTCCGATGGCGGCAAGCTGCTTTTTGTAAAAACAAAAGAAGGTTATGAAATCAAATGCCCAAGAACCAAGCAGGTATGTGTCATCAAATATCAAGAGATGCTTATGGATTGCCTAAAGTGCTTGGATGAAGCTTCCGGGGGAGATCCCAGTTCTTTATTCGATCAATTAAAGAGGAGAGCCATGCGGTAATAAATTTGTAGATATTTAAGTTTGATCAATTAAAGCGTTATTAGAGGCAAGCGATCCAGAATCCAGAGCCCATTTCAGCGAAATTGAAGTGGGCTTCTTTTTTTATGGAATAAGCATATGTTTAATGATCAATAACCGAATGAGGCTCGCGATCCCGAATCCAGCGCCCAGAGAGAAGAAAGGAGGTTGAAGAAGGAACATCCTGTTTGAGGCTAACCGTTGGATTAAAGATAGGAGTTCATATGAATCTTTTTCTCAGAAACATTTCTATTGGTTTATTGATGCTGGTTCTTCTGATCGTTCTGCCCCCTGTGCCGAGCATTGCTGAAGAAGCGGGTCTCCGGATCACGATCAAGGATCACAAGTTCTCGCCGGCAGAACTCATTGTCCCTTGTGATCAAAAGATCAAATTGGTCGTTGAAAATCAGGACCCAACCCAGGAAGAGTTTGAAAGTTATGATCTGGACCGGGAGGAAGTGGTCGACGGGAACGGAAAGATCACGGTTTTTATCGGTCCATTGAAACCGGGACGTTATGAGTATTTCGGGGATTTTAATCAGGATACGGCCCAGGGTACGATTGTTGCTCAATAAAAGGAGAATATATGATCAAGCTGATAAAAAGGATTTCCATTGCGGTCATGGTTTGTGTCGGATTCGGCATGGGAGAAGGCACGATGCCCGCCTATGCCGGTTTAAAAGTATATGACCCTTATGTGGTCAAGGGGGAATTGGAGTTAGAGGCCCGTGGCAATGTTGATTTTGACAAGGACATCGAGAAGGATAACCTGCAAAAGCAAAAGTATGCGCTTGGTTATGGGGTGACCAATTGGTGGTTCACCGAACTCTACGGTGAGGTCGAAAAGGAGCGTAATGATGACGGGGAAGACCCGGACTTCAGTTTTACTTCGCTAGAATTCGAAAACAAATTCCAGCTGACCGAAAAAGGAAAATATCCGGTGGACGTGGGTTTTCTCCTGGAATTTGAGGTCTCCGATGAGGACAAGCACGCCAATAATCTGGAGTGGGCGATCCTGCTCGATAAGAGCATCGGCCCGATCGAGAATATCGCCAACCTAATCATGGAACACGAGGTGGGCGGCGGTCATAAGAATGAGACGGAGGCAGGTTTTGCCTGGTCAAGCCGGTATCGGTTAGGTCGTTTCTTTGAGCCTGGATTCGAATATCATGCTGAATTCGGTGGGGTGAATGAAGACAAGGATTTCGATGAGCAAGAGCATCGGGTCGGACCCGCTTTTTATGGGAAAATAACCAAGAACATCAAATACGACATAGGTTATCTGTTCGGGGTCTCTGCTGCCGCTCCCGAGAATACACTTAAATGGATTCTTGAATTCGAACACCATTTCTAATGACGGCTTGTCTCTTTGCGGGTTTTGGCTTGTGAAGATCTATATATCGTCATCATTGGCGCGGTGTTTTTCCGTTTTGGCTGCGCCGACGGTATAAGAAAATCCCTTTGGGTGTTTGAAGAACGCCGCAAAATATGATAGGTTGTTGGCATGCACATTCTGCTGACCAACGACGATGGCATTTACGCGGAAGGGATCCTCGCGCTCTATCGGGAGATCAAGAAGCTGGGGGAAGTGACGGTCGTTGCCCCTGACTCCGAAAAGAGTTCCGTGGGGCACGCGATCACGCTGGCGCATCCGATCTATGTCAAGAAGGTCCGCCGCAAGGGACAGTTCTTCGGCTACGGCATCAGCGGCACGCCCGCCGATTGCGTCAAATTCGGGGTGAGCGTCATTCTCAAGAAGCGACCGGACCTCGTGATCTCCGGTATCAACCTGGGCCCCAACGACGGCTGCAGCGTTTTTTATTCCGGGACGGTGGCCGGTGCTCGGGAAGGAGCGCTGCTGGGAATCCCTTCGCTGGCTCTGTCGCTGGGAACATTCGTCAATCCCGATTTTTCCTTCGCCGCGAAAGTGGCGGCGCACTTGGCCAGGATCCTGAAGAAGCATAATCTTAAGAGCGGAACATTCCTCAACGTCAACGTCCCCGCCGTCGCGGCATCGCGCATCCGCGGGATCAAGATCACCCGCCAGGGATTGGTCCCCATCCACGGCGCTTTCCGCAAACGAAAGAATCCCAATCAGCGCGATTATTACTGGATGACCGGGACCCCGCCGCTCCACCGCAATGACCTGGGCGTCGATACCTATGCCCTCAACCGGAATTATGTCACGGTTACGCCGGTCCATTGCGACATGACGGATGAGGTTGTATTGCGCCAAATGATTTCCTGGAAGATCAAATGAAGCGATCGTTCTCTTTGTTCGTTTTTGTCCTCCTTGTTGGCGTAGGATTCCTGCTTTACTTTAATACCCTCCATAGCCCTTTTCAGTACGACGACCGCCTCAGTATCCAGAAGGACACCGCGATCCGGGACCTTAACGTGGGGGGGATCTTCAAGACGTTCAACACGCGTTTTCTACCGGGGTTGACGCTCGCGGTGAATTTCTGGCTGGGCGGTCTGGATCCGTTCGGCTACCGGGTCCTCAGTATCTTCTTCCACATCCTCGCCGCGTTTTTTGTCTTTCATTTAACGAGATTGACGTTCCGTACCCCGTATTTCCAGAAAGCGGGTATGCCGCCCCATCCACAGCTTGTTGCCTTGGGAGCGGCACTGATTTTCCTGACACACCCTATCGAAACCGAAGCCGTCAATTTTCTGACGCAGCGTTCGGCCTTGCTCGCCGGGATGTTCTATCTTCTGACGGTGACCCTGTATGCCAAGGCGAGGATCGAATCTTCAAAAATCTGTTTTTGGGGAGCTTGGGCCTCAACGGTGGCGGCCATGTTCTGCAAGGAGATCACGTTTACCTTGCCCTTGACGCTGGCGCTCTACGAAATTTGCTTCTTCGGGCCGCTTCACCATGAGCGCTCGAAGCGCATCCTGACCCTGTTGCCGTTCCTTTTAACGCTGGTCATCATTCCCATAACGCTTTCGCGGACGTCGATGGAAACCATCTATACCTCCAGAGTGGCGCATGTTACGGGAGACCGGGGAGAATCGGGAGTGCGCGAGACACCGAAGGTCGATATCACCCGCACCTACATGCCCATGAGCCGGCATGATTATTTTTTGACACAGCTTAATGTCCTGGTGACCTATTTGCGTCTTTTGGTGTTGCCAGTGAATCAAAATCTGGATTATGATTATCCGATCTCGCGCAGTCTTGCTGAACCGAAAACTTTGGTCTGCGGCCTGGGGCTGGCGTTCCTTCTTGCGGGGGGGACCATGCTCTATCGTCGGTTTCGGCTGATGGCGTTCGGGATTTTCTGGTTCTTCATCGTCCTGAGCGTTGAATCAAGCATTATTCCGATCGGGCATATGATCGCGGAATACCGGCTGTATTCGGCGGTCGGCGGGTTTGCCCTGTTCATGGCTTTCGCGATCGCGTGGTTGCTCAAGGAACCCCGACCGCTTTTATTGGCCTACGTCGTTTTTATCATTGGGCTGTCGGTGCTCACCTTCAGCCGTAATCAGGTTTGGCGGGATGAGATCAGTCTTTGGCAGGACACTCTTCATAAATCCCCCGGCAAGGTCCGTCCGTATGTGAATCTGGGGCTGGCTTACGCCGAACGGGGCCAATTGGAGCAAGCCGTTCCTTATTTTGAGAAATCCCTGCGATTCGACCCCGACAGTACTCTTGTCAATTTGAATTTGGGGGCGGTTTACGCTCAAAAGGGAGAGACGGACAAGGCCATCGGCCTTTTGAAGAGGGTCATCGAAAAAGAGCCGAATGCGGTGGACGCCTATCTCAACCTGGGCGCCATTTACGGCGGTCGCAAGGATTTTGATCAGGAGATCGCGCTTTATCGGAAGGCGCTCGCCATCGACCCCGGCATCGAAGAAATTTACATCAATCTCGGGATCGCTTATAAAGAAAAAGGGGACCGGGACAATGCGCTGAAGGCAGCGGACGCTTTACGGCAATTGAAGCGTCCGGACCTGGCCGATCGTCTGGAGGCGTTCATCCGCACCGCGCCATAAACCCGAATTCCGAATCAAATTCCGTCGATTCTTGTCTTGAAAGGCCTATCTGTTCATAATATAATACGACATCTTATACGATCTTAACGAAAGACAACCCCAAGGTTCCTTATGGACGAAAAAGCAAAATTGATCATTGGAGACAAAACGCTCGAACTGCCGGTCATCACCGGAACGGAGAACGAAAAGGCCGTTGATATAACCAAACTTAGGTCCGCGACCGAGTACATTACGCTCGATCCGGGGTTCGGCAACACGGGGTCTTGCAAAAGTTCCATCACCTTCGTCGATGGAGAGAAGGGGATCCTCCATTATCGCGGTATTCCCGTCGCGCAGATGGCCGAAAATTCCACGTTCGTGGAAACGTCCTACCTTTTGATTCATGGAGAGCTGCCCACCCAGAAGCAGCTGGATAAGTTTTCCGATTCCTTCACCCAGCATGCCATGATCCACGAGGACATGAAGAATTTCTTTTACGGGTATCCGTCCACCGGGCATCCGATGGGGATCCTCTCGGCAATGGTCTGCTCTTTGTCGGCGTATTATCCCGAGTTGACCAATCCCGAACCTTCCCAGGAGGAATTCAACAAGATCGCTGTCATGCTTCTCTCGAAGGTGCGGACCATTTGTGCGTTCTCTTACAAAAAGTCCGTCGGCGATACTTTTGTGAATCCCCGTCCGGACCTGAAGTATATTCCCAATTTTCTCAATATGATGTTTTCCTCACCGTCCCGCAACTATACCATCGATCAGGATGAGGTGAATGCCTTGCGGGTGCTTTTGATCCTGCATGCCGATCATGAGCAGAATTGCAGCACTTCGACTGTGCGCATGGTGGGTAGCTCCCGAGCGAATCTGTTCGCTTCGATCGCCGCCGGCATCTGTGCTCTATGGGGGCCGCTGCATGGCGGAGCGAACCAGGAAGTGATCGAAATGCTGCAGCAGATCCATAAGGACGGCGATAACATCCAGAAGTACGTGAACCTGGCGAAAGAAAAGGATAGCAGTTTCCGCCTCATGGGCTTCGGCCACCGCGTGTATAAGAATTTCGACCCTCGGGCCAAGATCATCAAAGAGAAAGCCCACACGCTTCTCAACAAAAAAGGGATCAAGGACCCGTTGCTCGACATCGCTGTCAAGCTCGAGGAGATCGCCCTTAAAGACCCCTATTTCGTCGAACGCAAATTATACCCCAACGTCGATTTCTACAGCGGCATCATCTACCGGGCCATCGGCATTCCGCTCAATATGTTCCCGGTCATGTTCGCCATCGGCAGGATGCCGGGCTGGATCGCCCACTGGAAGGAAATGCTCGATGACCCGGCCACCAAGATCGGCCGGCCGCGGCAGATCTACACCGGCCCCAACCGGCGCGATTATGTTCCCATCGAGCAGCGGAAATACTCTCTTCACCCGACAGAAAACAGCTTTTAACGAAAGGATCACAGTGCTCAGCTTTCAAAAGAAACCGAGTTTCAAGAAATCGGCCTCGCTCATCCTGCTTGCCCCTTCCCAGCTCAAATCCCGAAGATTCGTTTTTTCAAACAAGCCTCTCGCAAAAGAGATCCAAAGGATCCATGAGAAACAGCAATTCGCCGCTGAAAGGGACCAACTGTTCCCGCTATTGTTCAATGGGGGGCTGGTTCTTCTGGCGGGAGTGGGAGAGGTCAAGGACAATCCTCTGACCGCGCTGCGCATCACGGTGCGCAAAGCGCTCCTTTCCTCCTATCTTAGCAAGATCAAGGAAGTGGAACTGGTTCCGCACTCCGATCATGAAGAGGTCATCTCGGCGATCATCGAGGGGGTTCTCATAGGCACCTATGCCTGGAAGAAATACGTGAGCAAGGACCCCAAAAGCCAGGCCGTTGACAAGAAAGCGGTGGTTCTCATTGCTTCCCCAAAGTCCGTTTACGATGAGAAGGTGAAGATCTGTGAGGGGGTGAATTTCTCCCGGGACCTCATCAATGACAATGCCGATACCGCCACTTCGGAGTTCATTGAAAAAAAGATCCGCGAGGTGATCCGCGGACAGAAGAAAGTTTCCCTTGAAGTATTGAACCAGCGCGAGTTGAAAGCCAAGGGCTTGAACCTGATCCTGGCGGTCAACCAGGGGAGCCCGAAAGCGCCGAAGCTGATCATTGTTCGTTATCGTGGCGGCGCGCCCACACAGCGCTACATTGCCGTCGTCGGCAAAGGCATCACCTTTGATACGGGGGGCCTCAACCTTAAACCCACCGGCTCCATCGAGACGATGCGGGCGGATATGAGCGGGACCGCCGCGACGGCCGGCATTCTCAAGAACGTTCTCGCCCTCAAATTGAGAAAGAACATCCTGTTCGCGTTCGCTATCGCTGAAAATGCGATCGGCTCCAATGCCTACAAACCCGGCGATGTCTTCCGCAGTTATTTGGGAAAGACCGTTGAGATCAACAACACCGACGCCGAAGGCCGGCTCGTCCTTGCCGATGCCATCGCTTATGTGGTGAAGAATTATAAGCCGGCGCGGCTCATCGATCTGGCCACTTTGACCGGAGCGTGCGTGGTCGCGCTGGGCCATGATTATTCGGGGATCATGACCAATGACGTCGAACTTTCCAAACAGCTGATCCGCTCTTCCAATGAAACGGATGATCGCGCCTGGCGGCTCCCCTTGTATCCGGAGATCAAGGATTCCGTTTCTTCGCTGATCGCGGACATCCGGAACACCGGTTTCCCCAAGGGTGCGGCGGGTGCTTCGACCGGCGCCGAATTCCTGAGGCAGTTCACCCAGGACACTCCCTGGGCGCATCTCGATATCGCCGGGACCGCTTATGTCGATGGCCCGGGGCGGTGGTATTTCGGGCAGGGGGCAACGGGCGCGGGGGTCCGCCTGGTCACGGATTTCCTGAAGAATTCCTAAGGTCAGAAAGGGCAATATGAAATTCCGCATCGAATCCGACAGTATGGGGAATGTGAAGGTCCCCGATGACAAATACTACGGCGCGCAGACCGAACGTTCCCTGGAGAACTTTAAGATCGGAGGGGAGCGGTTCCCCCGGGAATTCATTCGTGCGTTCGGGATCCTCAAGAAAGCCGCCGCTTTGACAAACCGGGAATTGGGATTGCTGGACGGCAAAAAAGCGGCGCTGATGGTTCGGGCCGCGGATGAGGTGATCGCGGGAAAGCTCGATGGCCATTTCCCGCTGGTCGTCTGGCAGACCGGCAGCGGCACGCAGACCAATATGAACGTCAATGAGGTCATTTCGAACCGGGCGATCCAGCTGGCCAGGGGGAAGATGGGGAGCAAAAAGCCCGTTCATCCCAACGACGACGTCAATAAATCCCAGTCCACCAACGATACCTTTCCCACTGCCATGCACATCGCCTGTGTCGAGGAGATCGACCGGCGTTTGATCCCGGCCCTGCGGCATCTGCGCGATGCCCTTCAAAGGAAATCAAAAGAGTTCAAAGGCATCATCAAGATCGGACGCACGCATTTGATGGATGCGGTCCCCCTGACCTTGGGGCAGGAATTTTCCGGTTATGTCCAGGCGCTTGACAACGGAATTAAAAGGGTGGAGGGGGCCTTACCTCACCTTTACGAGCTGGCGATCGGCGGAACGGCCGTGGGCACGGGATTGAATACGCATCCTCGATTTGCCGCCAAGGTGGCGGCGAAGATAGCAAAGCTGACCGGTAAGCCGTTCAAGAGCGCCCCCAATAAATTCGAAGCGCTGGCCCATCATGATGCGATCGTGGAATTTCATGGAGTCCTTAACACGCTGGCGACCTCTCTTATGAAGATCGCCAACGACATCCGCTGGCTTGGGTCGGGACCCCGTTGCGGCATCGGGGAGCTTAGCTTGCCGGAGAACGAGCCGGGAAGTTCCATCATGCCGGGAAAGGTGAACCCCACGCAAGCCGAGGCCATTACCATGGTCTGTACCCAGGTTTTTGGGAACGATGTGACGGTTACCGTTGCCGGGGCGAGCGGTAATTTCGAACTTAATGTCTTTAAGCCGGTCATCATTTACAACACGCTTCAGTCCATTCGGCTCCTGTCCGATGCCTGTGAAGGTTTTACCGAGAACTGTGTTGTCGGCATCAAGGCGAACCGGGAGCAGATCCGCAAGCACTTGGACAATTCCCTCATGCTGGTGACCGCTTTGAATCCCAAGATCGGCTACGACAATGCGGCCAAGGTCGCGAAAAAAGCTTTCAAGGAGCAACTGACGCTCAAACAGGCCGCGGTTGAACTCGGGTTCCTCAAACCGGCGGAATTCGACAAGATCGTCCGGCCGGAGAAAATGATCGGTCCCGGTAAAGGATGAGAAGCTATTGGCCCGGCATATTCCTTGCGCTTGTCATTTCTCTCTGCCCTTTTCAGGCGCTGGCAGGTGATGCACCCGCCCCGTTTTGCCATTTCCCCGATAAAATGTCCGATCCCGCTGCCCCGGAAGCTGATTTCCTGGGAGATCGCGTCGTTACTGGTCTTCAACCGAACATCATTGATCGATTGGTCTTGACCTTGGAGCTTCCCCGCAAGGCTCATTGGGTGAAAAGCCAGCCTTCCAAGGTCAGGCTTTGGACTCCTAAACAGGGGGTGATCCTGGAGGCTACTCTTAAGGGAACAAAAACTGCGATCACGGTCGGTAAAGCCATCAATGAAGAAAAGCTCTTTGTTCTGGCGGAGTTGTATTATTGCCTTAAAGATAAAGAAGATCTTTGTGTTTCTCGGGATGTCCTTTTTGAAATGCCTTTGGGAATGGCCATGGACATTGCCGATGTGAATGTGCATTATAAAATTCCCAAAGATTAAGAGGAAAAGTCATGATTATCGGTATCCCCAAGGAGATCAAGAACAATGAGTTTCGGGTCGGCATCTTACCTGTTGGCGTGGAAATGTTAACGCATAAAGGGCACCGCGTCATCATTGAAAAGGGCGCCGGCAAGGGAAGTGGGATCAGCGATGAGGATTTCGGGAAAGCCGGGGCCGGTATCGTTGCCAAAGCCGAAGAAATCTATAGTCAAGCTGAAATGATCGTTAAAATAAAGGAACCGCTGCCGGAAGAATACCCGATGCTTCGTCAGGGCCAGGTGGTTATTACCTATTTTCATTTTGCGGCCAGCCGGGAACTGACCGAAGCCATGCTTCAGAAGAAGATAGTGGCCCTGGCCTATGAAACCCTGCAGACTGAGGATGGGGAATTGCCTTGTTTGACGCCAATGAGCGAAGTTGCCGGCCGTATGGCGGTCCATGAAGGCGCCAAATACCTGGAAGAACCCATGAAAGGCCGGGGTATTCTTCTGGGAGGGGTCCCGGGGGTCGCTCCGGCCGAGGTGGTCATCATCGGTGCCGGGGTGGTTGGAGCGAATGCCGCCAGGATGGCCGCCGGTTTGGGGGCGAATGTGACCGTTCTGGACATTAATATGAATCGATTGCGTTATCTCGAAGAGATCATGCCCCCTAATGTCCACACTTTGGTCAGTAACGCGCATACCATTAGGGATTCAGTACTTACGGCTGACCTTGTGATCAGTTCAGTTCTGAAAAGAGGTTCCAAATCTCCCTGCCTGGTCGACCGGAAGACCGTTTCCCAAATGAAAAGCGGTGCGGTTATCGTGGATGTGGCCATTGATCAGGGGGGGTCTTTCGAGACCAGCCGGCCGACAACCCATGAAAATCCCACTTATGAGGTTGACGGGGTGGTCCATTACTGTGTTACTAACATGCCGGGAGCGGTTGCAAGAACTTCAACTTATGCCTTGACGAACGCCACTCTTCCATATATCCTATTGCTATCCGAAATGGGCTGGCGTAAAGGGGTTAAAGAAGTTCATGCCTTGAACACAGCCCTCAACATGGTAGAAGGGAAGCTTACGATTCGAGAGGTTGCGGAAACGTTCAATCTCCCCTATCATCAATACACAAGCGAGGGCTAAAATGGTCAAGCAAATGATTGAAGAGCGTCGTCAATTCGTGCGGGCCAAGCGTATCTTAAGTGTCCGCCACCGGTTGCATATGCGCCGTGGCAGACCCATGCACGAATTCTGGTATCTTTCGACCACCGAGGACATGAGCGCCAACGGTTTACTGTTCACGTCCGCCATGCCTTATCAAAAGAGCGATATTATTGAGATTGAAGTGGTGCTTTCCGGGGTTTTGGACATTTTCCGCGGTTTCGGCAGGGTGGCGCGGGTTTCCAAAAAAGAATCGGGGGCTTTTTATAACGTTGCCGTCCAGTATGTTGATGTGAAGGGAAAGCCGCAGGTTCAGCGCTCATCCGCGTTCCCGAAACGCCGGACCTTGACTGTCAAGAGGGCGATGAAGAGAAAATAGTTTAGTCATAGTTCAATAAGGGTATTGCCGGGGCGGCCCAGCTGAAAGCTGGGCCGCCCTTTTTTATCTTTTGGGGGTCTCCGATGTGTTTGATCTGAATTAAATTCCATATAATTGCGCTTGTTTCCGGAGAAATGTTCCGATAAAATAACCCCGGATGCGAAAGCGCGTCCCAAACAACAGGAGGATTGGATCATGGCCACGTTCTTTCTTTTTGGCAAATACTCGCATGAGGCACTTAAGAAGATCAGTCCGGACCGCACCCGCAAAGCCATCAATGTTATTCAAAA
>JAHFFX010000045.1:0-3765 GCA_023247755.1 Candidatus Omnitrophota bacterium | reverse complement strand
TATGGTGGCCGGGTCAAGTCGGTTTACGCCATGTTGGGAGGCAATGACCTCGTTTTTATCATCACTCTGCCAGGTGCTGCCCAGGCGACGATGGTTTCCATCGCTTTAAGCCGTCTTACCGGAATTTCCTTTACCACTTCGGAAGCCATTCCCGTGGACCAGTTCGATAAGCTGGCCAAAGGCATGCCGGTCTGAAGTTGCCCTTGGGAAAATCTTGGGTTTTATTTAAGAGAGGCCGCATTCCATCCGGGGGGAGAGATATGAAAGCGGTTTGCTTCACCATAATGCTCGGTTGTTTCATGATCGGGGCAATGGCCTGGGCTGATAATTATACGGTCATCCCGATGGGGGACTTTGACAACGTGAGCGGCCCCGAAGGATACCGCGGTGTCGGCATGCAAGCGGGGGAATTTTATTTCTACAGCGATAGCACCGGCAAAAGTTACACCACCCAGGAACTGGGCGATTACATTCTCACCTTCGGCTCCGGCGGTTACAGCCAGCTCGAGCATAAATCCGGAGGTATTATTTACAGCCTCGATAACCACCGTCAGCGGACCTTTTCCCAGGATCTGGGAGACCTCGACCTGACGATAGGGCAGGGCAGAATCATCGGAAAGGGCCAGCAGATCGGCGACTACTATTACTATCAAAACCCGACCCAAGATTCTTCCCTCTCAAGGACGCTGGAAGCCGCAAAGGTCAGGCAAGAATTCCATTCCCCCCTCGATAAAAGTATCTCACCGCCGGACTTTTTAAGTCCCCGACCGATGAGCAGCCCGGAGCTGGAAGCTCATTCAGTTGTTCACCGCGATGCTCTAGATGCGCAAGTATCTTCCGGATTCCGTTCGGTTGTCCATGGCGATGATATGCGGGAACATTACAATTTGACTTTAACACCCTCCGTAGCGGCAGAATTCGAAAGAAGAAATCCATCCGAAGACGAATCCGCAGATGATCTTGATCACCCAAAGGAACGCCGGCTGCCTTTCCTGAATTCGATGCGGTCGCGGGAAGCGCAGAACAAGTCTCAGTTCCCCTTAACTCCACAGGAGAAGCAAAAAAATGCGCAGCTGCTCCGGGAAACTTTACAAACCCGGCAAGCGGCCCGGCAGACGGGAATATCGCTTTCGGGACATCGGGCGGCCTGGCAATCGCACCGGCAAGGATCGGGAAACGGGATCTTTAACGAAGTGAACGCTTCGGAACATCCACAAGAGAAGGATTTCAACCAAGAGGTGGAATCCGCGCTTCCGCAAGGCGGGACGGAGGATTCATCCACCGAGGTCTCCCGGATGGAGGTCGAGCAATCCTCGGAAGACGCGCAAATGCAACGGATCGTCGATGTTCTGGATAGCATTGTGGATGGGAAATAGTTGCCTTGATGCCTGATAAACCAGTAACAATTTTCGAAAGGAGTGTGCATGAAAAGGGCAATTTTTTTTGGGGGGCTGGCCTTTGCTTTGCTGGGGCAAGCGGGATTAACGGACTTGACCTGGGCCGCGAAACAAGAGCCCAACGGTGTTCACTTATATGAGATTGGTCTCAATGTCGGTTACGGATGGTCGGACCTCAAGGAAGAATTTGCTCCGGGCGCAACGGAGTTCCAGGGGGATTACGAGTATGTCCCGATTTTTATGGATTTCGGGTTTAAGATCAATTCTGTCTTAGGCCTTGCCGACCACAAGGGAACTTTGCAATTTCTGATCGAGCCCTTCATCAATCCCGTTCTTAATCCGGAAAGTGGAGTGGAGGTCGGGGCGGGTTTGATGTTCAAGTATTCCTATCCATTTTGGGAAAGAGTGTCACCCTATATCGAGGCGGGGGCTGGCCCCATGTATTTCGGTATTGATACGTATGAACAGGGAGAGGCCAGTTTCGCATTTTCGGACACCGGAGGAGCCGGATTGCAGATCCACCTGGATGACACCAAGGCCATCAATGTCGGTTACCGGTATCGGCACATTTCGGATGCCGGGGTCGGCGGGGAAGATACCAACGGCGGCATCAACGCCCAGGTCGTTTACGCCGGGGTCTCGTTTTTTCATTGATGCATAAGTTCATGTAAATTTTGAGACATTTGCTGTCCCGGGGCCCTCTCCCCCCGCCGGCGGGGGGAGAGGGCCCAGATTCTTACCGCCATGTTCCCCTACCGCGACGACAACCCGACCCACAGTTTCCCCTTCGTTACCGTCATTTTGATCGGCATCAATGTGGCCGTTTTTTTTCTGCTGGCTTTGGGGCCGGATTATGAGCAAATCGTCCAAGAATTCGGATTTCTCCCCAGCGAGCATAGGCCGATCACCTATTTCAGCAGTCTGTTCCTGCATGGCGGGTGGGGACATCTTCTTTTCAACATGTGGTATCTGTGGCTGTTCGGCGATAATCTGGAAGAGCGGTTCGGCCCTTTCTGGTTCCTGCTGTTCTATCTGGCCGGTGGTGTGCTCTCGATGGTCCTGCACGGATTGATGACGCCGCCTTCCATGGACAACGTTCCGGCGATCGGAGCGAGTGGCGCCATCAGCGCGGTGATGGGTGGCTACGTGACGTTGTTCCCCCAGGCGAATGTCCGCGTGCTCTGGTTCCTTTTTTATTCCATACAGACGTTCAAGATCAGCGCTCTGGTTTTCCTTGGGATCTGGTTCTTTGAGCAGCTGTTTTCCGGCGGCTTGGGGACGCTGGCGGGTGTATCGACCGGGATCGCCTATTGGGCGCACATCGGCGGATTCGTCTATGGTGTTGTTGTCGCGTTGATCGTTCGTCTTGCCGATCCAACCGGGGGCAGGCGGACGGAGTATTAGTGAAATCCTTCATTCACCTGTATAATAAGCTCAGTTGAGCGAAATACATTTTTAAAAAAGGAGGGGAACATGGAAGAGAACAAGGATAGCGGATCTTGTTGTGGTCCCAAGAAGTGTTGCTGTGTCAAGAAATTGATCTATCTTCTTATGGCCTTGGCGATCTTTGCGCTTGGTTATTTCTTCGGCAAAGCGAATTATTGTCCGTTCTCGGGCGGCAGGGTCTGTCCGATGCTGCAGAAATAATTCATTCCCCCCCGGGGCGGGCAACCGTGTCGGTTGCCCGCCCCGGGGGGCCTTCCCTATGAGTAAAACCGCCCTTATCACCGGCGCTTCCTTCGGCCTCGGCTACGAATTTGCAAAGCTTTTTGCCCGCGAAGGCCACGATCTGGTCCTGGTCGCCCGCAGCGAAGAGCGGCTTGCCGCCGTCAAGACGGAGATCGCGGTCAAATATCAGCGCCCGGTGAACCTGCTGGTCGTTGACCTTTCACTTCCCACCGCACCACAACTGATCTTTGATGAGCTCAAGGCCATGGGAATAGAGGTGGATATCCTTGTCAATAATGCGGGATTCGGCACCTACGGCAGTTTTGTGAATTCGGATTGGTACAAGGAAGCGAATATGATCGACCTGAACGTGCGTTCCCTGGCGCACCTGACCCGGCTGTTCTTGCCGGGAATGGTGCAACGGAAACAAGGCAAAATTCTTAACGTCGCTTCCTCTGCGGCGTTCCAGGCGGGCCCGCTGATGTCGGTCTATTATGCTTCCAAGGCATTTGTTCTTCATTTCTCGGAGGCCATCGCCAGTGAGCTGCAGAGAACGGGCGTCACCGTGACCTGCCTATGTCCCGGGCCAACGGAGACGGAATTTCAGAAGACCGCCGGGGTGGAGCGTGCGCGGCTGTTCACTCTGCTGAAACCAATGAAAGCGGCCCAGGTCTGCGAGTTCGGTTATAAGGCGCTGATG
>JAHFFX010000044.1 GCA_023247755.1 Candidatus Omnitrophota bacterium | reverse complement strand
GTCGCTGTTGGCCATCTGGATGACGATGTTGCCGCCCTGGTCCTGACCGATGTTCCCGACGCCGAGGGTCGCGGCGGAAGTGGTCGCCTGCAGGCCGGCCGCTTCCCGGCTCAGGGAACGAATCTGGTTGATCTGGCGGTCCTTTTCGGCGGCGAACCGGTTCTTGTCCGACGTCGTCTTTTGCACCAGCTTCGTCACCAGCTGGATGCCCATCATGACCGGATTGCTCGAGATCATCCAATGCGAATCCTTCGGATTGGAATTCAAATAGCTCAAGTAGGCGGCATTGGCCCGGATGTAGTACTGCTTCTGTAATAACAGGTATTGGACGTAAAGATCTTCCAGTTCCTGCAGGGCCTGTTGGCCCGCCGCGCTCTGGTCGTACTGCGCCAGGCGGATCGCCGCGACGATCTGCTGCAGATTATAGGTCTCGGTCTTGGCACCGGCGAACTCCGCCTGGATCTGGCCCAACTTGGCCTGGGCCTTGGCGGTCACCATCTGCAGATCGAACACCTCGCCATAGGCCACCTTCAAGGCGTTGACATACTCGGTGAGGAAGGCCTCGTAATGCCGGTTGCCGCGGGCGGCGTTCTTGGAGAATTCGAGGTTAAGCAGGGACAGGTTGATCAGGGAAACATTGACGTTGCGTTCCTGGGTCGGGAGGTAGAACCCTAAGAACTCTTCCAGACCTTTGACGCGATCCGGATGGCGGAGACCCTGGGTCTTGGAGAGGAGGTTTTGCGCGTTAGCGCTCAAGCTCGGCGGCGAATTCTGCAATCCGGCCAGGAACTGCTGCATATTGTCGCGGACGAAGGCCTCCGCGAAGTCCTTGAGGATCCGCGCCTGCTCTTCATCGGCCTGGTCGAGATAGAGGCGGTACTTCTCGAAGATCTGCATGATCTCATCGAGCCGCTGGGCGGTGGTCTCGGCAGCCTTCGCGGTTTTCGCCGCCTTCTGGTCGGCCTTGGCGGGCTGGTGTTCCACGATGAGGCCATGCACCTTTTGATCGAACTGCTTGATGAACTCTTCCTTCTGGGCTTGGCGTTCCGCTTCCGCCTGGTCGCCGGCCTGGGTGACAGCGTCCAACTGCCTGACCACCCAGTCGCGGCGGGCCTGATCCAGCAAGAGGCTCGCGGTCAAGAGCTCCACCAGCGCCGCGCGCAAGCCGAGGCTGATGCGGTTCCGCTCTTCGGTGTTGATCCTGGCATCTCCGACCTGAGCGAGCTTCTGCTCAAAGCCGTTGTTCTCGATCAGGACCTTCTTCAATTCCTCGAACTTCTTCGCTTGCGCCTCCCGGACCCTGGCCAGGCTCTGTTCCGCCGTGAGAATGCTGTTCAGTTTATCGATCTCCTGTTCCAGGGTCTGAACGTACGGATGCTGGTCGTTCTTCTTCTTGATATCTTCCAGTTCCACCTTGGCCCGGGCCAGCAGCTTGCCGCGGATCGGCGTCAATTCCAGTTCCAGTTGCGCGAGCCTGGCCTTGATCGGGGCCGATCTCTGCTCGATGTCCTTGAGAACGACCTCGGTCGCTCCCTGCTGCTGGGCCTCGACGAGCCTTAAGTTCCAGTGGCCCTGTTCGCCCATCAGGGACTGGCGCTGTTCCTCGATATAGTTGAGCCGCTGGTTCAAGAGCTGCGTCTCAAAGCTGTCCTTGGCCTTGTCCGTCAGGTTCATTCTGGTCACGGCCCAGTCAAAGATCTTTTGGAGCTCAAGATCGGTGTACTCGGTCAGGAAGCGGGCCATATAGCGGACCTCGTATTCGGCGGCGCCGGCATACTGAAGGACGATCGCCTTGAGCTGCGTCAGGAACTGCTCATAATTCTGCGCGGTGATGATGCCTTCTTCCTTATAGCGCTGATTGAGCCTGGCGACTTCGATGATCTTCGTCAAGGTCATATCCGGCGAAAGCGGAGTGAACTCGAAGGCCAGAACGGCTTCCTGGCCGGCCTTGGTGATCGTTTCCAGCATCTGCGGCGTCAAGTCGACCTTCTGGACCGGCGTCGCTTCCGGCGTGATCGGCGACCTGATTCCCAGGGTCAAGCGGTTGCTGTTCTGGGTCAAAAGATCGATATATTCCGCGAAGTCCTGGTCCTGGGCCAAGGCCTTAAGATTATTTTCCTGAACATCCAGGATCGCCAGGTTATAGCGGAGGTTGGCCTGCCGGAAAGTATCGACGGTCTGACGCAGCTGGGCCTGCCACTCGGCCCGCAGAAGCGCGATCTGCGCAAGGTCGTAGGCGATCTGTTCGCCGGCCTGCACCTGGTCCAACTCCGCCACGACCAGCTTGGAGAGGCGGGACTTGTCATGGACCAGGGCGCCGACCACGAACCCGGCCCGCACGCTCTTGAGATCGAAGTTCAACCCGATGTTGAAGAAGACCCTGGATTTCCAGCCGGCTTCCCGAAGGCTCTTGATCACATACTCGTTGTTGCTGGTATAAGCGGTCATCCGGCCCATCAGCTCCTGGCGCAATTGCTCGTAGACCTCGGCGATCCGCGCGTTCAGATCGTCCAGATTGAAGTCCCGGATCTCATCGTCGCTGATAACTTCCGGTTCAGCGCTGAACTGGGCCTCAAAGTTACGTCGGGCGCGGTCAAAGCTGGCCTCGGCCTCAAGGTACGCGATCGGGTTCCTGGCCCGATCGAGGCCGGCCGCATACAGAGTCTTGCGGGCGAGCAGCAGATAGATCACCGCCGTGGACTTGGCCTTCAGGGCCTCCACGATCCTCTCCTGGATCTGCCGGCTGTACTGGAGAATGTCCTGACGGCCGATCTCGGTCACATCCGGACGGAAGTGGAAGAGCTCATCGAGGAACCCGCCCAGGTTGACCCCGCCGCGCAGGTCGCTCTTGCCGTTCAAGACCAGGCCGATCGAGGCATGGGTCTTGGTGCTCGTCGGCTCGACGGGACGAACGCTTCTCACCGCCAGATTGTCGGCATTGATGCGGATGCTGCCCAACAGTTCATCGAAGCCGATGTGCTCTTCATATCTCTCCACGTCGGAGACCTGGAAGCTGGCGGAATAAACGACGGCCAGGACGCGGTTCAGGAGGATCGCGATGTCCGACTCGCGCAGGGTGCCCATGAAGACGACGTCTTCCAGATACTGCCAGATCGTGCCGAAGTCGCGGTAGCGGATCTCCGGAATGAGCACGTTCCGCAAGCCCATATTTCTCAGGAAGCCTTCGACGATGATCCTGGCCACTTCGCGCTGCGGCTGGCTGGACATGGGAGAAGGCTCGGTCAACGGCCGCAAGGATTCCAGGTTCTTGGCGATCTCCGTCTCCGTATCGCCCATGGCCAGATTGGTGTTGGCCAGCTTCATGGATTGATGCAGATTATAGATCCGGATGAACAACTCCCGATAAGAAGGCGCGGTCTGCAAGAGGGTTGCGGCCGCCTGCTTTAAGGCATCCTGATCGATCTCCTTCTCGAGCCTGGCGACCTGCTCCCGGATCTTCGCGTCGTCGAAGTTCATGGTGGTGGAGGTCGCCTCCGCCAGCGCGCGTTCGGCCTCCACTTGCAGGATGCGCAGATTGACCACGGCGGCCTCGGCCAGGCGGCCGGCGGCGGTCAACTCGCGCTGCTGGTTGCGCAGGACGGACGTTGCTCTGGCAAAGCGGATCTGGTTGCCTTCCAGGAGGCTGATCTCTTTCTCCAGCCGGGCCTGTTCTTCTTCCAATCTCTGGTGTTCGGCGAACGCCTGCGGGTTGTCGGCCTCGCTGATGATGACCTGATCGGCCTTCAGGTCGGTCACCACGTTCTTGAGGAGCATCAGGCGGGAGCGCATGACCTCGACCAGTTTATCCTGCTCGCTGCGCAGGCTGAGGAACAGGTCCTTGACCGCCGGATCGGTCTCATCGGCCACGGTCTGGGAATTGCGCTTGGTGGATTCTTCCAGGGTCCAGATGCGTTCGCGCAGTTTACCGGCCACCACCGAACGACCGGCGGCCAGGTCCTGATAATCATGGATGAACTGGCTGTCGGCATTGATGAGCGCCAGGTATTCCGCCGGGATCTCGGGGAAGAGATCGACAAAGCCCTGGAGCCGGCGGCGGGCGTTGACGAGATAATCCAGTTCGACGCTTTCCGCCTGGTAGCGCACGTTCTCCATGCGCAGCGGACGGATGGCCGGGCCGCCGCGGACATAGGTCGCATAAACGAATTTGTTCACATATTCCTGGGTCTCCTGGTTCTGCGGAATGCCCCGGGCATTGAGGACCGACTGGCGGCCGGCGTTATAGGCGGCCAGGGCCAACTTGAGGATATCGTCTTTCGTCCGGTTGGGTCCGAAGGCGCCCCGGGCCGCGTTCTGCTCAACGAACTCCAGGTTGTAGCGCATGATTTCCACCCCGACGGTCACGTTCTTGCGCGGATCGAAGACGGCGTTCTCATACTGCCAGTCCGACGGGATCGCATCAAGCCGGTCCAGGTTCAACAGCCGCATGACCGCCATGTCCCATTCTCCCGGCAGAACCGCTCCCTTGCTGCCGGTGCCGCGATTGTTGGTGATCTGCATGAGGCCGCGGGCGCTCTTGTTGCTGACCGCCATCGGATTATATTTGCTTTCCCGGTTGATGATGGAATGGACCAGACTGCGCAGATCGTAAAGCCCGGCCACCCCGGCGCCATACATCGGAGCCAGAAATTCGGGAATGTACGGGGTGGGATCTTCCAGTTGCCCGTCGATGCGGACCTGGAAGTGGAAATGCGGACCAGTGACCTCGCCGGTGGAACCGCTGTAGGCCAGGAGATCGCCAGCCCGGACATCGACCCATCCGCCGTTCTGTTTGATTTTCTGTTCGATGTCCGCAGCGATCTTGCTTAAGTGCATGCCGTCGATCTGCCAGGTCTGGCCGTCCCGCAGACCGGTCAGACGAACATAAAGACCGCCGCCGTTGACACTGTCAAAACCGGTCGTGAGACGGCCGTTGAAATTGATCCTCACCGGCGTGCCCTCTTGGGCCTTGAGGTCCACGCCTCCGTGCGGCCGGCTGCGGAAGCCTTCGGTGGCGCCAAAGCCGGAAGTGATGAACCTGGCCAGCTGGCTGCCCGGCAGATATTTCTGGAAGATCTTGGCATCGGTCTTCTGGTTGTCCTCATAGGACTTGACGATCACGTCGTCGATGACGTCGTTGACGTCACGGTTCCCGATCTCCTGTTCCACGGTCCGATAGACCTGAACGATGCGGTTGGTCTCGGTGTATTCGCGCAGGACGTCACGCAGGTTGCGGATGAGGAGGATATCGTTCACCAGGCTCTTGCGCTGGGAATCTTCCGCCACATTGTCCTTTTCCTGCTGCTTGCGCATCTCTTCCAGGCCGATGGCGATCTGGTTGTCGTTGGTGCGGCGGGAAAGATCGATCATTTCCTTCTGGTCCAGCTTAGCGATCACGGCCTGAATGAGGACCTTGAGCTTGGCCGTCAGGGCCTCAACGGACTTGGCCATCACGTTGTTGTTGAGCATCGGATATTCGCTGCCCTTGAGGATCGCGTTGAGCTTCTCCACCAGCAGGGAACGCAGCAACGGTCCATCCGTAACGATCCCGGCCTCGTATTCCTTGATCAGGCGATCCAGATTGCCCTCCTTGACGGCGTCGAAATCACCGCTGATGATCTTCGTCTTGACCTCTTCCAGGGCCTTATCGCGGGCAATGTCGGCTTCCAGGGCCTGTTTCTGTTCCGTCAACTTCTTGGCCTGCGTTTCCTGGGCGGTGATCTGCGTTTCAAGCTCCCGGATCCGCGCGGCCTGGGTCTCAACAAATCTTTCATAGCGCAGCCGCGCCAGCTCGACCTGGACCTTCAGGATCTCCACGCCCAACGACATGGCCCCGACCACGCGCTGGTCGTCCTGCGGCTTGGCCTCGGCCTGGGACTTGGCGAGCGCGGCCTGGTCCAGTTCGAGCTGTTCGCTTAACATCATCTCTTCGATGTTCCGGCTCAATCCGACCACGCGGGCGGCGTCCTGAGCGAAGACCGCGGAGGTCAAAGTGTTCAAATACGCATTGAAGTCGCTCTGTTTTTCCGCGGTCAACTTGCCGAAGAGATCGACCACGCTGTTCGACTTTCCTTGCGGCTGGCCCAGGTTGAACATATCCGGAAGCTGGCCGGCGGCAGCGCTCTGCGGCGCTACGCCCAGATTGCTCTGCAGGGCCTGCAGGATCCGCAATTCCTCGCTCTTGCTGGTTTCCGATGCTTTCAGGTTCTCGATGACCTTCTCCGTCACTTCGCCTTGCGCCGCCGTTGACGCTTTCTGGATATCGGCCAGGATCTGGCTCAGCTCATTTTGCTTGGCCGCGACCAGGGCCGCCAGCTGCAGGTCCACCTCAATGAGGCTCAGGCTACGGCCGGTCTTTTCATCCTTGAAGGAATCGGAAAGGATGAACTGCCTTGGCGCGATCTCCGCCTGCAGGGCCTCGATTTCCTTCTGCGTCTGGGCGATCATGCCCTGCGGGACCTTCTTCTGCCGATAATTGGCGATCAATTCTTCCTTGGCCTGGATCGCGGCCCGGCGCTGATCGACCTCGATCTGCACCACGGCCTTGCGCAGCGCCGCCACGTTCTCCTGGCGGGCCTGAAGTTCGTTCTGCTTCGCCTCATCCTGGGCTTTGCCGGCCACTTTGGCGACCTCGGCGTTGAGGCCCTCACGCTGGCGGCTCAACATGGTCCCGAAGATCAGCGACTTTTGCTCCAGGGCGATCTTCTGCTGATCGGCCGCGGAGGCTTTCTGCTTCTGGGTTTCCTTCTGACGGTATTCGAGGACCACGCGCAAGGTCTCGGCGTTCTCGCTCACCGAACGGTCGGAGCGGTAGGCCAGGACCACGTTCTGGGAACCTTGTTCCGCGGTGACGCTGAATTGTTTGAGGGTCGACTCATTGAGGGTGCGATCGAGAAGGTCTTTCAGTTCGGCCGCGATCTCCGGTTTCTCCAGCAGGGCCTGCGGTTTCTCAACGCCATAGCGCTTCAGAATGCTGAAGATCGTCACCACTTCGCGCAACTGCTCGTTGGCGGTATCGGCGTTCTTTTCCGGAACCCGCAATTCCCAGGCACTGCGGAACGTCAACAGATCGACGAGCGCCTGCTGCTGTTTAAGAACGTCCTTCCCGGAGGTGGCATTGGGCAGCGCGATCGCGTTCAACGGCGCGTTGACGGACGATTGCTCCGCGCTCTGGCGGATGGCCTGGATCAGATCGGCCCTTTGCACCAGAGCTTCCATAAAGGCCTTGAAATCCTTCTGCGGCTGGGCCTTGAAGATCTGCTCAAGCTGGCCGCGATTTTCCAGAGGCGACAGGCCCAGCATCGCCCACAGGCGATTGACGGATTCAAGATTCACGTTGCCGATGCCCTGGGCGGCGGCGGAACGCAAGGCGGTCAGGACAGCCGCCTGGTCCTTGGCTTGCTGCTGCTGGACGATCTGCTTGTTGGCCAGGGTCATCAGGTTCGACGGGGTCAGATATTTCTCTTCCTGCGGGCTGCCCAGGAGGGACTGCAGGGCCTTCTGCTGTTCCGCCTTCAGCTCGTCGCTACGGCCGGTGTTCAGGGCCTTTTCCATTTGAGCGCCGTCGGCATCGACCTCTTTCAGAAGCTTACGCAGGGCCTCGCGGTGCTTGGCGCGGATCTCTTCGACCGCCCGCATCTCGGCCAGGACCTGCTCGACATTGGCCTTCACATTGACCTCCGGAGAGATCAGGACCTTGTCATTGGCGCCCACCGCGGTGATATCGATGGCGAACGGCGCCTGCTTGAGATAATCTCTCACGAAGTTCCAATCGATCTTCTGCAGAGCGTCCTTGAGGGCCACGTAGATGACGGTGACCTTGCCGGCCTTGCTCTGATCGAACAGGGACTGGATCTGCTCTCTGACGGTAGCCTGGAGCTTGTCCAGTTCCAGCGGCGCTTCGGTGATCTGGCCGTCCTTCCCCTTGGATACCTTATAGACCGCATTCTGCCCGGGTTTATAGACGATGAGGGCGAAGTCGGACTCGAGCCGGGCATTCTCGGTGATGTTGGCGATGACGACCGGAACGTTCTCTTTTTCAGCTTGCTTGAGGATCTCATCGAACTTGAAGGATGCGGCGATGCGGCCCCGGCCGTTGATGGCGAGTTTGCCGCCTTCCTCTTGCCAGGCCTTGCTGGTGCTTTCGATCTTGGGCTTGATCTCGTCAAAGATCTTCTGCTTGGCTTCCGTCGGCAGACCCATCCGAATCTCGGCGAGCTTGGCCTTCACATCATCGCCATAGGACAGCCGGCCGGCCTGATAAGCGGCTTCGATCCGCGGCGCCTGCGTGAGATAGGTGTACTTGGCCTCTTCGTATTGCTGGAAGGTCGGCATGGGTCCATGTTCATTGACCGCGGCGGCCCAAGCGCCGTCGGAGACCGCGGCGTTCTCCGGATGACCGACATTGCGGAAGTAGGATTCCACGTCGTTCGGGTTGGCCCGGCCGCCGAACTTCTCCAACAGCGACACGGCGCCCTCATCGAAGCTGATGCCCGTGGCGTGTTCGATGCCGAAGCTGACCAGATGGCCGACGTTCAACAAGCTGGGCACCGGCAGGTTCGGGTCGACCTTGTTCATGGCATTGCTCAGGACCTTGTTGGTCTCGATCAAATGGGCGATCGCGGCCACCGGTCCGCCGATCAACTCGGCGGAGCCGACCACCGCATCGATCTCGAGCTCAATGGTCAACAAGCCCACCAGCGAATTCTGCCATCTGGCGTGCAATTGCGCCATCTGGTAAGCCAGACTGTCTTTACGGGTTTCGCCGGCGGCGGCGATCGCCCAGATGGGCAGCGGCACGGTGAGGGCCAAGAGCGGCGCCGCCACGAGCCGGCCCCACATCCCGGCGTTCCCGAATTGCCGCAAGAAATACTTCAGGCCGCCGAAGAAGGTATACGCTTTTCCGTCGAAGAGCGCGCGCTCTTCCGCTTTCTCAAAGTAGACCAGGCCGCGGGTGAAGGCCGCCCGGGCCGTTGCGTCATTGGAAGAAACCTTGCCCTGGCGGAAGATGGTCTTGACCGCCTCAGGGAAGAGCAGCCCCAGCGCCATGGCGCCGATGCGGAAGAGTCCCTTGCCCGTGAGGTCCATGGTCGTCAGATAGCTGAGACCGATGGTCTCAAAGATCTTATCCGTATAATCGAAGCCCCAGAACGTCGCCGGGACGAACGGGATCTTCAGCAGGAACGGCAGGGCGAACTTCGCCACGGCCAAGCTGAGCAGCATGAACAGCACGCGGCGCACGACGAAGTAGAAGAAGTTATACGCGTACGGCGAGCGGGCCTGCCAGAGGAAGGCGCGCAGGCCGGAGGAACGCCGGCTGGGCTGATGCAGGAAGATGGCGGCGTTATTGGCGACGATCTGGTCCATTTCCGCATCGCTGGTCCGGTTGGCGGCGAACTTGCTCAATTCATCCACGGAGATCGCATTGGCCTTCGGGAACGCGAATTTGGCGACCACATTGATGAGCAGGATTGGCAGCAGCAGGCCGTATTTCACGAACTCCCGAGCGACGAGCAGCGTTCTGGGGCCGGCGTGCAATCTTCTCAAGCCCGGCCTTAAGAATTTATAGGCGCCCTTCGAGTACTTGAGGGCGTCTTCGAATTCCCGGACGACCCCCATCAGCAGGAAGAGCGCGATACCGGAGGTCACCAGGCCCGAGCCGATGACCCCGGCAGCGAAGGCGCCCAGGAACCCGGCGCCCAACGGCCCCGCCACGACCATGCCGGCGATCGCCAGGACCACCGCTCCGACGGCGGAATTGGAAGCCTGCTTGGTCTGTTTGCGCTGCTTCGCCTCTTTTTGCAGCTTCCGCTCGAGCCGGCTCTTTTCCTTTTTGTCTTTCAGCTCATGGACGTCCCGCAACAGGCCGGCCACGAAATTGCGCAGACGGCTCAGCTTGTCAGCCTCATTCAACCCTCCGATAAGGATGTGCGTGAATTCGGCCATCGCCCTCGGGTTGTTATTGGTCAGGGTCCTGGCCATCTGCTCGAGTTCAGCGACCGTCATCGTGTCCGGATTGAAGCGTTCGACATAACCCTTGCGCCAGTTGACCACATACTCATAAGAGGACTTGAGCGTCATCGCCACAATGACCATCGAGATCGCCATGCGCACCGCGATGCGCATGAGCGCCCCGGCCACGAGCGCCTTGATCTCCGCCGGCAGAGTGAGCCCCGCCTGCAAGTGGGCGGTAATGAAGCCCAGCAGCTCCACACCAAGACCGGCCGTTCCCCACATGAGGACCGTTACGGCGATCCCGGCGGCCACGGCCACCAGCATTCTCGGCCAGATCGAACGGGCCCAAGGCTTATCGGCCGGCGTCAGGCGTCGGAAATAGTGGTCGGTCGCCTTTAGGATGACGACGCTGGCGATGAGCCATCCCAGGGAAAGGTACATATTGTTGGTCAGGTACATCTTGAGGTTGGCGAGGAAGTGGAAGAAACTGCTGAAGATCTTTAATACGGTTCCCAAAACCGCACCCGGATACCACAGGAAATCCTTGGCCAGCGCGGTCCAGTAGTAAACAACAGAAGCGAGATCGGAGAAGAAGATGTGCAAGGCAGAAACGGCGCCGCTGATGAGGCCGGAAGTGCCGAGATCGCTGAAGAGCGCAACGCTGCCGATGACAACGCTCACCAGGACCAACACGGCCAGCAGGACGATCGGCCCGGCCCGGGTCTGGTTGACCTTCCTGGCCGCAGTCGTGGTTTTGAGGTTTCGGGCATTCGCCATCTTCTGCCAGAGTTCCTTCAACAATAAGCCGGTCAGGACCAACACCAGAACGACGACCGTCCAAGGCGAAACGCCAAGACCGAGCTGCAAGGCCGCAGATTCTTGCGGAACCAGGTAAGCCAGGCTGGGCACCGTCACCGGAATCGGGGTCGAAACCGGCTCAAGGACGCCGGCGATCTTCTCTCTCAACGCTTTGAAGCCTTCCTTGATGCGGTCCTTGATCGGGGTCCAGTCCTGCAGCGCCACCACATGTATGCCCACCGGCAGCCACATGCCGATCAGACGCAAGAAGTAGGGTTCCTTCATCCAAAGGACGATCTCTCCCTTGCGGTTGATACTGAAGGCCTTCGGCGTGTCTTTGCGGGCCACCCCTCCGACGAGATCCATCTTCCGCATATAGGCCTTGAGGATCTGATCGTCCAGATGATTCTGACGAATGGCTGCGTGGAGAACCAGCACGGCCCAGACATTGGCCACCACGGCCATGGTGTAGGCAAAGCCGGATAACGTCAGCCAGGACAGCGTTCCCTGCAGGAATGCGTAGACCAGGATCGCCAGCGGCAGGAATTTGACAACCGCCGGGAACACCAATTTCACGATCAAATCTTCGGTCACGAACGGCAGGTCCTTGATCTTCAGATTGGATTTGCGGGTCGAGACCATTTCGTACATGGCCTTAGCGATTACCAGGACAAGTCCCGTGTTCAACATGGCCGCGAGCGCCCGTCCAACGATGTGGCCGGCGCTCATTGACTGAGCAATCGTTCCCACGGCCAGGGCCGTCACCGGCACCAAGAGCATGAGCAGGACCACCGGGCCGACCACTTTGACGACCCGACCAAGGAACCTGGTCGCCGGCACCGGTTCGGTAATACGGGCAAGACGTTTAACGCCGGCGATGCCCTGGCGCACGACCGGAATGATGAACGGCACCGTCAGGATCGCGCCCAGGACCGCCAGCACGCCCACCGCGATCATCCTCGGAAGCGGAGGAAGAACGACGATGAGCGCACCCTGGGCCGCTTTCCAGATAAGGGTAACGATAACAAATTCTTTGACCGTATACTTCCGGTTCAACAAGCCCTTGAATACCGGCCAGGCCTTGTTCGTGATGAAGGCGCCGACGCCGTTCCGGAAGAACGCGAGGAGAACGGCCAGCGCGAGGAAGGATACGCTGACGCCCGCCAGCAACGAGTGGGCTTGTTGTTCGTCGGCCGTGGAGAACCGCTTGGCGATCTCGATGGCCAGAACCTTCTTGAAGTCCTCAACTCTTCCTCCGTTGGTGCGGATGACCGACTTCGGCAGCTTCCGGCTACCGGTGCCGACCATAATGGCCGTGATCTCCTCTAACGACAGGGCCCTGAACCCGGTTCCCTCTTGCTGCCCTTCATCGTCCACAAAGATGATCTCGCCAGATTTAAGATCTCCGCGGCTCAAGTATTCATGCTGGATGAGGTCCGCTTTATCGATGGCGGCCAAGTTGAGCGATCCGGTCCCCCCTACGGTCACACGCAGGCCCGGAACTTTCTTCTCCAGATACCTGGCCATTCTTCTCCTCTGGGAATATCCTTTTCCGGGCCGCTCCTTGTTCCAGCGCGCAACGGCGGTATAGAACGTCAGGATCGCGAAGATCTTCTGGGCGGGCTCCACCTTCAACTCAAAGATACCAACCTCGCCTAAGGCGGTGAAATGCATATCTTTGTTACCGTTCTGGCGGTTCTCGGGCGGAACATTGTCGAGGTTCAGGCCCAGTTTCAGTTCTTTGTTCATTTTCGAGACCACATTCTTCAGCCAGTCCGTGGTCAGGATCTGCACCGCCCGACGATCCTTAAGTTGCTCCAACCCAAAGCGGCCGAAGATGCGCAAACGCAATTGGGTCTCGTGATCGAGGCCGGCAATGATCTCGTCGCCGCGGATGCGGTCCCAGATGCTGTCGTTGGAGCGGGTCGACAGAACGCCGACCGTAACCCCCTGTTGCAGGAGGATCCGGATCAACAGCACGGTCTCATCGTCAATCGGCAGGTCACGCCGGCCCAACAGTTTCTTCCAGGCGGCGGTATCATCGAGATCGAAGAGGATAACCCTGGCCTTCGGTCGGTCGATCAACCGTTTCATCCACGCGTTGGGATTCTGCTGGCGAACCGAAACGGCCAAGACTGGCAACATGCTTAAGAGGCCGACCAGCATCAGGACCTCCCAAGCCAAGGTATTGAACTGTTGACGCTCCGAGCTGGTACCGATCTCAAATGCCTTGGCCAGAGCTCCCTGAATGGTGGAATAGCTCTGCAACAGGCTGGCCAGAGCCGGTTTGCCGACGAATTCCAGGACCCATTCCTCATTCTGGTTACGGATCCAAATGCCATTGATCAGCGAGGTCTCGACCACGGCCGGGCCTTCAAAGATCTCCTTCCAGGGTTCCTGGAAGAGATTCAGCCACAGTATGCCGGCGATCGGTTTCGAACGGGCGCTGTCGGAACCGGCCATGAACTTCGCCATGCCGGCGATGATCTCCCGGGCGAAGCGGGCCTGGGCTTCCATCTGGTCAACCGCATCTTTATTAAGGGAAGACTCGGCATATTCGCTGATGATGAGCGGTTTGCCCAGGTCTTCCACGATGGCGACCTGCTCCGCGAAATAGGTCTCATAAAATTCGGCCTTGAGCGCCGGGCCGGCATACCCGCCGATGGGCCAGTTCGGATAAGGATGAATGGCGATCGCATCGTAATTGGTCAGGTTGGGCTTGGTGATATCATTAAATTCAGGGAAGAGCAGACCGTTGCCCAGAACGACCGGTCGAGCCGCGTCGATCTCCTTATAGAGACCGGCCAGACGGTTCATGAATTCATAGTATCCGATCGGCGAGAGGCGGATGGTGATCCCTTCTTCGCCGTTGGTAATCCGGATCCGGTTGGCACCGAACACGTAGAAGTTATTCTCGTTGCTTAACTGCACGCCGACCACGGCCGGGCCGAGAGCACTGACCCAGCGGGCCAAGGAGCGGACATTTTCTTCCACCACCTGGATATTCGTTAACTCCGGATAATCGATGTTGGTCTCGTAAGGATAATACATGAGGCTGCGGCCGCGGCTGTCGGTGGCATAGAGTCCGGCAAAATGGGTCAGATAGAAGCGGATGCCGAAGGTCTGATAGACCCAGCGGATGACGTTGGCCAATTCCTCGGCATCCGCGGCCGTCAAGCCGTTCGGAGGCAGATACAGCTTGATGGTCTGATAGGAACGGGCGGCCAGATACGGCAGGAGTCCGGTCGGCTCTTCGCCGAACGGCCGGAAGTTGCCGCCGATCGGGTCGATCAAGCGGACAAAATTCCGGTCAAATTGATTGATGATCTTGTCGGCCGTGTACTGCACGCCGCTGCCGGTCAGGACGAACGGCTTCGGATTGCCGGCTTCATCGTAGCTGACGAAGACCCAGCCCTGTTCGGTCTTGACGATGCTGGTGGTGAACGGCCGGCCTTGGGCCAAGCTGGAGCTCGGGACAACGGGTAATACCTGGGCCTGGGCTTCCTTAACGCCACCCGCAACGGCATTCGCAATGGTCGCGGCAGCTACGCCAACGATACCCCGTAAGATCGATCTGCGGCTGATAGCATTGGACTTGGCTTCACTCATCGGCGCCAGACCCACCAGCTGCCGGCCAAGCACCAGCAAGAGACTTAACGGACCCGGCAGAAGACTTTCGAAGGTGCTCTTGGTCGATCTTGCATCGAGATCATCATTGAGCTCGTAGCTGGCCTCATCCGCCAGTTCGGAGAAGGTCTTTCGGCTAACCACTCTGGAAATGATCTTGTTGATGGCAACACCCAATAAGACGGTAAGCAGCACCAGGCCCACGCCTACCGCAGGACGAACCATATTCTCTTTGAGGTTCCACAGATAGGTATAATTGCGGTTAACCCAATCCCAGGTGTTCTGCCTCATCAGATAGCCGATGAGGGAATCCGTTGCTTTAAAGACATGCTGGCTCAGGAAGCTGTTGAGGCCTGCGAAGTCGCCATCTGCCCGATCAAACGCATCCTGGATGGCATATACAACGGGAGAGAATGCCGCTATTCTGGAGAACACAAGGATGGCCCAACGGGATGTATGAGATTTGGCCGATCGATAGAAATACCGCGAGAGGATCACCAGAACGGTCAATTCGGTGACGGTGCCGGATAACTTTTCAAGGGCTTCAGCTAAGTTCTCACCCAGCATTCTTCCCAAAAGATTCAGTTGACCGATATTGACCGCAACATAGGAGGCCGCCGCCTTTCCTTCAGAAACGAAGTTAAGATAGCCGGCAGCGTCCTTCCAGAGCATGTGATGGACCGACATATGGCCAAGTTCATGGAAGATCGCAGGAAGATTAAAGGCATAGACCAATACGCCGGCGAACAGGCTCATATATTTCAGCACGCCTGTCCAACGAGCCCTTACTCCTTGGTCGAGTTTGCTGAAGAACGCAAAGGCAAGGACCGGTATGGCAAAACGCGCCACATAATCCATGCTGATGACCATGAACTTGAGGTGGATCGGGCCGAACCCGGCAACGGCCAGAACCACCAGAGCGGAAGCGGCCACAACGAGGGAAGCCAGAGACGCCGCGGCCTTAAGGCCAAAGCCCTTGTGATGGACCCAGGCGAGGCCCAGCGCCAAGGCGGCGAAGATCAAGAGGCCGGCCGCCAGGCCGCTGGACATAACGGTGGTACCAGCGGAGGCGTTGATTGCGCTTGAACTTGAGGAATCGGAACCGCGGATTGAGACGGAAGCGACGGCGAAGGAAGCGGCTTTGAAGATCGAATTCTTCCAGCTTAACCATCGGACGATGCCTTTGTTGCCCAAAACACCCTGGGCGTGGGCGGAGGCTTTGGCGATCAGAACCATCAGAGCCAAGACGACGAAGGCGAGCCCACCGAGGAGCGAAAGACCGACTTGTTGAGTTGTAGAATTGAGGACCGGCGGGTTTTCGTTTTCTTCAACAAATCGCTTCAAGACTTCAATGCGATCGGCGGGTTGAGGATGCCTCGGAGAAGATGGCTTCCCATACCTCGATCTCAGGGCAAACAGTTCGGTGATCGCTTTAACAA
>JAHFFX010000043.1:4432-15832 GCA_023247755.1 Candidatus Omnitrophota bacterium | reverse complement strand
CTGAGGCCGCGGTATCGGTCCGTACCATGAGCATGTCGTTTTCATCGCCCCCGACCACAAAAACATTGTTGGTGTCCAGCGTGAATTGCCCTTGGAAGAAGCCGCCGTTGGCGGAAAGGTCCCGCCAACGATAGTTGTAGATGGAATAATGGATACCGGCGTGGGCGTTGTCGATGAGGTTGAGCGTCGTGCGGCTGATAGCGCTCTGTTGCTCTTTCTCAATGACAAAGCGGGTCATCCCGATAACGACGATCGAAGAAAAGACAATTAACATAATGGAGGCGATCAGCGCAAGTGCTCGCCGATTACGCCTCCATATGTTTGTTGCCTTGAAAATTGCAAACAAAATCAGCTTGTTCTTATTGGAACGAACCTGAAGCAGAAGTATACGTGTAGGTGGTGCCGGCCGGGCCCGTGTACTGGGTCGCGGCTACCCGGGTCCACTGGGAAGTGACCCCGCCCTGCGACAAGATGTTGGTAAAGCACGCATTGGCCGTGGTACAGGCGGCGTTTGAGGCGCCGTCCAGCGTGGTCGGGAACACCCGGTAGTTGGCAAAATAAGTAGACACCCCCGCGCGCACCCCGCCCACCACACCGCCTTCAGAAGAAGAGTTCGCGCTCGATGTCAGGTTGTAATACTGCGGCAGGGCGACCAGGGCCAAGATGGCCAGGATCACGATGATCATGACCAGCTCGATGAGCGTAAAACCACGTCTTTTCAACATATGCCCCCCTTGTAGTGTATTAAGTAAAAATTATATATTGTTACCCGCTCTTAAAATAACAGAAGCTTCCTTTTCAACCCCTTCGGGGTGCTAATACAAATATATCCCGTGTAAACTGCCTGTCAAGAGCCCACTTGAAAATTTTGCGACCTCAACGGGTTTGGGGAGTTGCCCTTTCAAGTCCCAAAATCGTTCAAGAAAGAATTTGCCGGCAGACGCCTATTGGAATGACCCGGATGAAGAAGTGTAGGTGTAGGTGGTCCCGGCCGGCCCCGTGTACTGTGTGCTGCTGACCCTGGTCCACTGAGAGGTAATGCCCCCCTGGGACAAAATGTTGCCGAAACAGGCGTTGCCGGTGGTACAGGCGGCATCGGAAGCGGAATCCAAGGTCGAAGGAAACACCCGGTAGTTGGTAAAATACGTAGAGACCCCCGAACGCACCCCGCCGACCACACCAGATTCCGAAGAAGTATTGGAGCTGGAGGTCAGATTGTAATACTGGGGTAGGGCCACGAGCGCCAGGATGGCCAAAATGATGATGATCATTACCAGTTCGATCAAAGTGAACCCTCGTTTACCCGCCATATCATCCTCCCCTGGTATCCAATTGTTTTATTGCCCTTTGCCTGGCCAAAATCCCGCAAATGGCCTCCTGCTTAATTCCCAATGTAATGACCCTCGGGAGGACTGTCAAGAACCGACTTGGAAATCTTTGCCGTGGCATATCCAGCGGGAACCGCGTTCAGATTGGATTATTGAAATGCCCCGGAAGCGGAAGTGTAAGTATAGGTGGCGCCGGTGGGTCCCGTGTATTGGGTGTTGCTGACCCGGGTCCACTGGGACTGGATGCCCCCTTGTCCCAATACGTTGGTGAAACAGGTATTGCCCGTCGAACAGGCGGCGTTGGAAGCCGAATCCAAAGTGGAAGGATAAACACGGTAATTAGCGAAATAGGTATAGACCCCCGCGCGCACACCGCCCGAGACACCGGCCTCGGAAGAAGAGTTGGCGCTCGTCGTCAAATTGTAATACTGCGGAATGGCAGCCACCGCCAGGATGGCCAGGATCAGGATGGTCATCACCAATTCGATGAGCGTAAATCCGTTTTTTCTCTTCATATCAAATTCCCGGTTGCGAAACCATTGGTCAAAAAATCAATAACTGCTGCCAGGAACAGGTCTACCCGCCCCTACTTATAAAAGAATACCATTTCTATCTTGTTCAATCAATGCCCCACCCCGGAAATCCTGGAAGAAACCTTAGTGCGAACGGAACAAATTCATCATGCCCCAGATCGGCATGAAGATCCCCAGGGCCATGAAGAGGACCGACAACCCCAGAAAAAGGATCAGAACAGGCTCGATGAGCACGATGAGATTGGCGATCGTAATATCGATCTCCATGTCCATGTAATCGGAAACGAACATCAACAGCTCATCCAGCTTCCCCGTCTCTTCCCCCGTTGCCACCATCTGCAGAACCACCGCCGGGAACATGCCGCTCGCCCGCATGGGGCCGGTAATGCCTTTGCCTTCGTTGACGCTGTGCTTGATCACTTCGATGCTCTGGGTCAACACCGCGTTGCCAAGACTCAGGGATACCAGGTCCAGCACCTGCATGATGGGGATCCCGCTTTTGACGAGGGTTCCCACCAGACGCGTGAACCGGGACATGATGAGCTTGTGGACCAGCGGGCCGAAGACCGGGACCTTCAATTTCCAATAATCCCAGAACAGTCGCCCCTTGGGGGTTGTGATAAAATTCCTGACAAGGAAAAAAGCGATCCCCGCCAGGATCAACAGAAGCCACCAATACTTGGTCAATAGGGTGTTGATCCCCAATAATATCCTGGTGGGAAGCGGCAAGGCCGCATTGAACTGGCTGTAAAGATTGACGAATCGTGGCACGACCGCCGTGATCAGGATACAGAACGCGATCAAAATGGATACCACGACGATCATGGGGTAACGCAACGCCGCGTTGATCCGGTTGCGCACCTTTTCCTCATGCTCCCCCAGGTAGGCCAGGCGTTCCAAGATCTCCGAGAGTCTCCCCGACACCTCCCCGGCGCGGACCAGGCTCACATAGATCTGGCCGAAGACCTGCGGATGTCGCTCCAGCGCCGAGGAGAACGTGGCACCGGCCTCGATGTCCTTCGCCACCTGATCGAGCAGCGCTTTTAGTTCTTTGCTGGTCACCTGTTCCCGAACCGCCCGCAGGCTCGACAAAAGCGGGATGCCCGCCTTTTCCAGAACGAACAATTGCCGGGTGAGCATATTGATATCCGAGGATTTCACCCGGCGCAGGCCGCTGAACAGGTTGTCCAGGCGGTGTTCCATGCCCAGCAGCTTGATCTCGACCGGCAGCAATCCCGTCTGTTTGAGCCGGCCGGCAACGGTCGCGACCGAATCGGCGTCCATGTCTCCCTCCTGCAGGACCGACGCCTTATCGCGGGCCTTGTAATGGAATTTAACCATTCTCCTGCTCCAGTCTGGTCACGCGCAGCACTTCCTCGATGGTGGTCGCCCCCAGCTTGACCTTCAGCATGCCGTCCTGGAATAGAGATCTCATTCCCGACGCAAGCGCGGCCTTCTTGATCTCATCGGCCGAGCGGCGCGCGTCGAGCAATTTGCGGACCTCTTCGCTCATCACCAGGATCTCATAAAGCCCGGTCCGGCCGGAATATCCTGAATCCTTGCAGGAAGCGCAGCCGGCGCCGCGGACGAATTCGATGCCGAACTGCTCTCCCAATTTTTTTATGGAAGGCATGATCGGCTCATAACTCTCTTTGCAATTGCCGCAGATGCGCCGCACCAGCCGTTGCGCCACGATACCCAGCGTGGAGCTCGAGATCAGGAAGGGCTCCACCCCCATGTCGATGAGGCGGGTCAGGGCCGAAGGCGCGTCGTTGGTGTGCAGCGTCGAGAAGACGAGGTGCCCGGTGAGCGCCGCCTGGACCGCGACCTCCGATGTTTCCTTGTCGCGGATCTCCCCGACCATGATGATGTCCGGGTCCTGCCGGAGGATGCTGCGCAGCCCCGAAGAGAAGGTGATGCCGGCCTTGATGTTCACCTGGGTCTGCCGGATCAGCGGGAATTCATACTCGACGGGGTCCTCGATCGTCACGATGTTCTTCTCGATGGAGCTCAGGGCGGTGAGCGCCGCGTAAAGGGTCGTCGTTTTTCCGCTGCCCGTCGGCCCGGTGATGAAAATGATGCCATGCGGGTTCTGGATGAGTTTATCGAACGTGACCAGGTCGGTGTCGGCGAACCCCATTTCCTTGAGGCCCAGAACGATGGAGGTCTTGTCCAGCAAACGCATGACGACATTCTCCCCATGCACCGTTGGGAACGTGGAAATACGGATGTCGAGCTTGCGGTCCTCCAGGTCCATGCGGATCCTTCCGTCCTGGGGTTTGCGGCTTTCGGCGATGTCCAGGCCCGCCATGATCTTGGTCCTGGATACGATGACGCTTTGCAGCTTCCTGGGCAGCGTCGCCATCTCCGAGAGGATGCCGTCGACCCGAACGCGGATCCGGAAACAATTCTCATCCGGCTCCATGTGGATGTCGGAGGCCCGGTCCCGGGCGGCCTGACTGATGAGGAGATTCACAAGCTTGATGATCTGGGTCCCTTCCGCCATCTGCGAAAGGCCTTTGGCCTCCGCTTCGGGTAATTTCTCGTCCTTGAGGGAACGGATGACCTCCTGGATCGAGCCGGCCATCTCATAGTGGGAATCGAGGATTCGCTTCCACCCCCGTTCGGAAACCAGGATCGGTTCGATCATATCGATCTTGCAGATCCGGCGGATATGGTCGAGCGCCACGATGTCCTGCGGATCGACCATCCCGATGGTAAGACTTTGCCCCACGCGAAACAGGGGCACCACCTGATATTGCCGCGCCACTTCCCGGGAGATGACGCTGATGAGTTCCTTATTGAACATGAAGTTGCCAAGGTCCAGGCTCGGGATCCCCAAAGCCTTGGCCTGGATCTTGATGACCTCTTCTTCCTTGACGAACCCCAGTTTGTCCAGCGCCGCCTGGATGTCCATGCCGGTGCGCTGCGATTCCTCGCGGGCCTTCTGCAGCATGGCCTGGTCAATGGCCTTTTCCTTCAAGAGCAGGTCGATCACTTCCCGCTCCCGCCTGAAATGCGCTTTTTTGTCCATAGTTTATCTCCGGGCGAAATTTGCCTGCGCCGTATTAGTTACGGCAGTTGGATTGACCAAGACCGCTTCACTGTTTCAAAAGCTCTTTGATCTTCTGGTTCAGCACTTCCGGCTTCAACGGTTTCGGAAGAAAGGCGTCCGCCCGCACGCTCTTGGCGATCTCCCGGTCGGATTCCTGCCCTTTCCCGGAAAGCAGAATGATGGGAATCGATTTGAACTTTTCGTCGAACTTGAGCATCCCGCAGATATGGAATCCGTCGAGCTGAGGCAGGAGCACGTCCAGGATGATGAGCGCCGGCCTTTCCTTCCGGGCCAGGTCCAGCCCCATGAGACCGTCGCTGACGGCGATGACGTTGCGGTAGCCCTGCTGAAACAGGATATCGGTGAGCGTCCGCAGATAGTTCTTATCGTCATCGATAATGAGGACCTTCTCTTCTTTCGTCGCCTGGGTCATCGGGAAATCCTTACGGCCGCGAACGCGCTCCCCGCAAAGGGAAGCCGCCGGACGCAGCGTTTATTCATTATGCGGCAGCGGACGCCGCTTGACAATGTTCGATTTAGAAATATTTGCGAAGAAAACGCGGCCCCACCCGGAATGCTCAAGGACGCTCCATCCGGGGCTTCCGCGCGGAAACCCAAAAGACCTCGAATGTGGCCCGGATGCCGAACCCATCGCGGTAACGGCGGTCATAATATTCCCCAGCCCGCGACAGCAGTTCCTTCCCCACAAAAAGGTCGCCGGCGAGGTGGTTGGCGCCGATGTCCCTGGTCCACTTGACCAGGCCCAGCAAATCCGGAAAATGCACCGTGATGCGCTCGGCAACGACGGAAATTTCAGCGAACCCCGCCCGCTGCAGGGCAGCTTCGACCGCTTCGGCATCGGCAAGCCGCCGCCCCAGAATATTCTTTTCTTTGCCCGCCGCGTTCACGGACGCTTCCAGAGATTCGAACAGTTCCGCAAGCGTATGATAACCGAACATCGTCAGGCACAAATGCCCGCCCGCTCGAAGCACCCTTAAAAGATCGCCCAAAGCCGGGGGAAGCTCTTCTACCCATTGATAAGCGAGATTGGAGGTCACCACGTCAAAGGAATCCGGACGGAAAGGCAGCGCCCGCGCGTCGGCCTGCACGATGGTCAGGGGTTCCTCGCGTCGGCGCGCCGCATCGACCATCCCTCCGGCGGAATCCACCCCCGCCACTTGGGCCCCCGGAAAAGAATGGACCAGCTTCGAGGTGAACCAGCCGGTTCCCATGCCCACATCCAGGATCGCCGGCGCGGGGTTCCGGGTCTCGATCTTGCGGATCAATTCCCTGCCGATCTCCCGGTGCAGGGACGTGAGCGCGTCGTATTGAGCGGCAGCGTCGGAAAAGGCCCGGCGGATCTTTTGGTCGAAAAATTTCAACATGATCTTACCTCTATCGTAGGGGACGCAGATCTGCGTCCCCTACGGCCGGTTCTTTCAGAAAATCTTCCAACACCCGGTTAAATTCCCCGGGCCGGGACAAGAACGGAAAATGCCCGCAGCTTTCGAACAATTCGACCCGCGCCCGGGGATGAACGCTTTTCAGATATCCGACGGAATCAAGCGGGCAAATGTAATCCTCGGCGCCGTTCATGAAGAAGAACGGCAAGCGCAATTTGGCGAATTCAGTTCTGCGGTCCTCGAATTCCACAAGATCAAGGAACGCCTCGAGCGCCTCCTTTTGTGGCAGCATTTCCGGGGACCGAAAAGAATCCAGCCATTTGAAACGCTCGCTTTCCCGCTCTTTTCTGGTGAACAGGGAGCGGAAGAAGATCTGCACGATCGCCGGATAATCGGTGTCAAGCTGCTGGCGCAACTGCTTGATCCGGTAAGGTTCAAGCCCATAGGGATAACCCGCGCCCTGCGCGAACTTGGGCAGGCTTCCCACCATCGTCAAGCTCAGCAGGAATCCCGGACGCAGGGATGGCAGGCCGAACGCAAGAAACGCGCCCAGGGAACTGGCGACCACGTGCGCGTTATTGATCCCCAACAACTCGATGAGGTGGACGACATCCCGGGTCATTTCCTCGACGCCGGTCTTTTTCCAGGAACTGCGCCCGTGGCCGGGCAGGTCCAGGGTAAGCACCCGATGGGTCGAGCTGAAATGCTTGACCTGTTGCGTCCACACCTGGGCGTTGCAACCCCACCCGTGCAGAAAAAGGATGGCCGGTCCCTGCCCCTCGATCTCGTAATACCATTCGATGCCGGAAGGCGCTTTCAGATGAGGCATGATTTTTCGCTTACGAGGTAAAATTTCGTGTTAAGGGTTATCGGGCAATCTGGTAATCCGGGACTTGGGGATCCGGTGTTCCGGACATCCGCAACGAGAAATTCATCAATATTCTGTCCCGGACACCGGATTTCCGGATAACCTAATCCCGGTTTCCCGGATAACCAGATACCCATTAAAGAACACCCAGTTCCTTCCCCGCCTTGCGGATCGTCTCCAGAAAATATTCCAGATCATTCCTCGTGTGCGTGGTCATGACGGTCACGCGCAGGCGCGCGGTGTTGGCCGGCACCGTGGGCGGTCGAATGGCCTGCACGAAGATCCCGCTTTCCAAAAGCTTTTGGGAAAAAGCCAGCGCCAGGGAAGCTTCCTTGATGACGATGGGGATGATGGGGGTTTGCGATCGCAGCGTGTCGAACCCCATCGCGCGCAGTTCGCGGCGAAGCAGCTCGCCGTTTTCGCTAACCATCTTTCGGCGCTGGGGCTCATTCTCAATGATCTCCACGCCGGCCAGCGCCGCGGCGGCGATGGCCGGCGGCAAGGCCGTCGTGTAAATGAAACTGCGGGCGCGGTTCATCAGGAAATCGATGAGCGCGCGGGAGCCGCAGACGTAAGCGCCGAAGGCGCCGGCGGCCTTGCTGAGCGTTCCCATCTGGACGTCGATCTTTCCTTCCAGCCCAAAATGCTCGATGGCGCCCTTGCCGTTTTGGCCTAAAACGCCGAATCCGTGCGCTTCGTCCACCATCACCATCGCGTCGTATCGTTGCGCGAGCTCCACGATGCGCTCGAGCGGCGCCAGATCGCCGTCCATGCTGAACACCGTGTCGGTCACGATGAGACGCCTGCGGTACTGGGCGGAATCCTTGAGCCACGCGGCGAGCGTTTCGGCATCGTTGTGCGGATAGCGCTTGAATTCGGCCTGGCTTAGCCGGATCCCGTCGACGATGGAGGCGTGATTGAGCTTGTCCGAGAAGATGACATCGCCCCGTTCGCAAAGCCCGGCGATGGTTCCCACGTTGGCCATGTACCCGGTGCTGAAAAGCAGACAACTTTCCGTACCCTTGAATTCCGCTAGCCGCTTCTCCAACTTTTCGTGCATCGACATATTGCCGCACACCAGACGCGAAGCGCCGGAGCCCAACCCTTCCTTCAGGATGCAATCGACCGCCGCGGCCTTTAGCCGGGGATCATCGGCCAGCCCCAGATAATTGTTCGAACAGAAATTCAGGACCTTCTTGCCGTCGACGATGATCTCGCGCCCCTGGGGGCCGGCGACCGCGCGCATCCGGCGGCGGAGACCTTTGGTTTCGAGATCCTGAAGCGTTGTTTCAAGAAAAGTATGCGTCATAATGAAATTCCCATTGCTCATAGGTCATAGCTGATAGCTCATCGAATCGTCCCATGAGCAATGAGCCATCAGCCATGAGCTATTAATGCGCCCACACCACATCCCCCGCCATCCGCTTAACGATCACACCCGTATCCTGACGGATCAGCAAGCCCCCATCCTCATCGATGTCCTTGGCCTCGCCTTCCACGAAACCGGCCGGGTCCGCGACGCGCACGCGCCGCCCGAGCGTGAGCGACAACTCCTTCCAACGCTCCAAAACCGGCGGGAACCCTTCCCGCCCAAAACGCAGGTACCAATGTTCCAATTCCCTCAGGACCTCCTGCAGGACCTGGACCCTCGAAAAGACCCGTCCCGCCTCCAGCCGCAGCGAGGTCGCGTCCGTCGGCAACTGGCTTTCCGGAGTGTTGACGTTGAGACCCACCCCCACGACCACGAATTTCACGCGGTCCGTCTCGGCGTGCAGCTCCGTGAGGATCCCGGCCAGCTTCTTTTTACCGACGAGCAAATCGTTGGGCCATTTGATACGCGCTTCGATGCCGGAGACCCGGGCGACCGCTTCGGCAACGGCCACGGCGCACAGGAGCGTCAATTTCGCGGCTTCGTTGGGCGGAAGTTTCGGGCGCAGGATGAGCGAAAAATAAATCCCCTTTCCTTTGGGAGAAACCCAGCCGCGTCCCATGCGGCCGCGGCCTTTCGTCTGGCTTTCGGCGCACACCACGGTCCCTTCCGGCGCTTTCTGCCCCCCCAGTTTGAACGCCACGTCCATCGTCGAGGGAACGGAATCCTCATAAACAATCTTCTGCCCCAGGACCTTGGTCCCCAGATCGAATTGGACCTCCCAGGGGAAGAGCCGGTCGGGGGACGCGGTGAGTTGATAGC
Source organism: Candidatus Omnitrophota bacterium (assembly GCA_023247755.1). Taxonomy (GTDB): domain Bacteria; phylum Omnitrophota; class Gorgyraeia; order Zapsychrales; family JAHFFX01; genus JAHFFX01. The sequence continues at coordinate 6,454 of JAHFFX010000043.1, read as the reverse complement.
CGAGGTGCGGGACCGCCGCGATCTCATAGCCGAGCCGGCGCAGTTCCTGCATGTATTTCCAGATGGCGGCGCGGCTGATCGACAGCGACTGACTGATCTCTTCGCCGGAAAGGTAGGAATCGCTTTTCTTGAGGAATCGGACGATGTCTTCGAGCATAAAATTAAACCGCGGCGGCCGCGCGCAGGCGTTTGACGATCGCCGGCAGTTGTTCCAGCAGGCGATCGATGTGTTCCTCGGTGGTCCAGCGTCCCAAGGAAAGACGCAATGAACCGAAGGCCAGTTTCTCGGAAAGTCCGATGGCCGTAAGGACGTGCGAGGCCTTCATCGCACCTGACGTGCAGGCCGAGCCCATCGAGGCCGCGATACCCGCCATATCGAGGCTCAATAAAAGCGACTCGCCTTCCACTCCTTCAAAGGAGAAATGCGCGTTATTGGGAAGCCGTCGGGTGGGATGGCCGTTGACCACCGCGCCTTCGATGCGCCGCGGAATTTCTTGGAGCAATCGGTCGCGCAGGCGCGTCTGAAATTCCATTTCCTGCGGCATTCGAGCCTGACAGAGTTGTGCCGCTTTCGCGAGCCCCACCGCCCCGGAAACGTTCTGGGTGGAGGCCCGCAGTCCGCGCTCCTGATCGCCGCCGAGCAGGAAGTTCGCGACCAAGGTCCCCTTCCTCATATATAGCGCCCCCACACCTTTGGGGCCGTACAGCTTGTGCCCGGAAAGGGCCAAGGTAGAGCAGCCGAGCTCCTGGACGTTAACCGGGATATGACCGACCGTCTGAACGGCATCGACATGAAAGCCTACACTCTTCTCACGGCAGATCCGGCCCAACGCGGCCACGTCCTGGATCGTGCCGATCTCGTTGCTGGCATGCAGAACGATGACGAGGATCGTTTTATCGGTAATGGCCCGGGAAAGCTCCAGCGGGTCCACAAGCCCCATCCGGTCCACCGGAAGATAGGTCACGGAAAATCCTTCTTTCTGCAGGAATTCCACCGGACGCAGGGCCGAATGATGCTCGATGCGGGAAACGACGATATGCCGGCCTTTCGAAGCAAGGGCGCGGGCGATGCCGATGATGGCGTGGTTGTTGGATTCCGTTCCTCCGGAGGTGAACACGATCTCTTCGGATCGGGCGCCGAGGGAACGCGCCAACAGCTCGCGGGCGTCTTCGATGGCTTTCTTCGCGTTACGGCCGAACGCATGCGGACTCGAGGCGTTGCCGAAGTTCGCAAAGAAGTGCGGTTCCATGGCCTTCACGACTTCCGGATCGGCGGGAGCGGTCGAGGCGTAATCAAAATAGATTCTTTCCATAAATAATGTCCTGAAAGGAATTTTTGTTGGAATTCGTTGCTATTCTACTTTTGACTCAGCGCATTGTCAACTCTGTGGATTAAATAAGTTTACATATTCGCGGCGCTGCTGGTCGGCCCGCTCATTGACAAAGAAAATGCCCGATGGTATAGTTACAGGGATTTTTTACGGGAAAAAGGCTGTCTCCGTCTCCTTATGAAACCAAGGAGACTCGGGACTGCCCTAAGCTTCCCCGGATATTCTTTTTTAGAATGGAAAGATTGGCTGGCTGTCCCCTCCACCCCGCCATCAGCGGGGTTCCGGGGACTGCCCCAAATTCTTCTGGTTAGCCTTGTACAGCTGTGGTAATTTGGGGCTGTAGCTCAGTTGGGAGAGCGCTTGCATGGCATGCAAGAGGTCAGGGGTTCGACCCCCCTCAGCTCCACAGAGCTTGCGAGTTTCCGTCCCCCGAAATTAAATTAAGGGGGGACGAGACCTCGCCCTGAACCGAAGGTTCAGGGCGGGCAACCCTCGTCAGCTCCATATTTACTTCCATGAAATTTTAATCCAAACAGCAAGAACGAATGTGGCCCCGCGCGCATGGAGTGCGCGAAGGACGACCGTCCCACAAAGAACTTTCGAGGTCATCACACAAGCCCGTGAACCCCTCCTCCCCCAAGCTCTTTGAAATCCGGGAACTGCTCAAGCAACTGGGCACCCTGAAGATCAT
>JAHFFX010000043.1:0-4422 GCA_023247755.1 Candidatus Omnitrophota bacterium | reverse complement strand
TTCTGGAAATCATTATCGGCGTGGCCACTCTGCTTGCGCTCGTCGCCGCCGTCGCTTTCGGACGCGCCGCAATCGCGCTCAATGTTTTTACTTTTATCGCGGTAACCGGAACTCTTTCGACCCTCATAGGCGTCGGACTGCTTAAGCACAACCGGCTGGCTTACGATCTTTTGCTGTATTTCTCCTCGGTCATCATTCTCAGCAAATTCCTGATCCTCGCGGACATCATCCACTTGAACGGCGCGCTGGACCATACGGTCCCTTCGGTCGTTAAGAGCTGGACCTCCATCCTTTATCACAGTTTCGTCATTTATTATCTGACCTTGAGCGACGTCCGGAAACATTTCTCGGAAGAAAACGGATGAATACTTTTGCTGGAGTGGCGGAATGGCATACGCGGCGGTCTCAAAAACCGTTGAGCTCACGCTCGTGAGGGTTCAACTCCCTCCTCCAGCACTTTCCTTCCTCAACCTAAAAGATGAAACTTCAAGAAAAGGAAAGTGCTGACCCAGTTACTTCAATCTTTTATTAGAAAAACTGGACAACACTCTTGCGCGGTTGGAATCCCCTTCATGGCTAAACCCAGGCCATACCTTATCCCGCTGCTGCTGTTCTTCATCAGCTTCATCCCCCGATTGCTCCTCCTCAGCCAAGGCCCCTTTCATCTGGACGCCTTGAATTTGGCCATCCAGTCGGCGGAAACCCTGCGCACCCACCAATTGCATTTTCTTTTCGGCAGCGGTTATCCACTGACGGTGCTGCTGGGGACGCTCTTTGTCTGGTTGTCCTCCCTGGCTGGTGTCGATGATCCCGTCCGAAGCGTCAATCTGATGAGCGCTTTTTTCGGAGCGTTTTCAACCATTGCGCTTTATATGGTCGGTCTCAAATTCTTCGACCGGAAGACAGCGCTTTTGAGCGCCCTGCTGTTCTCACTGAATCCTTTGGTGCTCACCCTATCGACGTACGGCATGGGCCATATGCCGGCGCTGTTCTTCCTGCTGGCCACGATCTATTTCCTTTCCGATCCGGCGGACGTTCGCCGACTGCTCATAGCGGGATTCCTGTCCGGGCTGGTGGGGGCCAGCCGAATTCAGGATTGGCTGCTCATGCTCGCACCCCTGGCGACCCTTTTCTTTCGACCCTCCGGGCCAGCCAACGGCCCCGGCGGCAGATCCCCACGAGAATTCCTTCTGAGAGCATTCTTCATTTTCACCGGACTGAGCGGCATCGTCCTCTTCATCCTCCACCTTCCCTATATCTTCCAAGGACCGGGCTACACCGGACAAGTGGGGACCTTTTTCCAGCTGGCCATTACGGAGAATATCCGCTCGATCTTCTCATATTCCATGCTGGTGGCCGGGAAATATGTCGTTCAAATTCTTTCCTGGCCCGGGACAATCGTCGCCCTGGCGGGGATGTATCTTTTCTCAAGGGAAAACCGGCATTTTGCCCGCTTCCTGGGATTATGGATCATCGTCCCCTTCCTCTTTTATGGCAGCTTGTACACCCTTTCCACCCGGTTCCTGGTGATCGTTCTTGCGCCGCTGGCGCTGCTGCAAGGTTATTGCCTGGCAAGATTATTCTCTTACGGAAGGATATTCCGGCTCTCCGCCCTGCTGGCCCTGGGAACGATCTCGTGCGTCAATCTCGCCACCGTCTCCCCGCTGCTGGCCTTCCGCCATCAACACGCGCCCATGAGCGATTTCGCGCGCTGGGTCGGACAGGTCACGGAGCCCGACGCGCGCGTCATCGCCGTCGACCATTGCCTGTTCCTGCAGCATTACGCCCGGCGGCCCTGCCTGTATCGGCCGTGCAATTACTTTGATAATCCACAAGAAGCGCTTGCTCAATTCCGGGCGTCGCTCGATGGGTTGCTGCGAAGCGGCACGCCGGTCTACATCATCACTCCTGGCCTTTACACCTACGATCCCGGACAAAGTTTTTCCTCCATGATGATCTCCCATTATCAATTGATCCCCGTGGGCGAACGTACGGTGGAAGAGTGGTACCGGGCGGGGATCTACCCGGAATTCAGCGAATATACCCTGTATCGCATCCTGCCGAAGAATTGAACGGCGTCCGGGAAGAAACGAAGGACAGAAATCGCCGATTGTCAACGGCGCCGCAGGGTGTTAAACTTGGTGCGAAGGGTTTCCAAGAACAAATTACTTGAACAGCATCGTGTCACGATCCCAAGCGATGAGATTTCTTCCAGTACATAAAACGCTCCTGACCCTCACGTTCGCAACGATTCTCTCGCTGGGACTTCTAAATGCCGGCGAGGTCTCCGCGGAAAACCTCGGGCAACCCGACCCCGGCCAGATCCCCCTGCAAGTATTTCAGCTGAGCGATGGCTCTGCCCTCAAGGGTCGCCTGGTGGCCGTCCAAGGGGATCACTATCTCGTGGAGTCGGTTTCGATGGGGAATATTTCCATCCGGGCGGATAATATCGTTAGCATCACCGCGGCGAACGCGCTCGTCGGCGCCCAGCCGGCGGCCGGGGTTTTCGCCGATCGGACCTCGCCCGCAGCCGCCAATTATCCGCCTGATCAGGGGAACAATCTCTCAGCCCTGTCCGGACCGCAAGCCCGGGAAGGGATAGCCCGGATGCAAGATCAGATGATGCAGGACCCCGCTCTCATGTCCGCCGTCCAGGATCTCGCGCGGGACCCTACGTTCACCGCCATCCTCACCGATAAGGAATTGATGAACGCCATCATGAGCATGGACCTGGAGAAGATCCGCAACAATCCCAAGGCCATTGAGCTCATGAACAATCCCCAGATGCAGGAGATCATGCGCAAAACCGGGCAGAAGTTCGCCGAGCCTCCCGTTCCGGATGCTTCCAATCTTTAGTTCTTGAGAAGAGTGTAAAGTGTAGGATAAACCCCGAGGGGCAAAATCGCACAGCGATTTTGCCCCTCGGGGTTTATCCACGATACGCTAACCGCTAAACGCTATTCGCTATTTTATGCTGATGACGTAACTGGCCGCAGGCGGCGCCGACATCTCTGCCGCGCGGCATCCGGATGGTCGCGTGCACGCCGAGCTCGGCGAGCCGCGTTTTGAAGGCGAGCATTTCTAGCTTGGTGGGCGGTTCATGCTCGAATTCCTCGACCCTGTTATAGGGAATGAGGTTCATCTTGCATTCGAACCCGGCCAGATGCCGGGCCAGTTCCTTCGCGGCGACTTCCGAGCAGGTCACGTTGCGGATGAGGATGTACTCGAACGTCACCTGCCGTCCGGTTTTTCGAGCATATTCTCGGCAGGCGGCGATGAGCTCATCGAACTTGTAGCGGCGGTTGACCGGCATGAGGATGTTGCGGGAATCGTTGTTATAACCATGCAGGGACACCGCGAGCTCGACCTGCAGGCCTTCCTGCGCGAGCTTCCTGATCTGGGGAATGATGCCGCAGGTGGAAATCGTGATGCGCCGGGCCGCGATGTTCATCGCCTTTTGGGAGTTCAAAAGCCGGATGGTCCGAAGAACATTCTCGTAATTGTCCAAGGGCTCGCCGGTCCCCATGAAAACAACGTGGGAGAAGGGATGCTTCTTGGCGTGTTCGCGCACGTGCAGGATCTGCCCGATGATCTCGGAACAATCGAGGTTACGGCTCCAGCCGCCGATGCCGGAAGCGCAGAACTTGCAGCCGAACTTGCAGCCCGCCTGCGTCGAAATGCAGATCGTGGTGCGCGTGTCGGTGGGGATGAGCACCGTCTCCACCGTTTCCCGGTCGCGGAACTCAAAAAGGAATTTGGTCGTTTCATCCAAGGCCACCTCGGCCTTAAGGACCGTCAGCGGCCCCAAAGCGAGATCCGCGGCAAGCTTTTTACGCAGGGCTTGGGGAAGATTGCGCATGGCGGAAAAATCCGCGGCCCCCTTCTTATAGATCCATTCAAAGATCTGGGTGGCGCGAAACGGCTTCTCCCCGATCGAGACCAGATAGTCCGACAGTTCCTCCAAGGTCAGGTCCCGCACATCTTTCTTTAAAACATTTTCCTGAGACATGTTTTTTCCTTTGGGGGGCGCCCGGCAGAATGATCGTGCGGGGAGCTCGCCCTGCGCCTTCATGGCGCAGGGCGAGCTCCCCGCAGCACTCGAGAACCGAAAATAAATATCTATGGGCTGAAAGCGCCGATGCGGCGGAACTTCTCATAACGCTCGGTCAAGAGCTGGTCGCTGTTCTTCTGGGAAAGTTCCTTGAGGTGTTTGAGGATCGTTTTCTTGAGATTGGCGGCCGCTTCACCGGGATCCCGGTGCGCCCCGCCCGCCGGTTCCGGGATGATCTCATCGACGATGCCGAACTTGAGCAGGTCCTCACCCGTGATCTTGAGGGCCTTGGCCGCGTCCGGGGCCTTGATGCTGTTGCGCCAGAGGATGGACGCGCACCCTTCCGGAGAAATGACGGAATAATAAGCGTT
>JAHFFX010000042.1 GCA_023247755.1 Candidatus Omnitrophota bacterium | reverse complement strand
TAACCAATAACGTTCTATTCCGGTCTTTTTTGCGACAGCGTTCAGAAGTTCCTGGACCGGAAGAATGCCATCGCTTCCATAAAGACCAAGCACCTGCACACCGATGGACACGAAGGCAATGAGATAAACAATGGCGAGGCACTTCAAAAAAATCCGCCGGGTGAGCAGGAAAGATGTTCTGGGAAGAAAAGTTGGTTGCAACATGCCAACGCGCTTGGTGCGGAGACGCCGAAAGCTGGATTAAAGGGTCGCGACCGCCTCGATCTCCACCACGGCGTCCTTGGGAAGACGGGCGACCTCGATCGTGGAGCGCGCCGGGGCGTTGTCGGCAGAGAAGAATTCCCCATAAACCGTGTTCATCGCCGAAAAGTCGCCCAGGTTCTTCAGAAAAACGGTCGTCTTGACGACCTTATCCAGCGAAGACCCCGCTCCTTCCAGGATATTCTTGAGATTGGCGAGAACCTGCCGGGCCTGCGCGGAAACATCTTCCCCGACCAGTTTGCCACTCGTCGGATCAAGCGCGATCTGTCCCGCCGTATAGATAAAACCGTTGGCGATGACGCACTGATTGTAGGGACCGATGGGCTGCGGCGCCGTCTTGGGATTCAATATTTTCTTGGCCATCATGACGCTCCTTTTGATGTCGTTACTTGCGCACCCACAATTGTGCCAGGGATTTCACGCGGGAGGCGCAAGCATCCGACACCAGTTTGAATTTCAATTCATTTCCGGAAAGGTTATACTGGTACTTTCCGCTTTCCCGGCAGTCTTCGCCGATCTTGCCGCCCTTATCGGTGAACCGGATCTCGTCCCAATTGAGCTCATATCTTCCCCAGACATCCTTGTTGCCGTCCCCGTCAAAATCCACCGCGTAGCTGCCGTCATCGAACGTGAGAACGTAACTCCCCTGATAACGGTCTTTGAATTTCCAGGCGCCGTTCAATCCCCCGTCCTGCTTGGAATGATGGGCCAGGTGGCAACAGCCGCTCAGCGCGGCGATCAAAAATAGCGACAAGGCGGCAACGGAAAAATGTTTAAAGGTCCTCATCAGGGGGTCCTTCCGGCGGATGATGATGATCGTGCCCGTGTTCCCCGTGGATATGGCCATGGGAGATCTCTTCGGCGGTGGCGGCCCGCATGTTCATGATCTCGACCTCGAAGGTCAGATCCTGGCCCGCCAGGGGATGGTTCCCATCCAGGACCACATCGCTCTCCTTGATCTCAACGACCGTAACGATGCGGAATGACCCGCCTTCGGTGCTGATCTCGAACATGTCGCCGACCTTGACGTTCTCCGATGGCAGGCGGTTTCGGGTGACCTGATAAATGAGCCGCTGGTCGTAAGCGCCATACGCCTGTTGGTAAGGGACATTGACCGTTTTACGGTCGCCCACCGTGAGGACGATGAGCGCTGTTTCCAGCCCCGGGATGATCTGTCCGGAGCCCTGCAGAAAGGTGAAGGGCGCACCGTTGCGGGAGGTATCAAGCATCTGCCCGCGCTTGTCGGTGAGGGTGTAATGAAAAGTAATGACCTGGGGCACGGGAGATCTTTCGGATATACACAGGGGCTGCCCCGCCGCTTTGCTTCGCAAAACGAAGCTGGCGGGGCAGCCCCTTCGATCTGTTTTCGTTCTACGGGTTCAAGGTCTCCACAAGATCCTTTGAGCTCAGGGTCGCGTAAACCCTTTGGGTCAATGTGTCGATCGCCTTGGATCGGTCATCCGAATCATAAATCTTGACCTTCACCTTATAGTAACGGCTGGCCTTCACGCATTCGAGAGGCGGAGACTGCAGCAGGATCTTGTTTTGCTTGGGATCGAGAGTGATACTGTCCAGAATGGGATCTTTAGCATCGCAGGGGTTCTCATATTGCACATCCAGGTAAAGCTCATTGTCCTGCGGTTTTTTGACGTTGAGCGCCACAAAATAATGCAGCTGGTCGGTGTTCGGGAAGTGCTGAGTGAACTCGCTTCCCTGCACGGCGAGCATCCGGCTCTGTGCGGGCGAGTATATCGTGATGCACCCGGTCAAGAGCATCCCACTTAAGGCCGCCACTCCCAATAAGTTCCGCTTCATCTGTCCCCTCCTCGTTTTATTGACCTTTCTTCTACCAAAGATGTGGTGGTAGTCAATACGGCCTTTTCTCCAAGAAAAAAAAGGTCTTATACTGGCTACCGCTATCTCTTTGGAGAAGAAAAGGCCAGTAAAAATTGAAATCTCGGAAACATCTTACCATCAATTTCCACTTTTTCCAGAAACATCTTCTTGCTTCTTACCCACAAACTCCGGTTCCCGAATTCCGTCCGGTAGAGCGCCCGATACACCACGAATTCTTCCAGCGTCTCCGAATGCCGGGCGATACCCACCACTTCGTACAGCTTACCTTTATAATGCCGGTATACGCCGACCCGGGGAGATTGGGATTTCCTCGATTTCGTCATAGGAAGTTCACGGCCGCAGGGAAGGAATTCCCGACGCCGTCAGGGTTGCCCGAATTCGCTCATACCACCAATGGTAACCGTCCCCGCTGGGATGCAGCCGATCAGGGGAATAATATTTACCGACATCCTTGAGGAAGATATCGCGATCCCTTTCCGCAAAGAGGTCCACGTACAGCGCGCCGGCGGCCCGGGCCTTCTCTATATATAGCGCCCGCACGGCGCGGGTACGCTCCTCATAAATCTTGTCCAAGGGCCAGATGAAAACGGGCGCCGCCCCCACGTTCCCCGAATGGAGGATAACCACGCTATCGGCCATTTGCCTGGCATTCTCAAGGACCTTGTCCAGGTCCCGCTCCATATCGGACAGTGGCGTGAACCTGAGGATGTCATTGCCTCCGATCTGCACGACCATCAGCCGGTAATGCTCCGGGCCCGGTGACAGCTCCCTTGCCAGCTGCGACAACCGCTTGCCGTTCTCCCCATAGTTGACGATCTGGGCGTGAGGGTATTCCTGGCCCAGCCATCCGGCGACGGACCGGGAATTGTCGACGGCTCCCGTTCCCACGGCGGTGCTGTCCCCCACGAACAGGACCCTGAGCGGAGCATCCGCCAGGTTCCTTGCGAACGGCGTGAGATCATAAGACAACTTCCTGGTGAAGATGATCAATCGCGTCACCTGCAGGATGAACAATCCGGCCAGCGCCGCAAAGCAAAAAAGCGTTAAACGGACGAGTAATTTCTTGAGCACCGGGATATGGACTTGAGAGGCCTGGAAATTTCCGGGAAACGATCGCCTGGGACGAAGAGCTTTCCGCGGAGATCATGGGAACACTTTAAATCTCAGTTCATTGGAGGCGACCGGCCCATGCCAGAACGACGCGGCATCGTTGACCCGGTACTGGACCCGCAACACGTATCCGGCGGGAGGAAGATCGAACCATTCGCTTAACTTCAGTTCCGTGGTCTCCAGGACCCCTTCGGAAAGCGGCCGGTGGACGTAACCGAGGTCTTCCTGCAATCCCGCGAGCGCCACCTTGTGATACCAGACATCCTCGTCCCGGAAATAAAGATGCTGGCCGTGATCGTCGTAAAGCTCGAGGAGTATCCCCAGCCCGGCTTCGGCTTCGCGAAAGACCTCGACATCGGGCAGGAAGGTGAACCGGCCGTTTTTCAGCTTTTTGCCTTCCAGGACTTCCGGATGCCCGATGAACTCGAGCGCCACAACGACCGGCTCTCCCGTACGAAAGAACAGTTTGGGCGAAGCGATCTTAAGCTCCAGCGCCGAATCGAGGATCTTTTTGTCGATCTTCTTCGGATCGTAATAGGTTGTACTGGAGCAGCCCACGAGACCACCACCCACCAGGAATAGACAGACGAGCCCCGGGCATAACGAGCGGGAGGTCCTTTTCACAGTCCCAGTTCCCCTTTTAGAGCCGTTATCAAAGGACGGATCGTTGCCGACGAGAAATCGAACCGGAGCCCGGCCTCCGTAAAAAGTTCCGGAAGCGGCCGGGACCCGCCCAGCGCAAGCGCCCGACGGTACGCGGCCAAGGCCGCGGGGCGGTCGCGCTTCGCGTTCAGCCATAATTGCAGCGCCCCCAGCTGCGCGATCGCATACTCGATGTAATAGAACGGGGCCTCGAAGATGTGCAACTGCCGGTGCCAGGCGGTTTCGTGAAACTGCTCAAGTCCGCTCCAGTCGACGAAGTTGCCGCCGAAACGTTGCCGGATCGCCAGCCAGGCGGCTCCGCGTTCGGGCGCGGAATGCCCCGGATGCTCATAGATCCAGTGCTGGAACGCATCGACCGTGGCCACCCAGACCAGCGTCTGCACGATGTCCTCAAGGTGCGACCGGTGCGAACGCTCCAGGTCACGACGATCGTAAAAGACATCCAGATGCTCTTCCGCCAGCAGTTCCATGGCCATCGAGGCCACTTCGCAGAACTCCATCGGCGCGTGCCGATAGGGAAAGATCGGCTGGTGCGCGCAGGCCAGCGCGTGGAACGCGTGCCCCGCTTCGTGCAGCAGCGTGCGCACGTCGCTATCGAGCCCCACCGCATTCATGAAGATGAAAGGTTTTCTCGCCTCGGTGAGCGTGCTCTGGTATCCTCCCGGGGCCTTGCCTTTGCGGCTGGCGAGGTCCAGAAGCCCCAGGCGGGCGATCTCGGAGAACTGTTTCCCCAACTCGGCGTCGGTGCGGGTCAGAACCGTGAGCGCGCCATCGATGAGCTCCGAAGTTTTCGAAAAAGGTTTCAGGGGAGGGCGCCCCTGGGGATCGACATAAAGGTCCCAGGGTCTTAGCGCGGGCAGACGCAATTCCTTGTTGCGCCGCTCGAGGATCGCCTTCCACAACGGAACGATCCATTCCTCGGCGGAGGCATGATACTCTTTGCATTCCCGGGAAGTATAATCAAAACGGTGATAGACCCGGAACTGGTAATCGGTGAAACCGGTAAATCCCGCGTTGCGGGCGATCGATTCGCGCACCCGGCGCATCCGGTCGAACAGATCGTCAAACTTGTCCTTTTCGGTGAACCGGCGCCGGGCGATGCCCTTCCAGGCGTCCTCCCTCACAACGCGGTCGGTCTCGAACAGGTATTTGCTCATCTGCGGCAGCGTCAATTCCTGCCCCTGGAAGCTGACGGTGAGACCGCCGCTCAAAGCCTGGTATTCCTGGGAGAGCAGGGCCTCCGCTGTCTGCAGCGGGATGTTGGCCTCGTTAAAAAGCTCCGCGTCGCTCTTGACGTTGCGATCGTAGATCGCGTAGACCCGCGCATCGAGCGCAAGAACGTTGCGCAATCCGAGATATTTTAGGTTCAGTTGATCGGTCAAAGGCCTCACCGCCGGCACGATCGTTTCGATGAACCACCGGTAATCTCCCGCTCTTTGTTCATCGTCCGTCTGACACGTCATGCGGATGTACAGGATCGTCGAATACTCTTCCAGGGCCGCTTCGAGCTCCGAACGGTCCCTGATCCACGCTTCCAGTTCCTCCCGGGAGGCGACCGGACGCCCGAGAAGCGACCGGTAAAATGAAACGACCTGTTCTTTTTGCCCAAGATCGGCCGACTCATCCAGAAAACGGCGCGGTTCATACCGGGGCAGCTTGCTGAAATCAAGTTCTTGTGCGGGGACGGTCGACATCGGTTCCTTTTCCGGTTCGGGATGCAGTTCAGTCCTTGACGAGTTTATTGCCTTGTTCAGTCCACTCCTTGATGCCGCCATGATAATCCACCACGTCCTTAAAGCCGAAGCTCTTGAGGGCCTGGGCCGCGGCGCGGCTGACGCTGCAGGAAGAGGACTGGCAGTAGACCACGATCTTCACACCCTGCGGCAGGAGTTCCTTGCATTTTTCCGGCAACATATCCCCCAGCGGGAACGAAAGCGCTCCATCGATGTGCCCGTCGCTAAAGCTCTGCGCCGGGCGGGTGTCGAGCAGGATATACTTCGCGTCGGAACTCCTTAACGCCACAAGATCAGCATAGGATATTTGATCGACCGCCACGTTCAGCGCCGGGGCGCCGGCAGGATGCAAGGCCTCGGCGTTGCCGCAGCCGGTCGGGCCGCAGGAGTCCTCCTCATCGGCGTGCGCAACTGCGGGCAACACCGTTCCCAGCAGACAAGACATCAGCAAAACCAGCCGGACTGATCGCATCGGACCTCTCCTGATTTTAGGGAACGTTTCGGGGGCCTATGAAAGCGGGGCCCCGCTCAAGATCTTCAGTATGACCTCAATGAGCTGGGGAGATTCCGCCGCCCACCGCATTCTCCCCGAGAACCCGGCAATGCTGATCTCCCGAAAAGGATCCGGCTTGCGGTCTCTCTCCCCGGACCGGCCATCGGTCGCGGACGCTTCGCTCTTGAGGAACCACAAGTTCTTCGCAAGAACGGGTTTCTGTTGGAACATATTCAACTCTTCGACGGATGGATCGAGCAGAACGCAGGTGCGGAGACTGCCGGCGGAGACGGATCGGGAAAAAGCGGCCAGGACCGTCGCGGCGGCTCGGGGAGCGGCGATGACGTCAAAGGGCGACTGCCCTCCGGTCACCGCCCGGACCTTCGCGCAGAGGCTTTCGGCCAGTTCCGAAGTGCCCCGACCGAGGCGGTGCTCATTGACAAAATTGACCCAGTAGGCCTTTCGGGGATCGCGCGCCAGCCGCTCGACCCAGGTTGTCAGAGAACTTCCCCGGACAGAAGACCTTGTCCAGAATCCGGCGTTCTCATCTCCTTGACCAGGGATAAAAAATACCGGATACTCAAGGTTGATTTTGTGGTGGGCGATAGAATCCAGCCAGGGGGAAACGGTCTCCCCCGACAACCATCGAACCGGGCGTCGGGTCTGAAAAAAAGCGGACAATAACTTCATGGGCAGGCTAGAATTTAAGACGATCCACTTCGTGGCGGAACCGATCGATATTCTCCTGTTCCTTGCGCTTGCGTTCTTCTTCGGCCTTGCGTTCCTCATCCTTGCGCTGAAGCAGCTTGCGGTATTCTTCGTTGGCGATGGAGATCAGCTCTTTAAAGAAATCCAACTGGACCTGCATGGCGTCATCCGCGAAAACGATCACAATGATCAGGTTCCCCACCACCACATATTGCCGTTTTTTGCTGAAGGAGTTGAGCCGGTAGGCCTGATGCATGAACTTGATCCACAGATCATCGGGTTTCCCCGAGAGTATCAGCGGATACTTGAAGGCATTCTGTTGTGTCGTGTCCCGCTCAATGCGGTCCTTATCGACGCTGGTGATCTTGTATTCCTGAAAATCCATAGACGACCTTCCTCCTCCCTTATCACTTCTTAACGACGGCAGCCGGCCCTAACGGACAACGCCGACCGCGGGTATCGAGTTTAAACGGCAAATTCCAATATACGCAGCGCACCTTGTTGTTTTCCGTGAGCTTGATCTCCGCCTCGAGCGCCGCGGTCACGACCCCGTGCCAGACGCCTTTACGCAGCACAACGGGCCGTTCCAAACGGAAGCAGCGGATGCAGCGGGTGTCCCGGCGGGAACTGACAAATAGCAAACCCCGCCCCCGGACGGGCTCAAAACTTTCCCAGGAACCCGGATGCTGTTCCATCCGGCGGATCATCCGGTCCCGGACGATGAGATAGGCGATCCGCCAACCCCGCGCGCGGGGATCCCTCACCACGATCCGGAAGAGGTTTCTTTTCCGGCCCTTTGCCCCTTTGCCTGGATAACCGATGACCCTTCCAAACGGGCGGAACTTTTCCGCCGTGAGCGTTTCAATTCCCTGGTTCGCCATATCACTTCTGTTTCTGCAGGATCTCGAGCGGGACGTTCGGGCTGGGCCGGCTGCCCACGGTGGCCTCATCGGTATTGGCCTTGGAATAAATGATCTTCACGACACCGTTTCGCTTCTCAAAGATGTCCTCGCCTTTGACCGATGATGTCAGGAACTGGCCGTTGGTGAGGACCATGGTCTCCCTTACCGTTCCCGTGCAGCGGGTGCGCGCGCCGTTGACCTGGCAATCCTCCTTCTGATATTCGTAAGTATAGCTTGTGGTCTGTCCCCACGTGTCCTTGAGGATGTCCATATATTCCTGGAGCGTGAATTCCATCATCTCGCCTTTGGAGATCAGCAACAACTGCGCGTCATCCCAAAGAAGCTGCCGGACCCCTTCCAGGTCCTTCGTATTGGAAGCCTTATGGACCGCCGCGAGGAGGGTATCCAATTCCTGCGGAGAGATCTCCCCGGCGTCCGGCGCAACCAAAGGAAGCTCGGCGGCCTTAGCGGAAGCGAGAGCTCCTGCCGCAACCAGCCACCCCGACAACCCTAACCCCAACAAAATTCTTTTCATACGATCATTCCTATCCGTGGATTCCGGGAAAGGCCCATTTATTTTAACGCGGCGCAGGACAAAGTCCAAGATATTCGCGGAGAAATTCCTCCGAGATCCGACAAGAACGGGAATATACGCTAAAGCGCCCATCCGATCGCCTGGGGCTTCAGATCGATCAGCCTCCCGACCTTGCGGCTGATGGTATCAAAGATCAAGAGCCCTTGGGAACGGTGCAGCAAAAGCAGATACCGCTCTCCCGGGACCCACTCCAGATAGTCGAGCGCCGTGAATTCCGACCGGGAGGCCCAAGGAAGCTCCAGGATCCGCTTCGGCTTCCCCAGCGGGCCGATCATATAAATGAAGTTGCCGCTATCGAGGCCCGCCTTTTTTCCCCTCGGGGATACCGCCGTCAACCCCAGGGAAAAGATCTTCTTGAACGAAGCTCTTTCCTTGGGAATATACAATTTGACCCCCTGCGACTCCAGATCGAGCCGCGACAGGGCCGTTTCATCCGATTGAAGCGTTGCGACCGTTTCCAGCGTTTTGGTATCGAGCGGGATCCGGTAGAGGCGCAATTTGTTGAGCGGAGAGTAGATCGTGGTCGGCAACCCGCGGACAAAATAAAGGTTCCTTCCCTCCCAGTCCCAGGCCAGTTCCGAAACGTGATCGGGAACGCCGGGGATATCCTCACTGCGGTGGGCCTGCACATCATAGACCCGCACCGCGTCCGATGAGGCGACCGGCGACCAGCGGCTTACCTTATAAAGGAACTTCTTCGACTCGCGGTCCCACTGGATACCGCTCAATGATCCGTGAACGTCCTTGAGGCCTTTCGGCAGATCCAAGGCATCCACCCGTTCCTTCAGCTGGCCGGAAGAATCGATCCAGTAGATCTCTTCGCCCACCCGTATCACGACCGATCTCCGGTCGGGCGAGAGAACGCATTCCCGGATCACATCGGACCCGCTAAATATCCTTGTGGCCCCGCTCCCATCGATGTTGATCCTCCAAAGATCCTTGAGATGCATGAGATATACGGCGATGTTCTTCTGGGCCCAGATCGTGGAAGGAAGGATCTTCGCGACCAGCTGCCGCTGCCGCCAGACCGTATATTGCTCCCAGACGATGTAGCTGGCGAGCGAGATGGAGACGGCCAGTCCCGCGACGACCAGCGACTCTCCGACAATGTTCCAGAAAGGTCTTTTCTTGGGATCCAGGATCTTGACAAGGGGAGGCCGCGGCGCGGAAGTTGTCTCGGTCATTGAGTGGCGGGCTTAAGAATTTCGAAGGCCTTGGGAAATATCCACTGCTCCCAAGCGGAGTAGGTCTTGGCGGAAGGGTGAAGCCCATCGGCCGCGATCAGCGACCGGTTGGCGGCCATCTCACGGGACACCGGAAAGATGTCGATGAGCGGCAGCCCTCTCTGGGCCGCCTCTTCTTTGATGATCTTGTTGAACTCCGCAATACCGGCGGCGATATCGCGGCCCCCGGCGTATTCCTTGCCCTGCGGGGTCACGGAAAAATCCGGAATGTTGACCACCAGCAGATGGTTCTTCTGCGGAAGGACCTTGATCATCTCGTCCATCAGGATGCGCAGGCGCTTGCGGAAATCTTCCGCCGAGATGCCGCGGACCCAGTCGTTGACGCCGATCATGAGGGTGGCGAACTGCGGTTTGGCGGCCTGATAGACCGGCAAAGCGACGGCAATGGCGTCGGACGTGGCCCAGCCGGTCTTGGCCAGGACCTTCTGGTTCTGGATATAAACTCCCCTCTGCCGCAGATGGAACGCGAGCTGCACCGGCCAGCAATCCCGGAATGACGCGCCCTCCCCGATGGTATAGGAGTCGCCGATGGCGATATAGGTGATCGGTTGGGTCTGGAATGGAGGATTCGAAGCGGAATTGGAACGCACCTCCGCCGAGCAAACCGATGCGGAGACCAACAGCAGGATCAAAAAGGAAAGACGCCTCATATACTGACCTTTCTGGATAAAGATGGTCGTAGTCAGTACTGGCCTTCACCTCAAGACAATGGAAAAACTCCACGCTTACGAAGGCCTGTAGGAAGGCATTTTACCCCCAAGAGGCGACTCTCACA
Organism: Candidatus Omnitrophota bacterium; assembly: GCA_023247755.1. GTDB lineage: Bacteria > Omnitrophota > Gorgyraeia > Zapsychrales > JAHFFX01 > JAHFFX01. The sequence continues at coordinate 5,641 of JAHFFX010000042.1, read as the reverse complement.
AGACAAAATTCATCCTCAGACTTAAGAATAACGACGGATAACACTGATGACCTTCCCTAATATGGAAACGTCATCGCTCACGGGAATGGGCTCGTATTTGGGATTTGCGGGAGCCAGCACGTAGCCGTCGCCTTTGCGGTTGAGACGCTTGACCGTCGCTTCTTCTCCGATCAGGGCGACCACGGTCTCTCCCACCTGGGCCATCGATTGCTTCTTGACCAGCACGAGGTCATCGGGCATGATCCCCGCCTCCGACATGCTGTCCCCCCGGACCTTGAGCGCGAAAATGCTCTCATCCGAGAAGACGAGACTGTGCAGGTCGAGATAACCTTCGATGTTCTCAACGGCGAGCGTGGGAAGGCCGGCCTGCACCTTGCCCAGGATCGGGAAGGAGAACAGGGCTTCTTTGACCAATTCGATGGCGCGGGATTTGTTGGCCGCGATGCGGATGTAGCCTTTTCTGGCCAGGGCCCGCAGATGGTCGCGGGTGGTGCCCGTCGAAGAGTATCCGAAATGGGAACCGATCTCTCTTAACGTGGGCGGCAGGTTGCTGGCGTTTACCGACTGGTAAATGAACTTGAGGATCTCTTTTTGTTTATCGGTGAGTGGGCGTTTTTCGTTCATGTGCGCATGATACCGCCCTTATGTGTGGCTGTCAACTAATTTCTTAAATTATTTTTGCGGGAGGTATGGCGGGATCAGGAAAAAACAACGGTCTTGTTATCATAGACCAGGATCTTCCGCTCCAAATGCCAGCGCAGCGCGCGGCTGAGCACCATCTTCTCAAGGTCCTCCCCTTTTCTGACCAGGTCCTGCAGGGAATCCCGGTGCGAGATACGGACCGTGTCCTGTTCGATGATAGGCCCTTCATCCAAAGCTTCGATGACATAGTGGCTGGTGGCCCCGATGATCTTCACGCCTTTGCCATAGGCCTGGGCATAGGGACTTTTCCCGGCGAAGGCGGGTAAGAAGGAATGGTGGATATTGATGATGCGGTGGCGGTATTGCCGGATGAACTTTTCCGTCAGGATCTGGCCGTAACGGGCGAGGACGATGCATTCAACGCCCTTTTTCTTGAGAAGGGCCAGCTGCTTGCGTTCCTGCGCGAGCTTGTTTTTCTTTGTGATGGGAAACCTATAAAAAGGAATGCGGAAATTCTCCGCGAGCTTCTTTGCATCGGCGTGGTTGCTGACGACGGCGACGATCTGCGCCGGAAGCTGTCCCGCCTTCTGCCGCCACAGAAGGTCCTGCAGGCAGTGCAGGTACTTCGAGGCAAAGATCGCGAGCCGGGGGACTTCTTTCGTGAAATGCAGGCTCCAATCCATCCGGAACTTCCGGGCGAGGGGCGCAAAATGCGCGCCAATGCGGTTGCGGGGGAACGCGAACCCGGCCAGCTCCCATTCGATCCGCATGAAGAAGGTGTCGCTCTGCTCGTCGATGTGCTGGTCCGCGTGAATGATGTTGCCGCCATTGACGTAAACGAAATTGGCGACGGACGCGGTGATCCCTTTTTGGTCGGGACAGGAAATGAGGAGAATGGCGTGGTCCATAGCGAGAAAATCCCAAATACCAAATTCCAATCTCCAAATAAATCCCAAATCTCAAATCACAAAATCCAAACGTTTGGTTCTTGGAATCCGGAATTTATGATTTGTTCGGAACTTGGGGCTTGGGATTTGGTCATTACCACTGATTTTCAATACGATCATGAGGCGGATTTGACCCTCAGATGGGATAGCTCGAGGGTATTCAGCAATTCGAACATGAGCTGGCTGTTCTCGATCCCCCCGGTCTGGTCGTAGGCCTGGATGAGGTTGCCGAGGAAGCGGCTGACGACGGTCTCGGGGGAGACGTTCTCGCGCAGGACCTCTTGCGAGATGGAAGCACCGTCCTCCTGCAATTGCAGGAGCTCCTGCTGGGTCACCACACGGCCGCCGTTGAAACAATCGACGAACACTTTTTTCCCGTTGAGCTCGATGCGCGCAAGAAAATGGCCGGGGAAATTGCAACCTTCGACCTCGAGCCCCAAGCGCGCCGCCGTCAAAATATAAACACAGGCGAGACTGATCGGAATGCCTTTATTCTCCCGGAGCACATAAATGAGATTACTGTTCTGCGGATTGTAATAATCCGTTTTGGCGCCTTTAAGCCCCTTGACCTCAAATAGAAAATACGCGAGCCCGTACGGGTCCTTCTTGATGTGGGTGGCGCTGAATTCCTCCGCGAGACGGTCCAAAAGCGTCTTCAGCGGAACCTTGGGAGGCAATCCGCTCTGGAACTGGGCAAGCAGATCGAGCGCCGCCTCGAGGCGCGCCGCATCATCCTTGATGTAATACCAACCCTTCCAGACCTCGGACAGCCATTGCCGATTGTGATGCTCCAGGATGTCGAACAGGACCTTCTTCTGGGTGGGATTGAGGTCCAGGCGCATCCCGGCCAACTCGTCGCGCAGCTCCGAGCCATACGACTGCAACGCCTTGGTGATCTCCTCAAGGACCATCGAGGATTCATCGTCCAGAAGTCTTAGGAGATGTGGGATATTCTTGGGATCAGGCACGACACAATCCTTTCGGTTGTGAGCGGCTTACCCCTTCGGGGTTGCGGTTCCAGCCCCGGGCGGGCCCAGCAGAGCGTTCAGCTTCTCGAACAACAGTTCGAACTTGATGGGTTTGACCAGATACCCCCGCACGCCCTTGAGGGTGAAGATCGGCTGCATTTCCTCGTGGGCGGTAAGGACGATGACCGGAATGGAGGAGAACTCGCTGAGCTTCCTGAATTCCAGCATGAACGTGTAGCCGTTCATTTTGGGCATTTGAACGTCCAGGATGACCAGGTCCGGCTTTTCCTTGAGCACCTTTTGCAGGCCCTCTTCGCCATCGGACGCGGTGATCACCTGATACTGGCTGGCTTCGAGACGGGATTTGACGAGCTTGATGTTGAGCTGATCGTCGTCAATCACCAGGATCTTCTTAGACATCGGTCCTTTCTGGATCGGCTTTCCGGGTCAAGTTCCCTAAGGGGGGTGGGGAACCCTGAAGGGTTCCCCACCCCCCTTCGAAAGTATATCATTATTTATAAGCCACTTCCGGGCCCAAGTTAACTAAAATCTTGAAAATCTTTCCTATCTTTCCAGGGCCATCTCCACGACCCGCTGGACCAAAGCGTCGTACGCCAGGCCCAGCTTCTCGGCCGACTGGGCCATTTCATCGATGCGCGCCAAGCACGGGTTCGCATTGGCCTCGATGATGAAGACCTGTCCGTCCGGGGTGACGCGGATGTCGAACCGCGCGTAGGCATCGAGCCCCAAAGCGCGATAGGCGCGTTTGCAGGTCTCGCTCACTTGCCGTTCGAGCTCTTCCGAAAGCTTTCCCGCGAAGACGCTCTTGATGCCCCAGCGCTGGCGGTAAGCGTCGTCCCATTTGGCCTTGTAGGTGGCGATGCGCGGCTCCCCCTCGGGCAGCTCACCGAAGAGCAGTTCTCTGGCGGGGAACACTTCGATCTTCTTTCTGCCCATCACCGTCACGTAAAGCTCCCGGCCGTCCACATATTCCTCGGCGATCGCGTCCATCTCCATCTTCTGGTGAATGAATTTCACCCGCTCCTCCAGCGCCTCCGCGCTGTCGGCGACCGACGCCTGCGAGATCCCGCGGGAAGCCTCTTCACACAAAGGTTTAACGACGGCCGGCAGCTTGAGTTTCTTGCCGACCTGCACGCGCCGGCCGCGATCGAACGTTTCGAAATGCGGGACCTTGATCCGGTGATAGCTCAGGATCTTCTTGCTCATGGCTTTATTGTTGCAAAGCATCAAACTCACCGGTGAGCACCCCGTAAAAGGGATCCCCAGCATCTCGATGAGGGCGGCGGCGTTCTTGTCCCACTGCGCCTTCTCGTTGAACATATCGACCAGATTGAAAATGACGTCCGGCGGGAACTCCCGGACCTCTTCGAGCAGCGGCGCAATGTCGTTGAAGAGCCCCAGAACACGCACGCCGTGCCCGTTGACCAGAAGGGCCCGGTGAATGTCGTTCTCCGTGTACATGTTCTCGGGGTCGGCGAACTCCTCCTTATATTCGTAACCGCGGGGCTGGGCCGAGGGGCTGTTGAACAGCAGCAGGATCTTCAGCGCTTTCTTCATCGTTTCCTCTTTTTTCCCCGCAAACGGCCGGTGTACTGATAGTTCATGACCAGGGTCGTGAGGTAGCTCGCGATCGAAGCCACGGCGCGGGGCTCGGGTTGGGCGGTCACCAGATTGAGTTCCCGGCTGCGGCGAATGACCTTCTTGAGCAGATCATCGACCACGTATTTCCGCTCGCCGGTCCAACGGGAGATCTGCGTGAGCAGTTCCTCCCGGTACTTCTCCAGGACCTGGGAAGCGACCTGCCAGCGGCCGATCTCCTTGATGGAAGGATCTCCCGCGGGATCACTGAACGGTTCGAACATCCGGCGCAGGTTCGCGTCGTGAAAATCCGGCAGGTCCTCCGCCCAGAACTGCTTCTTGCGCGCATAAAAGCTTTTGAGGGTCAGGCGCAGCGTCGAAAGCCGCCAATAACGGTTCGCGCTCTTGACCACCGGCGCCTTCCCCTGGATCTCCCGCATGAGCGTATCGATATATTCGAGTTTCCTGAGCGCCCCCCACCCCTTGTAATGCGCGCGCCAGTCCAATCCCGGGGTGAGCCAAACGGCAAAGGTCTCCACGAAATCCTCATCGGGATGGAACTGCGCGTAGAAATTCTCCAGGTGCTGAACGTAATTCTTGCTGTAGGGCCGGAAGCGGTGGGTCTCGGGATATTCTTTGGCCGGATTGCCGAAAAATTTTTTCCAGCCGGTCTTCCTTTGCAGGCGGTAGGCATAGCCGATCGCGTGGCCGGTCTCGTGTCGCAAGAGCCGCAGGCACCAGGGTTCGGTCTCGCCTTCGGCCTCCAGCATCATTCTCTTTTCGAGTTCGATGAGCCGCGGATGGGCGAGATAAAAAGGGATCCCGATGCAGGTTTCATCGGTGGGGGTGAGCCATTCGTCGGCAAGATAGCAGACCGGGCGGAACTGCAATCCGCGCTCTTGCAACTCGCCATAAAGCTTCCCGATGCAATCGGCAAGCCAGGTCCCTTCGATCGTTAACGGAAGGTCGCAAACGCGGGAATTGAGAAGTTCTTCATCGGAAATCGCGGAAAGGTCAACAGTCTTGCGGCCAGGCGGCATAGCTCTCAGAGGGTTTCACGTTCGATCTTGCGCACCAGCTCTTCGGTCTCGCGCAGCAAGGGCGCCGGGATGAGCTTAAGCGCGTCCATGTCCCGCTTAAAGGAACGGAAGGCGTTGACAAAGCGGCGGACAGCGGCTTCGCTTCTTTTCTCGCGCTCTTCCTCCGGGTCCACCTCCTTGCGCTGCTTCATGAGCTGCGTGAGGTCCTTGCGCACGGTGAGCGCGTCCTTGCCGTTCTCGAAGACGGCCTTTTTGAGATGGATGTAATCCGATTTGGGCAGGTCTTTCTTATCTTTGGCGAGCCGCAGGACGTTGACTTCTTCGTAACCGGGGACGACGGCCGCCTCGCGCTCGGCGCTGAAACCTTCCTTGAGGTAGGCGGGTTCTTCCCTTTCCAGATAAAAATACGAACGCAGGAGCTTGACGGCGGTCTGTTTGCGGATGC